>JACRBF010000043.1 GCA_016213175.1 Chlamydiia bacterium
AAAGTTCTGTCGATTTTCTGGTTCTTTTGAGCCGATTTTCGATTTAAAATTGGGGAGCAATATACTGTTGTCGATATTGCTCCCCAATTTTGAAGTCGAAAATCGGCCAAAATAATCCAGAAAATCAACGAACCATTAGTTACGCAAGAGGTCTACTATAAAATGATTGCACTTTCCAAATTTCAATCGATTCGTCCTTCTTACGAAACAACCCAAAAAGAGACGCTTGATTGGCTCTTAGATGCCCACGTGCAAGCAGAAAAAACCAAAGGAATGAGAGAGAGAGAACTTACCCAATTTCGGGAGTCTCTCAAAGAGAGATTGTGGCGTGTGGGTTGTAAACCAGATCGGATCGCCAAACGGGGGCATGTTCTGAGAGACTATCTGCACCGAAACTGGGATCAAATGGAGATCTACAGACTCAATCATCTACCGGGAGGGGAAAATCTTTCCGTACGCGCTGGCTACTACGGAAAACACGTAGAAAAAGTATTTGAGGAGTACTATACAGAAACAACGCTTCCACCCAGCGACCTCATTCACGTGAGCTGCACCGGCTACCTTTCCCCGAGCGGAGCTCAAAAAATTGTCTCTAAACGCAGATGGAATAAACAGACAACAGTGACGCATGCCTATCACATGGGGTGTTATGGCGCTTTCCCAGCCATTCGTATGGGACTGGGCTTTATCAAGAGCGGCAAATCCCAGGTTGATATCGTTCATACAGAACTCTGTTCTTTACATTCTAATCCCTCGTTACATCAAACGGATCAGCTTGTTTCCCAAAGCCTTTTCGCAGATGGCTTTATCAAATACACCCTATCCCCTACCTCTCAGTTACCCCATTTTCGATTACTCCGCGTCCATGAAGAGATTATCCCAGACTCAGTGGACAGCATGACCTGGAATATGGCCGATTGGGGTCTACAGATGTCTCTTTTAAAAGAGGTTCCAGTTTTGATCTCTCGACACCTCAGAGAATATCTCAAGATACTTTGTGATTCGGAAAGCACACTTTCTGAATCCCTTTTTGCCATCCATCCGGGAGGCCCCAAAATCCTCCACTACATTCAAGAGCTTCTCCAATTAACCGATGCTCAGATGGCATATAGCTATGAGATTTTAAACAATTATGGCAATATGTCTTCTGCAACGATTCCTCACATCTGGGCAAGGATTCTTACAGATCCTGCTGTGCAAGAAAACACTAAGCTCATCAGTATTGCCTTTGGACCGGGTCTTAGCATTTCTGGATCAATCATGGAAAAAATATGTGGCTCTTAGCTCTTCTTCCCTTTGTTCTTCAAGCGCTGACTATCGGTTTTGATGAACTCTGGTTCCACTGCAGGCGCGGCCTGCCTAAATGGGAAAGAATCGGCCATCCTATCGACACCTTCAGCGTCTTTTTGTGTATGGGATATGTCCTTTTCGTCCCTTTTTCCAGAGGAACTCTCATTCCCTATTGCCTCATCGCGGCCTTTTCCTGCCTTCTGGTGACAAAAGATGAATTTGTCCATAAAGACCATTGTCCTGCGTCAGAAAACTGGCTCCATGCCATCCTCTTCACCCTTCATCCCATCACCTTGACCTGTGCTGCCTTTATTTGGCCTGTGTCTCAAGGAGCTGAAGTCTCTCTTTGGATTGCTACATGGCTCGATCAGCCCTCTTCCCTTCTCCTTTTTTTAAGGATTCAGTTTGTCACGATGGGACTCTTTATGCTCTATCAGATTGTATTTTGGAATTTTATTTGGAAAGATAAACCGGTGATAAAATTCTGATTAATAACGCGTTTTATGATGAGTTGCAAGAGGGGTGGTATACAGCGTCCGACCATCCGATCGCACTTCTTCGCGCTGAAAACCGCCTGCGCATTCCTTGGATTCTCCAAGAGATAGGCTTTCGTTTTTCGCAAAAAATCAGAGCGCTCGATATTGGATGCGGCGCCGGATTTTTAACCAATGCTCTTGCTCAAGAAGGGCATAGAGTCTCTGGTATTGATCTTTCCGAAAATAGCCTTACTGTTGCTCGCAAATTCGATCGGACGAAAACTGTCGATTACCGTCATGCCAACGCCTACTCACTCCCCTTTGCTAACAAATATTATGATGTTGTGTGTGCAATGGACGTATTGGAGCATGTCGAATCTCCTCATCTCCTCATTGCCGAGGCGTCCCGCGTCTTGAAGCCGGAAGGACTCTTTTTTTTCCACACCTTTAATCGAAATATTCTTAGCTATATTATAGTTATCCAAGGGGTCAATTGGTGTGTACGCAATGCGCCAAAAAATATGCATGTCTACCCGCTTTTCATCAAGCCCAAGGAATTAGAACATTTATGTGTTGCGCAAAATCTTCAAATCACTAAATGGCTCGGATTTAGACCAAAATTTTGCACACTCCCCTTTTTCCGCATGCTTCTCACTCGCAAAGTGCCAGCAGATTTTGCATTCAAATTTTCCTCAAATCGTGCAACTGGTTATTGCGGGATTGCCGAAAAAGCAGCAGATGGTCTTTAATAATCGAAACGAGGTTTTATGGCGCAAATTTCTCTCAAAGGCAAACCAATCCATACTGCGGGAGAGCTTCCGGCCATCCATATGAAAGCGCCCGATTTTACACTCGTTGATCGGGAGCTATCTGATCGGACGCTTCATGAGTTTCATGGAAAAAGGAAATTGCTTACTACCGTGCCTAGCATCGATACAGGTACATGTAGCCTCATGACAAAACATCTCAATGAGTTTGCCAAAAAGCATCCCGATATCGTACTCCTTACGGTTTCTGCTGACCTCCCCTTTGCGCAGAAGCGCTTCTGTGAAACAGAGGCGGTTCATAATGCAATCCTTTTATCTATGATGAGGAATAAGGATTTCGGTAAAGCCTATGGGGTTTTGATCCTCGATGGCCCCCTAGCTGGGCTACTTGCCAGATCTCTCATGGTTCTCGATGAAAAAGACCATGTTCTCTATGCAGAACTTGTCTCAGAAATCACCCAAGAGCCGAATTATCACAAAGCACTTGAGATTCTCCAAGGACACAGAAGCAAATAGGGTGCATCCGGCAAATGCGTACAGATAGCTGTACGCGCACAGTCAACCTCTTGATTGGTATAACTTACAATCCCAGGCATGAATGCCTGGGTGTTCACTACAGGGGGATGTCAAGAGGCGGGTAATTTTCCCATCCAATTAGATCAAAATGCCACCATTCCTCGGAGATCCCTACAAACCCATGGTTTTCCATGATCGTTCGTAGTAGGACGCGATGAGCGATTTGTTCCTGAGTAGCACCCATGTAATCTTGATGTGCTTTTTCGCTAAAGTCATCAAAAGCAGACGGCATTGGCAATTCCTTACCTTCTTTTGTGATCAAGGTCAGGTCTACTGAGGTGCCCCTGGTGTGTCTCCCCCCTTCTCTAGGATCGGCGACATACCGTGGATCGGGAACTAACTCCCAAAATTTCCACTGCGCTGCAATAGGACGAAACCCATCCCAGATCTTCAATCCTAACCCCATAGTGTCAAGTTCCTCTTGTATGTCGTGGAGTCGCAACGCAGTTTCTTTTAACAGTAGGCACTCATGAAAGTGGTACACCACTTGTCCTGTGAAATTATCTGCTGTCGCATATTTCAGCTCAACTTGTATTTGAGGAATGAAGGATCGAATATCCACAAGCTGATTCATCGATGCTCCATTTAGTGGATAAATAAAGGAAAGGAAAATTTTACCAGCTACTCTAGATAAGTCAAGGTGCTACCTTGTCTTTTTCGTCCATGTCGATCTGGATGCCTCGGATTATACCGAACGTGATTCAAGAATCAGATTTGGGCTGATGTGAAAGTTCTCTAGAGGCTTTAACGCAGCCGAAATCCCAATTCTTGAATCACGTTCGGTATAAAGAGTCCCAACAATCGACAAAAACCAAATCTATGCACAATCTACTCTTTTTTTGATTTCATCAAAAAAACACACAACAGCGAGAATGGCTCTGTTAGAGACTGTTAACGGATTTGGTTTCTGTCGATTTTCGGGACCTTTTGAGCCGATTTTCGATTCAAAATTGGGGGGCAATATCAACATCCAGTATATTACCCCCCAATTTTGCATCGAAAATCGGCCAAAAATCCTCCGAAAAGCGACGAAATCCATATCCGTTAACAATCTCTTAGAATACCTCTTGACGGAGGGCTCTATGAAGCGCGATCATGTCCACTAGGATTAGAGGACAGCTCAATGGTAAAAGATTTTCTTTATGCAGATAAGAAGATTTACGATGCGGTACACGGGTTTATCCCTTTCGACGAATTTGAGAAGGAGCTGATCGATTCACTCCCCTTTCAAAGGCTGCATTATGTGCATCAGTTAGGGATCGCCTATCTTGTCTATCCGGGCGCCACGCATACGCGCTTCGAGCATTCTCTAGGAGTCATGTTTCTTGCGACGCTGATGTTCGAAAAGATTTGCAAATCGGTGCGTCCCGATGTATTTCAGTTCGTCCCTCGCAAAGGCTCCTCTGAATACCTCTACTGGCGCCGTGTAATTCGAATGGCAGCTCTCTGCCACGATTTAGGCCATCTCCCCTTCTCCCATGTTGCAGAAAAAGATCTTTTAGGACCCCAAGGTCATGAATATTGGACGTTAAAGATCATCGAAAGCGTGCATCTCAAACCAGTCTGGGATAAATTGCAAAGAGTTCCCTCCTATTTGGAAGATGTCGTCAATCGCAATATTGTCGAAGATATCCAAAAGATTGCGATTGGAGAGGCAAAATGGAAAGCTCTCCTAGGCAAAGAGTTCAGCCCTTGGGAACGGATCGTATCGGAACTGATTACGGGCGATTTTTTTGGCGCCGATCGGATCGACTATCTCATCCGCGATGCGAGAAGCACAGGTGTAGTCTACGGTTTGTTCGATTACCATCAACTCATCGAGATGCTGCGCATCTTGCCGAGCGTGGATCGAGGAACCGATGAACTGCAGCTCGGGATCGATGAAAATGGTCTTGAATCCTGCGAAGCGCTGCTCTTAGCGCGCCACTTCATGCACAGAAGGATTTATCAATACTCCTCAGTCAAGGCATATAATTTCCATCTCCGCCGCTATATGCTTGCGAATTTCGCCAACCAGACTTTGCAAAATGTCGATGACTTTCTCTCTCTTAGCGATACCGATGTGATTGCAGCCATTAATAAGGCGGCAAAAGATCCCCAATTACCGGGGCATCTGGATGCGCGATGCGTTATTTTTCGGCAGCATCGATTTCGCGCCCTTGCGCTTCCCGATACGATGACCGCTAAGGATTTACAGGTCTTTAAGGCGCAAGAAAAAATTGCAGATAAGGACATTGATTGGGAGTTTCATCAGCAGCAGCCTCCGCCTGACCGCCTCTCGTTTCCTGTATCTAGACGCCATGTGGTGATTCAAAAAGCGAGAGAGTGTTCCGACTTACTGTTAAAGGTCTCTTATAAACGCTCTAACTGGGTTTATATTTCTCCGAAATACGATCTCAATCTTATTAATTTTTTAGAGAATTGGACCTCGTAATATGATTTTTTTTGGCTTGCAGGAACGCAAAGAGAAGCTCTTCACGATTTTCTCCATGCTCGTTGGTTTATTCATTGCAGCCGAATATTCGATCACTCGCCCCGCTAGCAGCGCCATCTTCCTTTCCGTTTTTACCTCTCATGCCATCCCTTGGGTATGGCTCATCTCGGTCCCCTTTAATTTCATCATTGTCTACTTGTATAACCGCTATTTGCCTCGGATAGGACCTCTCCGGATGATCGGGGTCATCAGCACCCTCGTCATTGCAACGCATCTATTCTGCGCCTTGTTTTTGCAAAAAGCGCCCGCCTTTATTTTTTTTCAATTCATCTTCAAAGACGCCTATATCCTGCTCATGTTCAAACAGCTCTGGTCTATGATCCACAGCACTATCCAACCCGGCAAAGCCAAGTACCTCTATGGGGTCATTTTCGGCATGGGTACTTTGGGCTCCGCTTTGGGCAGTCTGCTGCCCAGTTTTTGCGCTGTTGAATTAGGGTCGGAGAGGCTCTTTTTTTTCACAGCGCCCCTCTATGCAATTCTTTATTTTTTTTATTTTCAGGCGTTTAAACACAGCCCAATCAACCATAGTGAATTTACCCAAACATTGACCTCCGATCCAAGTCCCAAGGAGAGCCTATCCCTGATCCGAAGATCGCCCCTTCTCATCGCGGCGCTTCTCCTCGTAGTGTTTATGCAGATCTCTGTGGGATTGATGGACTATCAATTCAACGCCCATCTTGAAGCCCACATTTTAGACAAGGATCTGCGCACTGAATATGTAGGAAGAATGGTGGGACTTACGAATATCTTAAGCGGGATATTCCAATTGCTCGGCGGATTGCTGATGGTACGTCTTCTAGGAGTGCGCGGAAGCCATCTCTTCGTCCCTCTATCCCTCATTGGGAACGCCCTCCTTTGCTGGGCAGTCCCCTCGTTTGCCGTCGTCTCGTTTGCCTACCTCTTCATCAAGGCGGTTGATTTCTCGTTATTTGGAGTGATTCGAGAGATGCTTTACATTCCGATGAAGCTCGATGAAAAATTTCGAGCCAAGGCGATCATTGATGTATTCGCTTACCGCTCATCAAAAGCGCTCGTATCGATCTGTATTCTCGGGCTGCAAATTCTGATCGGGACAAACGTTCTCCACATCGTCAACCATCTGTCCATCGCAGTATTTTTAAGCTGGACCGCCGTCGTCTTCTTTCTCTTGCGCAAATCCCTTGTATCTACGGTGCTACTGTCGCCTGCTGATTAGAGCTTACGGCTCTCCTTCTTCCTTTTCACGTTCACTAGAGGCGTTGACGACAGTCTCTGGCTCACCCCGTGGCTGTGCAGGATTGACAGAGGGCGGTACCGAGTCATTAGGTTGTGATGGGACGACTCCCTGATTGGGGAGCACATCGGATACTCGGCCCCAACGACTATTAGGGACGGATGGTGGCTGTGCAGGATTGCCAGAGGGCGGTACCGAGGCATTAGATGGTGGTGAGACGACTCCCTGATCGGGGTGCACATCGGATACTCGGCCCCAACGACTATTAGGGACGGATGGTGGCTGTGCAGGATTGCCAGAGGGCGATACCGAGTCATTAGATGGTGGTGAGACGACCGCAGCAGGCTTTACTCGGACAAAACGGCTACCTTCGGGGAGGGGGGGTGGTGGTACCAGATTCGGATTCTGTTGGACAGGGGGGGGAATCAGACCTACCAGACTTGGTTGAATGGAAGACTGGTTGATGCGGCTGAACGGGCTGCGGCGTATTCTTATCTCTTGCAATGCATAGTGTTGACAAAGCCGTCGCTGGTTCTCATCCACATAGTCATATTGAGTGCTCCCCAGTACAATCCCACCATCGGACAATAGTACCCCGTCCCCTGGATATGTCTCTACAGCCACTTGTTGTCGATCTGAAAGCTTGATGCGAATTCCATTGTAACCAACCTGTAAGTGAGTCGCTCTTATGTCATAATCCGCATACCACGGGTTTGATGTCACATCATAGCTAGAAGCTGGGGATGAGCTAGCAGGGTTTGGTGAAACGGGGGATGGCGCGGGTACCGAGCTAGGATTTTGAGGAGAAGGAGCAGCTTTAGAAAGGGCACGGAAACTTACTAGCTCCGGTACTACTTGGTCAGGATCATAGTGGCGCGCTGCTGCTATTTGGGCCATAAAATCACGGTTGCGCGGTGCTTCTGCTACTGGTATCGCTGCTACTGGGCCATGACGACGCCCGACACCTAGTCCTAGTGGGTCATTAGGCAGGAAGATTTGCTGGACTACGGTGGACACTGATAACGCGACAACTCCCAAAGCAAAACCGTAGGAAGCTTTCGTGTAATCGCCAGCCAATAACTCAGACCCGCAATAGGCAACAGCTAGGGCGGCACTTGTGTAACTTGCCGTTACAATACTTTCTTTACAAAGAATATACATTGGATCTCCTATTGCAAAACATTAAATTTAAAAATATTTTATCAGAAAACTGATTATTATAATACAAAAAAGCGCTGCGACTTTTTGGTCAAGGCATTTTGTTGTATAAATAGTTCAATTTTAACGAGATGCTATACCGAACGTGGCGCAAGCATTAGAGACTGTTAACGGATTTGGTTTCTGTCGATTTTCGGGATCTTTTGAGCCGATTTTCAATTCAAAATTGGGGGGCAATATCAACATCCAGTATATTGCCCCCCAATTTTGAATCGAAAATCGGCCAAAAATCTTCCGAAAAGCGACGAAATCCAAATCCGTTAACAATCTCTTAGGATTTCAGTTTGTTTGACCTAGCTCTGAATGCCTGGGCATTCGTCCCTTAATTCGGTCTTGGTTTGCTTTCATAAATATAGGAATTGGTGACCTGAACGAACTCTGCTTTGCGCTGTAGCTCCTTGAGGTTGCGGGCGCCTCCATAGGTCATTCCGCTGCGGATGCCTCCCAGAAGATTTGCGATCAGCTCTCCCGCGGAGCCGGAGACGGGCGCCCAAAAATCAATCCCTTCTGCAACGGTTTTTGCTTTCAGACCTCCATAAAACTCATTCTGGAAATCAGCCGATGCCTGCCCTCGAAATTTCGCCTCAAGCCCAGTAGGGGATTTGTCGTTTTTTCTCTTGGGAGCCGCCGACTCTTTTGTGAGAGAAAAGAGCTTGCCAATCATGACCGTGCTTGCACCCGCTGCAAGCGCCAGCACGACATCTCTGCTAGTTCGTATTCCCCCGTCCGCAATCAAGGGAACACGCAATTTTTCTGCAATCCTCGCGCAATCTTGCACCGCTGTAAACTGAGGAATACCAAACCCCGTCACCATCCGCGTAGTACAAGCAGCGCCAGGTCCTACCCCCACCTTTACGGCGTCCGCCCCCGCATTGACAAGGTCGTGATAGGCCATGGCCGTACAGACGTTACCTGCAATAATCTCTTTATCTGGATGCGTTCTTTTGAGTTCCTGAATGTGGTGAAACATCCGATCCGAATGACCGTGCGCGACATCGATACATACACCTACAGCTCCAAGATCAAGCAGCTTGCGCGTTTCATCGAGCTTCTGAATGCCACAGGAGATAAATGTTTTGCCCAAATACTTTTTAACCCATTTTTCCTGTTCTTCCAACGCAACGAACCGATGGAAAACGGGAATACTCCCCTGCCCGATTAAGATATCGGCAAGTTCATAGCTCATCACCGAGTCCATATTGGAGGCGAGAATAGGAATCCCGATCTTCAGTTTCCGGGTCAGCCAACTTTCGAGAGAGGGCTCGGTACGAGAAGGGATATTATTGAATTGAGGCACTAAAGCCACATCGTCATAAGTCAGGGCATGTCGCATCCATCCGCTCCAAAAATGTTTACTTTATTTGTCACCAATCCTAGAATATACACTTTTTCACTTGGAGTGGGAAGTGATTCGAAATTTTGCGCTTGGTTTTTCCTTGGCGCTCGGAGTTCTCTTTGCAGACTCTATCCCCTACAAATTTGCGGGCAAGCATTTTTTAGCAAGCTACTTAGATTGCGACTCCCAAGCACTTCAGTCTGTCGAAGGGACGCTCCATGCTATGGATGAGGCGGTAAAAGCCTCTGGCGCGACTGTTCTCGATAAGATCTCCTACATTTTTCCTTCCGATGGCCTCACCATTGTTTACCTCCTCTCTGAAAGCCATGCCAGTCTTCACACGTATCCTGAACATAACGCCTGTTTCGTCGATCTTTTTACTTGTGGCGATCACTGTTCTGCGGAAAATTTCGATCAGACTTTCCGTACCTATCTCAAGCCCAAAGAGGTCAGTGCGCGTCTCTTTCTGCGCGATGATGAGGTAAAAGAGCATGATTTCAGTCTGCATCTTAACAAAAAATAGTGCGGCAACCTTTCAAGCCACTCTCGCATCCATCTCTTCTTTTCCCGAGATTTTGGTTTTGGATACTGGGTCTAATGATGAGACGCTGCAGTTGTGTTTACAGTATCCAAAAATCAACATCTTTCAAGTTCCTTTTATCGGCTTTGGTCCTCTGCGCAATCAGGCAGCGTCACTTGCACGCAATGACTGGATTTTAGCTCTCGACAGCGACGAGGCTCTTTCCACTAACCTTCTCTCAGAAATTGCCTCGTTGGATCTCAACCCATCTTGTGTCTATTCGATCCCGCGACATAATTTTTATAACGGCAAACAGATCAAAGGGTGCGGTTGGCATCCCGATCCTGTAGTACGTCTCTACCACCGTCAGCATGCTGCTTACCAAGACGTACAGGTTCATGAATCCCTTCAGATAGGTCAGATGCGCGTGGTTCCTCTTCGCTCACCCATCCTCCATACGCCGTATCGAACTACGGCCGAATTTCTCGCCAAAATGCAGCACTACTCCACCCTTTTTGCCAAGCAGCATGCCGGGAAAAAACGCTCCTCCCTTTCGTGCGCTATGGGACATGCCTTTTTCGCCTTTGTAAAAAGCTACCTTCTCAAGCGCGGAATTTTAGATGGCAAGGAGGGGTTTATCATCTCTCTTTACAATGCCAACACTGCTTTCTATAAATACCTAAAACTGTTAGAAAAACAGGGTGCTGACGCCCCAAGCAATGAAGAAATAGATCGTCATCGATAAGAAGTCATTGAAGGCGGTAACGACGGGTCCTGCTGAAATAGCTGGATCAACGCCGATACGGGAGAAAAAGAGGGGGGACAGAACGCCGAGGAAGGTACCTGCAAAGCAGCCGCCAACAAGCCCAATACCCACAACGGCGCCGACTGCCAGCGGGGGCGCTGTGCCAATCATGCCTGTTTCTACGAAATCGAGCAGGTACACGATCAGGCCACAAGCAATTCCGAAAACAGTTCCTGTAAATAGACCGCTCAAGAGTTCTTTGACGATCGTCTCTCTACGACTGCCGATGGAGAGTCCTCCCATGGCCATCGTCCGTACGAGTACCGTGCTGCACTGCAGACCAATGTTACCCGACATCCCCGTAATGAGCGGGACGAAAAAGAGGGCAAAAGTGAGCAATCCCCCTTCATAGCGCTGGAAGGAGGACATGACCCCTACATTCACAAGCCCTGCCAAGAGAGTCACCAAAAGCCAGGGGGCTCTTGTGACAAATCTACGTCGAATGGGATCGTGGGAGCCGAATTTCTCATTCGTTCCCGCCATTCTGGCAATAGTCTCATCCGCGAGATCTTCCATTGCCTCCACCACGTCCTCGTGGGCAATCACGCCAATGAGATAATTATCAATATCGACGACAGGCAAGGAAAAAATTTTATAGCGTTCTACGATATCAATGACCTCTTCTCGGGTAGAGTCGGCGGTGACCTTATGTAGGACGGGACGCATCACTTGCCTAAGCGGCGTGCTTGCGGCATTGATCATCATATTACGAGCAGGCACATACCCCTGAAGTTCGCCAGAGTGATTCAAGATAAAGATTCCCTTCGTGAAATCAATCCGCGGGTTATCTCGAATAGAGTCTGCCGCCTCTCCAATCGTCATATCCATAGTGAAAGCGAAAAACTCGGAAGTCATAAGCCTTCCTGCGCTCTTCCGATCCTGCTTTTTCAACTCTCGGATAAGACTCGCCTTTTTGGAATCGATCAATTCCATGAGCCTTCGAAAACGCCGTTCGGGCATGTCTTCCACAACCCAAACCGCTTCATCAGTGGGCATCCGTTCAAAAATTTTCTTCATCTCGATGTCATCGAGCTGTCGAAACAGGGTAAGCCGCGTGTCGCTATCTGTGTTGACCAAAAACTTGATCTTCGCGTCCCTACTGGGAAGATTTTCAAAAAGGACGGGGCGCACATTGGGCGGAAGATGGGAAGCCGCATAGGCAAGGTCTATGGGAGAGTGTTCACAGGCAATTTTGACAATATCGTGAAGGCGTACTTTGGAGGTTTGCTTATGAAACGCCTTTTCTAATTTTTCTTTGAGAAGATCGTCGATCCGTCCCGTCTGAGAATCCAGGGAAGCCGCGCTCTCGTCAATTTCTTCTGAGGAATAAGTATCCATGAGGCCAGCCCCGTTTCTCGCTCCTATATTAGGGCAATTTTGAGCTTTCCCGCAAGCAATTGCTGTGGAGTTTGCCAGATGTTTTCGTCTTAAGACAGAAATCCATATCATTCAGAAGGATAGAGAGTTCCGTAAGAGGCTAAGAATACGATTTTTTTCAAGTTTCTTGAGTATAAAAGCCTGAGTCTTTAACATCTTTCGATATGCAAGATCCAAAACATATCCGAAATATCGCCATCATCGCCCACATTGACCATGGGAAAACGACGTTGCTCGACAGCCTGCTCAAGCAAGCCAATATTTTTCGCGAACACGAAAAAGTGCCGGAACGGGTCATGGACAGTTTCGACCAAGAGCGCGAACGGGGCATTACCATTTTTGCAAAGCATACGTGCGTATACTATAAAGAATTTAAGATCAATATTATCGACACGCCTGGACACGCTGATTTTTCGGGAGAGGTAGAGCGAGTACTCGGAATGGTCAATTCCGTGCTTCTCCTTGTCGATGCGCAAGAAGGGCCGATGCCGCAGACCCGCTTCGTTCTTTCTCAGGCTTTAAAGATGGGACTGCGTCCGATCGTTGTTCTCAATAAAATCGACCGCCCCCACGCAGCGCCGGATCGCGCATTGAATCTTACGTTCGATCTTTTTCTCGAGTTAGGGGCTAATGACGAACAGCTGGACTTTCCCTATATTTATGCTTCCGGTTTCAGCGGCTATGCGATCAAAAATTTAAATGATCCTCCCAAAGATCTTACCCCGCTTTTCGATCTCATTTTAACGGCGGCTCCCCCTCCGCCGGGCAATCTCGACCTCCCTTTTCTTATGCAGGCAGCCACTCTTTCTTATGATGATTATATGGGCAGGCAAGCATGCGGCCGTATTCTCGAAGGGAAGATCTCCAAAGGACAGATGGTGACGCGCGTCGATCGTAACGGCAACCACGCACAGCATAAGATCGTCAAGATCGAAGGGCATCTTGGATTGAAAAAAACAGAACTCGAAATCGCCGGTGCGGGCGATATCGTCACGCTGTCGGGAATTCCCGAGGTGGATATTGGCGATACAATCTGCGCCCCTGAAAAAATTGTGCAGCTCCCCCCGATTACCCTCGCTGAACCTACAGTCTCTGTCGAATTCGTCGTGAACACTAGCCCTTTTGCGGGACGCGATGGCAAGCATGTGACAATGAATAAACTGCGCGAACGGTTGATGCGAGAGAAACGGGCCAATATTTCGCTGAAAATCGAAGAAGTGTCTGGTCGCGACGATGCGATTCGAGTATGCGGACGTGGTGAGCTGCACCTTGCGGTTCTCATTGAGACGATGCGGCGCGAAGGATATGAAGTGGCCCTCTCTAAACCGCAAGTCATCACCAAAGAAGTGGATGGCGTGACACAGGAGCCTATGGAGCGGGTGCATGTCGAAGTGCCCGAAAATTTTTCAGGAACGGTCATCGAAGACCTTTCTCGAAAAAAAGGGGAGATGCGCTCTCTTGCCACTTCGGAACACGGCCTTACGACCATGCAGTTTCTCGTTCCCACAAGAGGGCTTATGGGATATCGCAATGATTTTCTCACACGTACCTCAGGACTAGGAATTCTCACCTCCATTTTCGAAACATTCGCTCCATGGAAAGGGGAAATGGCTGAGCGCAGCCGAGGCGTTATGATTTCTAATGCCTCAGGTAAAGCTAACGGGTATGCGCTATTCAATCTTCAGGAAAGAGGAACACTTTTCGTAAAACCTGGAGATGAGGTATATGAAGGAATGGTCGTTGGAGAACATGCGCGGGATAACGACCTGGTCGTCAACGCGATCAAAGCAAAACAGCTCACCAACGTGCGTGCCTCCGGAAGCGATGAGAATATTATTCTAACCCCTCCTCGCAAATTCACCCTAGAACAGGCAATTGATTATATTGCCGACGATGAACTAGTCGAAGTGACCCCAAACTTTATTCGTCTTCGCAAGAGGTATCTAACGGAAAATGAACGCAAGCAAAAAGGTCGCTCTAAAAACTAATTCCGGCGTGCCCTATTTGATATGGGCACGCAGAGTTTCTCTCTTTCTGCTTGTTTTGATTGTCTTCGCAATTCCTATTGAATATAAGTATGATAAAGTCTTTCGCTTCTTTTCTCTAACACTGATTCCCGATGGATTGAAACTTCCCTATTTTTTCGATAAGAGGATCTATTTTTATGCATCCGATTTAGCGATTCTAATTCTCACAGCCTGCACCTTCTTTATCCAGAGATCTCGCGCACTCTTTTTTTCTAAAGGAGCTTCCTATCTATGGGTTATTTTGAGCCTTACCCTCCTCTCTCTGATCCTCTCTCCTCTGGCACATTATCCGCTTCCCTACACACGCCTTCTCCAATTACTTACCCCCTTTCTCCTTTTTAGCTGCCTTGCCAATGGATACCATAAGGAAGACGCACCGAAGCTCACACACCTCCTTTTTACCACACTGTGCACTGCGGCCTTCATTCAATCAGTGATTGCCATCACCCAGTACTTTCTCCAATCCCCACTTGGGTTACGACTCCTTAGCGAACCTACAACATTTGCCACTTTACAGACCACGAATGGAGAGCGTTGGATTTTTGATGCTCTTTTTCACCGCGTTGCCTCAAACCCCCAATTGATCCGTCCCTCGGGGACCCTTTCCCACGCCAATGTATTAGGTGGATTCCTTGCGATCTCTTTGCTTGCCTCCTATCCCTTTTTCTTCCAATCCAAGTGGAGACGTTTCGCATTCGTCGCCTTCCCCGTCCAATTTTTTGCCATGAGTCTTACCTTTTCTAGAGCAGCTCTTTTCGCATGGATTCTAGGAACTACAATTTGGCTATGGCGCTCTTCCCTTGGGCAAAGCATGCGTCAGATGACCCATTCTCCTCCGTGGCGTCTTATTTTTTTCGCAATCATCCTTTCTCTATCCACCAGCGGACTGCTTTTATGTAAACAAATCTCCCATCGAGGCGGCGTCTTCAACTACAATCAGGTAGCACAAAGCTCAGATAGGGAACGCATGCGCCACCATTACGGAGCGATTGACCTCATCAGAAAACACCCCCTTCGTGGAGTTGGATTTCAGCAAATTTCCCTGACTCCAGTGACCCTGTCTCCTTCCACGCACAACCTGCAAACCGATTATATTGCACCCCATAATATTTACCTCTACCTCGCAACAGAGACAGGACTTATCTGCCTGGCCGTTTTCCTCATCTTTTTTTTCTCTCTTTTTCGTGCGGGCATCCAAACACCAGCCACCTTGCAAACCAGTTCTTTGCTTGCTATCATCGCCGCATTTCTCTTCATCGGCTTTTGTGATTTTTACCCCCTCCAATTTCAAGCGGGAAAACTCCTCCTCTTTCTCAATGCAGGGCTGCTTGCAGCCCACTGTATGGGACGCACAACGTCCTCGTCTCTCCAAGAAAGCTGGAAGATGTTCAACCTCATCTCTCCAAATTATGACCGGATCAATCAGGTTCTCTCGTTGGGTATGGATAAAAATTGGAGGCGCCTTGCAGCATCCAAATTGACTGCAAAAACAGGCATCGCCCTTCTTGATGTAGCGTGCGGCACGGGAGATCAAATCATCTCCCTGTTTGCAGCTGGCGTACCCATCAAAACCGCCATCGGAATCGATCTTGCTACAGAAATGTTGGATATTGCAAAAAAAAAGATCGATGCCAAGGACTATCGCAAGAAGGTAGCTCTCATGCACGCAGATGCGGAAAAACTCCCCTTCCCTGACGCTAGTTTCGACGCTGTGACTTTTTCATTCGGCATCCGTAATGTCCCCGATCGAGACGCCTCCCTTCGAGAAATCCACCGTGTGCTGAAACCTGGAGGAAATTGCCTGATTCTCGAATTTTCTCTGCCTCCCTTTCCCTTCAAATATCCCCATCTTTTTTATTTGCGTCACATTTTGCCAAAGATTGGGGGGCTTCTTTCGAACAACTTCGCAGCCTATCGTTATTTAAATCAAACAATTGAAACTTTTCCCTATGGAAAAGCGTTTTGTGCCCTATTAGAAAAAGCCAAATTTACTCATATTGATACGCTGACAGCGTCCCTTGGCGCCGTGACTCTTTATTCAGGGAAAAAAGAGTGAAAATCTATTGGGAAGGTCGTGAGGGCAATCCAGCGCCCCCAGACGCTACGTTCTCTTGGCGCCCATTTTCTGTGCATTCCCCCTTCGCTCCGGTTGCTGAAATCCAGCGTATTACAACGCTCCCCCCTCCCGCAATAGCCACAGTCTTATCGGAACATTACCTACCCGATTTTCACGGATGGTCTCAAAAGGTCAAAATAGCCCTTTCCAAAAAACTAGAAAAAGTCGTCCTTGCCCGCTGCCACGTGGTAGAACTAAAAGACACGCCTGATCCCTTCGCCCTGCTGGCAACTCTCAAAGCAAAAACGGATAACACGTATGCTTTTTGTTTAAGCCAAGAAGACAAGGCGTTTTTTGGCGTAAGCCCAGAGAGGCTTTTCTTACGTCAAGGCACCACTCTTTATAGCGAAGCGCTCGCAGGCACCAGACGACGTGGCAAGAACCGCGAAGAAGATCTCTCTTTGCAACAAGAGTTGCTCGCAAGTCCGAAAGATCTGCGCGAGATTGCTCCCGTGCAGCGCTTTCTCCAAGAAATTTTGACGCCATTTTGTGCTCTCCCACCTCTCTTTTCCCCCCTCTCCACCTACCAAACTCAAACAGTACAGCACCTTTATACCCAATGCTTTTGCCACCTCAAAGCAGACATCTCAGATCAGACGATCCTTGATCACATGCATCCCACTCCTGCTCTTTGTGGCGCCCCCACAAAGTCCGCATTGGCTCTCATCCATGAATTGGAGCCTTTTTCACGCGGCCTCTATGGGGGCTTGATCGGTTGGAGCGCGCCGCATGGCTCCGAATGGGCAGTGGGCATCAGATCGTGCTTTCTTGAAGGGAAAACCGCTTACGTCTATGCCGGCACTGGCATCGTCGAAGGATCAAATCCTGAAGAAGAGTGGAAAGAACTCAATCTTAAAGAATCTCCGTTTAAAACGATTTTTGAAGATGGTTTGCGCTTCTAAAGTTTTACGAGATGGACCAGGAATGCCTCTCGTCTTTCTCCACGGGATGTTAGGACGCTGCGAAGACTGGCTCTCCGTTTGTTCCTTTCTTCCACCCTGTCCTTGTATTGCGATCGATCTACCAGGACACGGTCTGTCTCCATTCTCTTCTGAATTTGCGTTTATTCCCCCCGCTAAAAAATTCCATCTAATCGGTTATTCCCTGGGAGGACGTCTCGCAAGAGAGTATGCTCTGCGCTATCCCAGTCATGTCGAGTCACTCTGTCTTATCTCCACACACCCAGGACTTGCTATAGAGGAAGAGCGCAAAGAGCGCCTCCAAAAAGATGCGGCGTGGGCAGAACTCATCCGTCAGCTACCTATTGAAGAATTCCTCAAACGTTGGTATGACCAACCCCTTTTTGCTGGCTTTGCCCCTGATTTCGCAACCAGGCGTCATCAGAGTATCGAGGGGATCGCTTTGGCCTTCTTACATTACAGCCTTGGTACAAGAGAGGTTGTATTTCATCCAGGCGCGATCGAAATTATAGGAGAAAAAGATAGGAAATTTCGAGATCTTCTACCCAATGCACTCATGATTTCAGGAGCAGGTCATGCAGTGCACCTTGAAAATCCCGGCATGTTGGCACAAGCCATTGCGTTCGGTATAAATTCGATTTGAGAGGATTTGAATCGATTTGCTTTGGGCGCTTTTGAGGTGGAACGGGTATATATTGACCTCCGAGGAGTCTTCGGTATATAGTATTCAAAAAATCTTATCGGAAATATGAACTGGAACTCTTCCGGCTCCTACAGCGACATCAAGTACCACAAAGGGGATGGGATCGCAAAAATCTCGATCAATCGTCCTCACGTACGCAATGCATTCACCCCCCTGACAATCGATGAAATGAGTCACGCTCTGAACGATGCGCGTCATGACGCGCAAATCGGCATCGTCATCCTTACGGGCGAGGGCAAGGAGGCATTTTGCTCGGGCGGCGATCAGAAGATCCGTAAAGAAGCAGGGTACGCCGATGCGCAGGGAGTTCATCGACTCAATGTGCTTGATTTCCAACGTCAGATGCGCTCTTGTCCCAAACCAATTATAGCGATGATTGCAGGATATGCGATTGGGGGAGGACATGTGCTGCACGTGATGTGCGATTTGAGCATTGCTGCAGACAATGCCATTTTCGGTCAGACGGGCCCCAAAGTAGGGTCGTTTGATGGCGGGTATGGGGCCAGCTTCCTTGCCCGCATCGTGGGGCAGAAGAAAGCACGTGAACTTTGGTTCTTATGCCGTCAATACAATGCGAAAGAGGCGCTTGAAATGGGACTTGTCAATTGCGTTGTCCCCTATGAACAGCTTGAAGAGACGACTTTACAGTGGTGTCGCGAGATTTTACAGCACTCTCCTATTGCGATTCGCTGCCTCAAGGCGGCCCTTAATGCTGATTGCGATGGACAGGCTGGATTGCAAGAGCTTGCCGGCAACGCAACAATGCTATTCTATATGACAGAAGAAGGACAGGAGGGGCGGGATGCCTTCAACCAAAAACGGAAACCTGATTACGCCAGATTCCCTAAGCGTCCGTAAAAGTCCCATCCTAGCCCGCATTTCTCACACAGACAGGAGAAAAGGTGGGCTAGCCTTTTTTCTTGCAGCAAGGCCAAGAACCTGGAGCGCGAGCCTCTGTCCCGTTTTGATTGGGAAAGCGATGGCCTCTCAGGAGGTCGCAGTGAATTCCTTCATCCTTTTATTCACACTTCTCTTTGCGCTCAGCATCCAGATCGGCACGAATTTCGCAAACGATTATTTCGATTTCATAAAAGGGGCAGATACTTCCTTGCGCATAGGTCCAAGGCGAGCAGTGCAGCAAGGGTGGGTCTCTCCTTCTGCGATGCTGTGGGCCGCTGCGACGGCCTTCAGCTTCGCTCTTCTCTTTGCGCTTCCCTTGATCCTCTCTACTTTTTTCTGGAGCCTCCCTGCAGCGCTTTTCTGTATTTTGCTCGGCATCCTCTACACGGGAGGGCCAAAACCACTCGGTTACTTAGGACTTGGTGAGATACTCGTCTTTATTTTCTTTGGCCCTGTTGCTACCTTGGGAACCTATTTTCTTCAGACAGGAACCTTTTCTTTCTCCTGCGCTATCGCAAGCATCGTTCCAGGACTTCTCTCTTCTGCGATTCTCATCGCCAACAATCTGCGCGATGAAGCAACGGATCGTTTGGCAGGAAAAAATACCCTCATCGTCTCTTTCGGACAGCGCTTTGGAAAATGGTTCTATGCAGCGGTTATTGGATGCGCAGCTTGCGTGCCCATCTCTCTTCTTTTCCTTGGCCTTCCCTGGAAAATCGCCCTTTCCTCCCTCTCTTTTTTCGCAGCAATCCCTTGCATCCACAAAGTCTTTCACTTTCAAAATCCCGCGGAACTCATCGCTGTGCTGCAAGGCACCTCATTTCTACTCATCTTTTACACCTTTTTCTTCTGCGGCATCCTCTCATGATCGCCCGTCTTTTTTCCTACAGCTTCAACACCTCGATCCAAAACTATCCCACCCGCGAAGGATTAATCCTTCAATGGGGAGACGGCTTTGGAGAAATCGCCCCTCTTTCTCCATTCAGTAAAGAAACTCTGGATGAGGCTAGGGAAGAAATCCTCTCCCTACTTCCCAATCTCCACCACCCCTCTCGCCACCCCTCTGTCCGGTGGGCAATCGCCTGTGCATCTGTCCCTTTTTCTCTCGAGCCCCTTCATATTCCCCTCTGCTCTTTATATCGAAACGATTGCAAAAATCGGGATTTTGGCAAGGAAGATTCTCAGAATTTGCATTTCGATATACATGTCCCCAAAACGCCCACATTGAAACTAAAAATCGGACATCTCCACCCTAGGGAAGCAGTTTCATACGTCAGACAATTTTTAGGAAAATATACGCTGCGTCTCGATTGCAACCGCGCTTGGACTTTGGAAGAGGCTTGCCATTTTGCAAGCAACTTTTCTAAAGAGGATTTTGATTACCTCGAAGAGCCAGTGCAAACAGTCTCTGAGTTAATCCGTTTTTCTGAATTGACCGCCTTTCCCCTTGCAATCGATGAATCAATAACAGAGTCCTATAGTCTCATGCCGCCTACCCTCAAGGCACTTGTCTGGAAACCATCTATCCATGGAATTCCCCCGCAAGACTCACCTTATCCTCTCGTTCTCTCTTCTGCCTATGAGAGTAGCCTTGGTCTTCTCCAAATTGCCAGAATACCCAACTCCTTGCCAAGAGGACTCGATACATTCAGCCTCTTTAAAGAAGATCTCTTAACCCCCCCTCTAACCATCAATCAGGGACATCTCTCTTGGTCTCCCTCCAATCACTTCCCCATCGATTTCAGCAAACTCCAACTCATTGCGGAAACAGAATGACCCCCTGTCCTTTAAGGCACTCTGCACAACAGGCTCCCTCATCCATTGCCTTTGATAGCGTACAAGAATGCCTCACCTTCGCAGAGTTAGACCGCCTCGCAGAGAAGCTTGTTAAAAACTTGGCAGCCCATGGTATTCAGTCTGGTGATCGTATCGCTGTACAGCACGCCCCATGCGCCCATCTTGTCGCCCTCTTTTTTGCCGCATGGAGAATGGGTGTTTCCTTGTGCCCGCTTCATAAACATATACCCCCCTCGCAAATTGAGACGTTTTTGAACCGTATTGACGCCAAGCTCTTTATCGCCTCTTTCCCTTTCCAGTCTCCCCTACGCCCTACCCGAATCCCTCCTTCCCCTCCCGCCCTCTTCCTCTTCACCTCTGGCACAAGCGCCGCCCCTAAAATCGCAATCCTTTCCCTCTCTCAGCTTCTTTCGAACGCAGAGCCGCTCATCCAGACTCTCCATTTACAATCCGGCGATCGATGGCTTCTCAACCTTCCCCTCTATCATGTAGGCGGCATCGGTATCCTCCTGCGCTGCGTTCTCGCAAAAGCTACTCTCTCTTTACAAGACAAAGACCCTCTCATCACCCACATCTCTGCAGTACCAACGCACCTCTACCGCGCTACCCCCATCTATCGAAATCTCCGCTACCTTCTCATCGGCGGCGCGCCAATCCCTTCGTATCCTGAACGCCTTCCCTGTGTACTCACCTACGGACTTACCGAAATGGGCTCAGCAGTCACAACGCGTTTCCGCTCCCCGCGCGTACAGAATCACTTTTCTTTAGGTTTTCCTCTCCCAGGACGTGAAATCAAACTCCTCCCTACTCAAGAGATCCTGGTACGCGGACCTTGCCTATTTATCGGGTATTGGGAACAGGAGTTCATTGAAGAACTCCTTCTTGAGAAGAAGGAGATTCTCCGCTCCGGTAACAGGCGGCAAGCTCCTTCCCGCCAATGGATCAATAGCTCGCTTGACTTAGGCCTGAAGGGTTGGGATCGCGCCGATCTGCCCGTTCAACGCCCTTTTGATGCCGAAGGCTGGTTTGCAACCGGCGACTTAGGCATGTTGAGCCAGGATGGACTCATTATTTTCGGCAGAAAAGATCGGCAGTTCATCTCAGGGGGAGAAAACATTCAACCGGAAGAGATCGAGCAACAGCTCCTACAGATTCCTGAGATCTTGCATGCAGCTGTTCTTTCCATAACCGATCTCGAATATGGCGCCAGGCCCATTGCCTTTATTCAATCCTCAGATTCCTCCTTCGACATAGAACGCATGAAGCAAGCGCTGTCTTTAGAACTGCCGAAATTCAAAATCCCCATTGCTCTTAAACAACTTGATGACTGGCCTATGGTAGGCGCCAAAACAAACTACGCGGCGCTCAAACAGTTTTTATATACCCATTCCACCTCAAGATCTCCACAAGCCCTTTAAACCCCCATTTTTTTATACGCAAATATCTAATTATAAGTAAGATAAAAACCTATCTGTCCAAAAAAAATGGCCTTATTTATAATCGGCTCCTTTCGATCTCGGACAACCAAGGCCTTTCATGACGTTGCAGGCGCACCCCATCCGTCGGATCTTTGCGCGCTTCTTCCCAAGGAGATACGCGGCTGCCCCGCCCGAGCAAAAGCCGCAATGGGAGCTTGTTCCTGTCGATCAAAAGAAAGAATTGGCGCTCCACTACGTAAGTCAGGGGGAGTTCGCCTTACTTCAAGGAAATCTCAATGCCCTCTCCCTTTTCGAAGCCGCTTCTCAACTCGACCCGGAAAACGCGCAAATTTGGTACCGTCAGGGACTCGCTTTTTTTGAATACGGATCAGAAGAGGGTAAAGAAAAATCTTTGCTGCTTGCAGGAAAACATTTTAAAATCGCGACCCAGCATAATCCCAGTTTTTTCGAGGCTTATGTTGCTTGGGGAAATACTCTATTGCAGCTGGGCAAGTTTCATATGGAGAGCCATTTTCTCACCGAGGCGAAGGAAAAATACCAGAAAGCGCTTGGACTTGCAGCAGGACAACATAAGGAGGTTCTGGCCGAACTCTATTGGGATTATGGGATCGTATGGTCCGAAATCTCCCAGCATTCGGGCGAGGCGCTTGATCTGAGGATGGCAATCGACGCGTTCCAGCAAGCACGCGCGCTGATTACCCCTCCCCCAGAACTTTATAACGATTGCGGCAAAGCATATCTTGATCTCGGACTCCTAATCAATGACGCAAGGCTCTATCATCAAGCCATTGATCAACTCCTCCTCTCTGTAAAATCCTCTCCTCAATACTTTGACGGGTGGGTTTCTCTGGCGGAGAGTTACGCGCAACTCTATCTCAATACGATGGATGAACGCTACATTGCAAAAGCGTCTGAAGCGTATTCGAGCGCTATTAAAATCTCTCCTCGGGATAGCACGGTCTGGCTCAGTTGGGCGCAAATTTTAGCAGAATCGGGAAAATTGTGTAACGATCCTAAGGCTCTCCATTTAAGTATTGAAAAATGTGCACGAGCCCATACGCTGGACGATCAAAACCCACTGATCGCAGCCCAGTGGGTCGAAGCGCTTTCTTATCTAGGGGCGCTCACTTCTCGCTTGGATCTTTTGATTGAAGCGGAAAATAAGATTCTAAAAGCAGCAGATATATTTCCTGACGATCCGGATCTATGGCATGCCTATGGGATCTGTCTGATTGCCTTCGGCAGATACTATGATGATCCTGAGTATTATGAAATGGCCATTGAAAAGCTCCAATGGGGTTTATCGATTGACAGGACAAGCGCTGAACACTGGCACGCCCTTGGTATTGCCCATAGCTTTTATGCAGAACTTCTCGAAGATACCGATCTCCTCTCGAGGGCCAACCGCTTCTTTTCTAGAGCAATCGACCTAAAGCCCTCATGTCCCGCGCTCCTCTTCGATCAAGCGCGCGCGCTCCTCCGGTTCAGTAGGGTATGTGACGATTTGCCGACCCTGCAAAACGCTCTTGTTCAATTCGAATCATTACTCCAAAATTACAAACAATCGGTTTTCCACCATCCTGAATGGCTGTTTGAATATGCCTCTTCCCTCGTATGGCTGGGAGACTTTAGCACTGACGATTCCCATTATACCCGCGCGCTCGAGATTTTCTCTCATGTACTCCTTATCCAACCCGATTTTCCAACCATCCACTCTCAGATGGCAATTTGCTATCTCGAGCTGGGACACCTCACTGGAGAGTCGGAGTACTATAAAAAAGCTGTCCACTGCTTCAGGCTCGCTTCTCGCAGCGATGAAGAAAACGATCAGACTTGGCTCGATTGGGGTATTTGCCTTATTTACCTCGCCTACCTCACCTTCGATCCCGATTTTAGAAGTCAGCTCTACTGGGATGCCGAACAGAAGATTCGTAGAGCAGGCCAACTTGGAAATCCTTATGCTCACTACAACCTTGCCTGTATCTATTCGATTCTGGGTAGAACCGACGAGGCGATGGAATTTATTCAAAAAGCATTGCTCGCAAAAGCCCTTCCTTCTCTCGATGACATCGCTGACGATGAGTGGTTAGAAAATCTACGTTCCACAGAGGCTTTTTCTCAATTCTTCTCTGCCCTCGAGGCAAAACTTCAACAGACTAGGGAAGAATAGCCCATTCTGCTATGCTCCGCTTGATTTAACACCTATGTGGCAGCTTCATGGATAAACGATCCCTTTTCTTCGTCGTCTGTTTGACTCTCTCTTTTTTCGGCATTCAACTATGGTTTGAAACACAGCGTCCCAAAGAGGTGCAGCGTGTAGAAAAGCCTGTCGTCAAGGCTCCCTTTGTTGAGGAAGCGAAGAATCTCGTAGAACTCGTAGAACAGGGGCAGCCCGTCTCTCTTGTCTACGCAAATTCTCAAGAGGAGTTCTATGTTTTGGAGACGCCTTATCAACAGCTCGTCTTCTCTACGCACGGAGGGGCTCTCGCCGAAATCAATCTCCCTTTTAGAGATTCTAACAACTCGAAAAGCATTGTCCGTGAAATCGACATCGATCGAGAGATCCTCGCCCAATCGCCCCAGAATGCCCGCTTTCCCCTTCACCCCTATCGCACTCCTCAAGAAAACCAGATCAACACGGTGGGCTCTTTGGGAGGCTACTACCCGCTGCTGCGCAGATCCATTTTAAATCCTGATGGCAGCAACCAATCCACAGTTTCCCCTGAATGCTACGCCCTAAACCTTACGAGCGATGACCCTGCCTTGAGCCGCCAGACCTACAAAGTCACTCGTTTTGAACCGAATCTCATTCAATTCCAGTCCTCCTTCGGGGGTAAACGGATCACGAAGACCTTTTCCATCCCAACGGAGAGAACGGGCGCCTACTGTTTTCAACTCGACATGAAAATCGATGGAGATGCTACTGGATGGTGGCTCAGTTCCGGCATCCCTGATGTAGAATTAGTAGGAGGCACGTATAGCCCTTTGCTCCGTTACCAAGTCTCTACTAACCAAGGATTAGACGTCGAGACCATCGATCTGCCCAAAAAAGGTCCCGTTGCGCTATCCGCCTCTTTGAACTGGATCAGCAATTGCAATGGATTTTTGGGACTCATTCTCGACCCCTTTACTCAAAAAGCGGCAAGCTACAAAACCATGCAGTTTGCGGGTTCTCAAATCCCTTCCCGTTTTACCCTCATCGACGTCTCCTATAGGTTGTACCCCGCAGAAAATTATCCAGGCTATGCAACCTATCTACCCGCTCAAAGCGGCACAGCAGTCTCTTACCGCATTTTTGCAGGCCCTTTCGACGACGCGCTCTTGAAACAGCTCGATGAGCTCTACGAAGACCCAACCCGCAATTATAATCCTGATTACGCATCGGCACAGAGCATTCAGGGTTGGTTCTCTTTTATCTCGCAGCCTTTTTCCAAGTTCCTCTTTCTCCTCATGCAAATTTTCTACACCATCACAAGATCTTGGGCCGCGTCCATTATTCTCCTCACAATCGCTCTCCGCGCGATGATGTATCCCCTCAATGCCTGGTCGATCCGATCTTCTTCGAAAATGCAAGAGCTCGCGCCTAAGGTCAAGGCGGTCCAAGACCGATACAAAAAAGATCCTAAAAAAGCGCAGATGGAGGTGATGAACCTCTACCGAGAATCAAAAATCAATCCCATGACGGGCTGTTTGCCTATGCTTTTGCAAATGCCCTTTCTCATCGGCATGTTTTACCTATTGAAATCGAGCTTCCCTCTGCGCGGGGCCCCCTTTATCCCCGGTTGGATCGACGATTTAGCAGCGCCCGACGTCTTGTTTTCTTGGGGACAACCCCTCTGGTTCATTGGCAATGAACTCCATCTCCTTCCCATCTTGATGGGTGTTACGATGTATGTTCAACAAAAGCTTACCGCTAAAATTCCTAAAGACGGCGACCCAATCTCAGACTCTCAAAAACAGCAGAAGATGATGGGCAACATGATGTCGATCCTCTTTACTGTCATGTTCTACAGCTTTCCTTCGGGACTGAATATCTATTTTATGTTCTCCACACTGCTTGGCATTTTACAGCAGTGGTGGATGATGCGCAGCAAGGTGCAAGTCCTCAGTAAATAGCTGTGCGGTATGCGTATCTGGAATCAGTTTTTATCCGAGATTGAAACGCATATAGGCAAGCAGGCATCGAGCCAGTGGCTAGCCCCCCTCAAACTCTCCCATTTTGACGCAGCGAATATTTACTTAGAAGCACAAGACTCCTTTCAAATCCATTGGTTTGAAGAGCATATCCTCCCTAGGCTCAAACAAAAACCCCTTCTTAACGAAAATGGGCGCTCTGTCCGCGTCCATCTCTCCCTGCAAGGAGGGATAAAACATAAGAGTTCTGCCCCAGCTCTCCCCCCTCCCCTGGTCGTGCCAGATTCTCTTGACCCAGAAATGGCCCTCTCCTATTTCCTCCCTACTCCGCAGAATCAAATGGCGCTCCAAATCCTCCACGAACTGGAAAAACATCCTGGATCTCTCCCTCCCTTCAATCCCATTTTTCTCTACGGCGCTAAACAATCGGGAAAAACCCACCTCCTCATGGCATCCGCCCTTCTCCTTCAGAAGGCAGGTAAGAAAGTGTTCTATGTAAACGCCAAGACCTTTACGGAACAAGTCGTTGCAGCCATTCGGCAAGACTTCATGCAAAGTTTTCGAGCAGCCTACCGCGCGGCAGACGCTCTCCTTGTAGACGACATTCAGATCTTTGCTAAAAAAACAGCTACACAGGAAGAATTTTTCCACACATTCAACGCTCTGCACACTCTAGGACGCCCGATCCTTCTCAGCGCCAATCTGGCTCCAAGCAAACTCACCGAGATTGAAGCGCGCCTCATCAGCCGTTTCGAATGGGGCATTACCCTAAAAATAGAGCCTACAGACCCCCTTTCTATCCTGACCCAGAAAACAAAAGTCTGGAACTTTCCTCTTGATCCACGCCTTCTCGCTTTTCTCGCAGACCAGTTCCCCTTAGAGCCCTGCCTCGCCCTCCAAGCGCTCGCCCTTCGATCGAATAAACCAGAAACACAGACCCCTGAATCGATCAAGATCTTGCTAAAAGATCTTTTGCAAAAACAAATTTTCGACAAGAGAACGCCAGAGAGCATCGTCAAACAAGTGGCTGCCCACTATGGAATCCGCGCTACTGACATCACAGGAACCTCTCAAGCAAAAGAGAGCGCCCTTCCTCGCAAAATAGCCATGTATACCTGCAGGGAAATATTAAAACTCCCCTTTCAGAAGATAGGCGAATTTTTTGGCAGGGACCACTCAACCGTAATGGCGAGCGTCCGTTTTATCCAAACACAGATTGCGGAAGGCGTTGCATCCGTCATTGAGGCTGTAGAGGCTGTAAAATGAGCGCCCAGTCTCCTGGGCGCTTGAATCTGGAATATGAAAAAACTTAGATCTTGATGAAGCGTTCGCCCGACTTGCCGCCGCCGAAGGCAGGTGGAGGCGCTTGTTCTTGAGATGGCGTTGGGAATTGGAATGGACCTGGATCTTCCCCATTCATGATCTTGGTAACGATCCCGCGCCACTTCTCCACAGTTTCTACGAAAAGAGGGGCAAACCGACGCAGTGCCGAAGCGTCTACACCCAATCCCATGTCAAGTACGCAATGGAGCAAGATCAATTCTTCTTTCGTCGCAACACCAACGCCGCCGCCCGCCATCTGGCCGCCGAGCATGGAGCCCTCGAGGAGTCGCTCGTAGAGCTTCAAGCGGATCTTGTCGTCCTTGGGAAGGCCATCGAGAACCGGAGAGTAGAGATACAGTCGATCCGAATTTCTTTCAAATGTAATATGTAAAGAGAAAGTATTATCGATCCCTAAAATACAAGTATAATTCTCATCAAAATCAAGGGCCTCCAGATTGAGTTCTTTTCCGAACTCCTTGAGATTGGCCTTGGCGTTTTCATAGGACATTGAACTCCTCCTAAATTTTTAACAGCATAACTCGTGAAAACGGGAAAATGCAAGCCTCCTTTGTAAAATCCTGCCGGATTTGTAGCAAGGGAAAAATCAAAAATACATTTTCTTAAAATACCGCTGGATAATATTTTATTTGAAACTAAATTAAAATTCAAGATATTCCGAGATTTTGGGATATATCGTGCGCATAATTGCTGGATTACCAAATCCTCTCGGTTTTTCATTGAATGGAACTCATGCCAATTTTGCCTTATTTTCCCGTAGATGCACACGGGCGTTTCTCGGCCTTGCAGAGGGCAATGCGATCCAAGAGATCGAATTGCTGAGGACAGGCGATATTTGGCATATCGGGATAGAGGGCCTGCCCTTAGACGCCTTGTACGCTTTCCGTTTGGAGGGGAGAGAACAGGACCCAACGCCTTGGCTTGCCGACCCTGCGTCCAAATCTCCAGCAACGCCTCTCCAATGGGGCTTGGGAACTAGGGGCGTTTGGTCGCGCTGCTCCGTAGAGCCGCCCTTTGACTGGCAAGGAGTCGAACGCCCCCAAATTCCTTTGTCCGATCTCCTCATTTACGAAATGCACGTACGCGGTTTTACGAGGCATCACTCCAGTGGGGTCAAGCATCCTGGCACCTATCTCGGAGTCATTGAGAAAATTCCCTACTTGAAAAAGCTGGGGATCAATGCGGTGGAGTTGATGCCGATTTTCGAATTCGATGAGACCCATTGTAAAAACAGAGATCCGGACACACAGCTTCCCTTACTCAATTATTGGGGATACAATCCGCTCTATTTTTTCTCTCCCATGCGCAGATATTCCGCCTCAGAAAAAGCTCTATCCGAAGTGAAAACGTTAGTGCGAGAAATGCACAAAAATGGGATCGAGGTGTTTCTCGATGTGGTCTACAATCATACAGGGGAAGGCAAGGAGAGTGACTATCAATTCAGTTTTCGAGGCATCGACAATGCTTCATATTATCTGCTTGATCAAGCAGGCGAATACCTTGACTTTACGGGCTGCGGTAATACGCTCAATGTCAACGATCCTGAAGTGTCTCGGTTGATCCTAGAAAGCCTTTGTTTTTGGGCACAAGAGGTGCGCATCGATGGGTTTCGGTTCGATTTAGCTTCCATTTTCTCTCGGGGGGCCAGTGGAGAGCCCATCAAAAATCCCCCTATTTTGGAAAAAATCCGGTCTGACCCTGCTTTGCGCGGAGTGAAATTGATTGCAGAGAGCTGGGATGCTGCAGGACTATACCAATTGGGACATTTTCCAAGCACAGGCCCATGGTCCGAATGGAATGGCGTTTTTCGCGATAGGACACGTTCCTTTCTCAAGGGGGAGGGCTTAGCGGGAAAATTTGCCGATGTCCTATGCGGCAGTGAATTCCTCTACAGATCTCAGAGTCCTTTGTGCAGCATCAATTTGATCACCTCCCATGATGGATTTTCTCTTTACGATCTCGTCTCGTACAATCAAAAACACAATTTCCTCAATGGAGAAATGGGCAAAGATGGGGAAAATCACAATTTCAGTTGGAATTGCGGCGTAGAGGGGGCAAGCGACGACCCCTCTATCCTTGCTCTCAGAGAAAAGCAAATGCGCAATTTTCTCCTTTCCTTATTCCTCGCGCGAGGCATCCCCATGCTTCTCATGGGTGATGAATATGGTCAAACGCGGAATGGCAACAATAATCCTTATGTGCAAGACAACGCGATCAACTGGTTTCTCTGGGACACGCTGGAACAAAAACAGAACATGTTTGATTTCGTCTCTGGACTGATTGCATTTCGAAAAATGTGCGCTGTCTTGAAAAGCGCTGCTTTTTTAACAGACAAAGAGGTCGATTGGCATGGCAAAGAGCCGTTTCAGGCAGACTGGGGGAATGACAATAGGCTTATTGCCTATACGTTGATAGGCTCCCCTTCTCTCTACATCGCATTCAACGCTCATGGCCATGCAGTGACTGTGCGCCTTCCTCCAGGACAGTGGCGCGAGGTCGTGCGCACAAATAAGTCGTGGTCAGAGCATCGCTTTCGAGAGCCTCGAACAGGAGAGCTGCTTGGAACAAGCATAGAGTTGATGCCCCATTCGGCACTAGTTGCGATAGAGTAAAAATATAGCCGGCTCCTTTCCCAGAGAAAAGGACAGACTCTTCCATTGTTGAAGAGGATGGGAGGCGATTTTTTGCTGAGATGTTGTAAGGCTGGCTGCGACACAAAGAAGCGTAGAAGGTTGTAAAATCTTCTTCAATAGCTCGAGCATTTTGGCGCTCCTATAAGGCGCTTCGATCCAAATTTGGGTCTCTCCGCGCGCCTTGGACTCAAGCTCTTTAATTTTATGCTCTAAATCGATCTCTTCTCTAGGCAAATAGCCTCGAAATGCGAAATTCTGCCCTGAAAATCCGGACAGCTGCAGCGCCAAAATAAGAGAGGACGGTCCTACAAGCGCTTCTACAAAAATCCCTTGTTGCTGACACAGCCACACAAGAGGAGCCCCAGGATCTGCAATGCAGGGCAATCCAGCATCCGACACAAGTCCCCACGTCTCTCCCTGTAAAAGGGGCTCTACAAGAGCCTCTAGCGCATCGTCAGAGGTATGTTCATTGAGCGGCTTTAAGGGAAGAGCTGCCATTTGATCGTGAGAAAGAAACCTTCTTAGGTAGCGCCTTGCCTCTTTTTCGCTTTCGACAAAAACCCCCGAGAGCTGGGCCACAGCAGATCCCACAGCACTGGGAAGAAAAAGTTCATGAGGTAGCGCAGTATCGAGCACATTCGGCAAAAGAATTAACTTGCCTGCCCTCATACCCCTCCTCTGTGGATGGTTAGGCAGAAAAGATCTAAGAGCTCTTGTTCCCGGGAAGATCCAGACCTCGAGAGCAGTTCTATTTCAAAAAGCCTCTGCAATCCTTTTTGGAAATAAACCTCTCCGAGCACAATCGCTTGCCCTATCCGTTTTTCGAGTATCTTCGGCCAGATCCGAGGCAAAAAAGCGCCCCACTCTTCACGAGGCGTCTGCAACCTCTGTAAATGGATGATTTTCAATCCGATTTGCAATTGAGAGCGGATCATCGGAATCAGTCCCTGGAGCGCTACCGCCTCTGTAGGAGGCTCGCCCCCTTCCCAAACGATTACCTCGGCGTTTTGCCAAAGAGTGGCGCTACTTCTCTCCGCAGTAGCGCGGAAAATATCTGCCCGCTCGATTGTGGGCCTCTCCCCCACATAACACAGAAGCTTGTCGATCTCCTGATCCAAAAGCGCTGCGTCTGTCCCAAGGCGCTCCAAAAGAAGGGATGCTGCATCCGCAGCGAGTCTTTTCCCTGCGCTCAGCGCCCTCTCGGAAATCTGGAGAACGAGCCTCTTCTCTTTCTCCCAAGGCTTTTCTTCCGTAAGATCAAGAACCACTCCCCTCTTTTCAAAAGCAGGGACAGCGCCCAATTTGGAGCGTGCACCACAGAGAAGATATCCAGATAAATCGGGTTGCTCTACAAGATTCTGAAGCATCTCCAGATCTTTTTTCCCCATCTTTTCTGCTTCATCGAGCCGAACAACAGGGAGTCCTCCAAAAAGGGTTGGACTTAAAAGTGCATTCGCAACTTCCCTATATGTCGCCTCTGTGCCGCTAAGAGAAACAAGTTGCACCATGGGCATGTGTAGCGCTGTCAGAACCATCCGCAGCGCTTGAGAGCGCTCATAATCGTCTGTAGCGAGAATGAGGTAACACCTGCTCAAATAATCGGGAGACGCGTTCGTCAGATGCTTTTGAAAGGCGCTGGTATTTTGATAGCGCAATTATACGCCCCAAATAAAATCGATTTCTTGCTTGATATCGGGATGCAAACTCAAATGCACGGGGCATGAAAGCGCTGCCTTTTCCAATTTCTCTCGAGTCTGCTTATCCGGGGATCTCAGACAGCGAATCCGAACGATCAATTTACCGATCCTGCGCTGGGGAGACGTCGCCATCTCTTTTTCCACATCCGCAGTAGCCCCCGAAAAATCGAATCCCAGCTTCTGTGCCAAGATCCCCATCAAGGTAATCATGCAGGAGGCAAGAGAGACTGCTAAAAGATCTGTGGGAGAGAAACTCTTCCCTGTCCCACCGACCTCTTGAGGAGCCTCTGTTCTCACCTGTACGCCACTATTTAAATGGGTGCATTCTGTTCGTAAATCCCCAAGATACTTCACCTTCATATGCGTCATAGACCCTACTGTTTACAGTGGTTAAACCATACCGAACGTGACTCAATCATCGGATTTCGGCTGTGTCAAAGAAGAAATCCGATGATTGAGTCACGTTCGGTATAGTATATGTGTCCTCAATATCTCTCAAGAAACCTTGCTGTCTTCGCACAACTCCTTAAGAGACTAGGAGGAGAGCCAAAATCGACTCTTGAGTCACGTTCAGTGCAACTAAAAATTTTAATTGCTGAATAACGATTGACTTATTTCATACTTTTAAGTATAATTATTCAATAATTTAAAGACATCTAACCAGAGACTTCTTGTATGCGAGTTACGTCATTAAATGCAAATTTTCGCGCTCACGAGTATTTGCCCACTGCCAAGGCAACAGAGGACGCAGATATCATACTAGTGCACAAAATCACTCCAACTGCTCTGCAGCAACTGCATCAGTCATTGCTATGCGACTATCACTTCTTCGCTCAGAGCGCTCCCAATAACGCTGGTTCGTACATAGCGATTTTCTATCGACACACCCGATTCTCGCATGTCTGCAATAAGACAGTTAAGAGTGATCAAGCAGCAACGTTCTATATAGATTTGCAAGAGAGGATACGCGGATCTGCTGCCAAAACCTATCGGATTGGTTGCTTCAACTTGAATCAGGAACAATCGCAGCAAGCAGGGGACGCGTTGTTACAAAATCTCAATCAGGAGATGAATGCGAATTCCGACAACATTGATGGTTTTATTCTTGGGGGTTCTGCGCACGCTAACCCGAATCTCAATACGAACATCGACAGTATACTAAGAGGTTCCGATTATCGCATGATTTCATGGTTTGGTTCGCACTCTTTACAATTTAAGACTACAAAAAACAACGAGAATTCTCTAATAGCAACTAACCCTACACAATCCGTAGACCCACTTGTTATGGAAGTCAGCCCCGTACCGGTCGATGATAAAGGGCCGCCAGCAGCGCAACCACTGCGACAGCGTATACCACCACCACACAGACCTGTTCTACATCGAGCTCGTCGCGTACGGGAAGAGGAGGCTAGACCCTCTCTTTCTCCTAGAAAAATAGCTGTAGCTTGTGCTGTGGGCGTTGCCGTTCTAGGGATCGCTGTCCGCTGGTGGATGACACGTACCGGGAGTGCAAGCGTGCCTCAGATGCAGACGCCTGTTCCAATCACTGTACTACACCCAAAAGACAATGCGACTGAAGCGCTCTCAAACGCTCAGAACGCGATATTAACCTAAGAATGTGAGTTTTCGATGTCCAAACCCATCCAAATAATGACCTATAACGTGCTGCATCCAGAATATGCAAATACATATCTGCAAAAAAATCCGGAATTTCATGTAAACACTTGGAAAAACCGACAACAGAAGATCGTATCGAATATTTCCCAATTGTATCCAGAAATTGCGGTTATTCAGGAAATTTCTGAGGATCGGTTACAGAATTTAGTCACCTTACTCAACACGCAGCCAGCTAAGGGAACTGTCTATAAATACGAATTTGCGCAACATCGTGATCCATGGGGCAACGACAAGAAGGATGGAGTCGCAATACTGTATGCAACAAATCGTTTTGAGCGTACAGCGATACGGACAATCTACGCAGTGGATGCAGCTCAGCAACAAAAAGCGAAGGGACGAGCGGCATTAGTACTCACTCTCGCTGACGCAAACGATAATAATACAACGTATCAAGTGTGTGGCGTTCATTTAGAAGGAGGCGGGGGCAAGGGCAGGAAGGAAGGCGATCAGCATCTGCAAAAAGTGGTAGATCGAGTAACGCAGCGTCAGTTGGGTGGTTGTGCCACGATCATCGCCGGCGATATGAATCAAGATGAGACTCCCACAAACACAGACCCTCCATACTACAGTCGTTTGGATATCCTTAGCAAAGCTGGGTACAAGGAGGATGGGTCGAGAACATCGTCCGAATGGATGAAGCGGAGAAAGATCGATTGGATATTCGTTCACAAGAACCCGCTACAGCCTCTTGCACTCAGGCAGATTAACATCTCTCTGACAGTACCAGAAGTTCAAGCGGCGAGCGATCATGCGCCTGTTTGTACATGGATCGTGCCATCAAATCAACCCCACCAAGACGTACGTGACTATCAGCCGCGGCCAGCAGTCCCCCACAACCACCAACCAAGAAATCCTGTTCAACCCAAAAGTCACCAGAGAAAGATGTTCAAAATTGTGGCAGCAATAGGCGTTGCCGTCCTGACGCTTGCGGTCTCTCAGAGGATTCGCAATAAATAGGCAAACCACCATTGTCGCTGTCCGGGCGACTATGTCGCCCTCGCAAAATCATCGATTTTTCAGGGGCGGGGAGTTTTGCAACTGCCTCTATCACCAAAGACCAAGAATTTTCCACCACAGTCCTCCACAGACAACCCAAATTAAGATATGGACAAATCCTAAAATCGCACCCATGCGCCACCACTGACCAATTGGAACAAAGCCTGCACCGAAGAAGATGGGAGCAGGTCCTGAGCCATAATGGGTAAGCCCTCCAAAGAGGCTGCTGCAAAAGCCAAGCGTGAGCGCCGCAAGCTCCGGAGGGGTGCCGAGAGCGATCGCTACGATCAAAAAAGGCGCATACATGGCGGAAATATGGCCTACATTGCTCGCAAAGAGGTAGTGTGAATAGAAATAGACTAAAATGATCATGAGAAAGCCCAGCATCCAATTGGCGCCGTGCACCTGATCAACAACCCGTTCGCTAAACCACGTCATGAATCCGAAACGGTTCAAGTAGGCGGGAAGAGTGATCAAAGTAGAAAACCAGATAAATGTATCCCAAGCCGCATGCTCTTCCAGGATGTCTTTCCAACGAACAACGCCCGTCAAAAGTAAAATGCACAATCCGCCTAAAGCCGCCCAAGTCGCTTTGATCCCCCAAAACTGTCCCGCAATCCACAGAACCATCAAGAGGAAAAACGTGAATAGCATGATCCATTCTTGACCCTTCATCTTCCCCATTTTGAGGAGATTGTCTCGGGCCATCTCGCGGGCATGAGGCGTCTTGCGGACCGTTGGCGGAGCAAGCCGGTAGATCAGATAGGGAACAAGCGTTAGGCTTATAAATCCGGGGATGATGGCCGCAATGGCCCAACTCATCCAGGTCACTTGAATCCCTTGACTTCGGGCAAATTCGGCGATCAGCGGATTGCCAGCCATCGAAGTAAGGAACATAGCGCTTGTAACCACAGTTCCCTGAAAAGCGCAGAGGGTCAAAAAAGCCCCCATCTTGGGATCGTGGGACTTCCCGGTAAAGACATCGGCGAGCGACTTCAGGAGAGGATAGACGACTCCCCCACCCCGCGCCGTCATGCTTGGGATCAAGGGGGCAATTAAGAGATCGGTTGCCACAAGTCCATAGCCGAGCCCCAAACTATTTTTCCCGATAAGACTCATCACTGTGTAAGCGATCCGCTGTCCCAGTCCTGAGGCAAGGAAACCCCTTGAAATAAAAAAGGCGATCACGACGAGCCAGACGATGTCATTGCCAAACCCGCTGAACGCCTCCTCGAAAGAGAGGGTTTTTGTAAATACCGAAATGGTGAGCGCAAATATAGCAACCGCTCCCATCGGAAACGGCTTGAGAATCACCCCCACAATCGTTGCCGCAAAAATCGCAAAGAGACGCCATGCCTCAAGTTTTACTCCAGTAGGGTGAGGAATAAACCACAAGACAAGACCCACCGTCATCACGGCGATAAAGGAGATTACTTTTCTATTCATCGTGCAAATTTGCCTTAAAAATACCCCCGTATGCTACGCCATCGACTGGAATTCGGCAATCAAAAGATATAACGATGGTGATGCAAAATCGCATTGGGGTTGATGTGAACGCAGTCACATCTCCTGTGGAATTAAATAAATTATTATGTATAAACATATATTTAATAATTTTTTTAAAAATGCATGAATCGTTTTACTTTAATTGTAAAAATCGTTAAAATTTCAGGATAAAACTAACTGTCAGAATGATTATGAACACCACTTTCGTTGGACTTTCAAAGACGCCCCTAGATAAAGGATATCTTATCCTCCCAGGAAAGAAAAAATCTGCAATTGCTCTCCCTCTCCCCCCAGAGATCCAAAAACGGATTCAACAAGCAGTGGCTGTGTTACCAGGCTCTCAGCACGAGACGATCCCCCCCAGGCTCTCCCTTGCCCTGCGTTCAGATCTTCTTAAGACACTCGCTCCCAACGGAGAAAAAAGGGTCCATCTCACACTCCCCCGTAGCTATATAAAGTCTCTCTCTGCAAACGCAGCATTTACAGCAGCGCCACCCCTTTTTACCTCTGCACAGATCATTAGCACAGCAGCGCTCGCAGTGCTCGGAATCGTGGGAGCTTATTATTTCCTAGCCACTTCATCTAAGACTCCAACGCCCGAGCCAACCCCAACGCCCGAGCCAACCCCAACGCCCGAGCCAACCCCAACGCCCGAGCCAACCCCAACGCCCGAGCCAACCCCAACGC
>JACRBF010000045.1 GCA_016213175.1 Chlamydiia bacterium
ATTGAGAATCTGCTCAACAATCGACCTCGAAAAGTGTTACAATTTCGCACACCCATAGAGGTCTTTAATCAACGCAGAATGGAAGCGGGATTTGTCGCACTTCGAACTTGAATCGGCGACTATTTTATCAATAAATGGATAAATCACTTCTTGAATTCAACTTTTTTCAGTACAGGGTGAAATCCCAATTCTTGAATCACGTTTGGTATACTTGGGTATACCCTTTTAAAAGGGCTTCGGCTACACTTGAGGCCGCTCCTTTTGTACCAATTTTTTGAGATTTAGAATTCAAGGAATGAATAAGAAGGCAAAAATTATTGGGACCGGTTCCTATCTTCCTCAGAGAGTCTTGACGAATCGCGATTTAGAGCAGATGGTTGAGACCTCCGACGAGTGGATCGTGTCCAGAACTGGCATGAGGGAAAGGCGCTTAGCTGCGCCCTCCGAATACACCTCCTCTATGGGGGCGTCTGCTGCTCGTGCAGCTCTTGCATCTGCGGGACTAGAATCGAATCAAATCGATTTTATTATCGTGGCGACGTTGACCCCTGATTATATTTTTCCCAGTACAGCCTGTCTGATCCAGCATGCTCTCGGTGCTAAAAGGGCTGGGGCGGTCGATATTCAGGCTGCCTGCACAGGGTACTTATACGCCTTGGCCTTTGCTAAAGGGTTGATAGAGACGGGCGTTTATCAAAATATTTTAGTTATTGCTTCCGAAAAACTCTCCTCAATTACCGATTACAAAGATCGTTCTACCTGTATTTTATTCGGAGATGGGGCTGCCGCATGCATCGTATCGACAGAGGGGAGCGGCCCTTCGATTGAGGGGGTTCGTCTAGGGGCTGATGGAGAGCAGTCTGAACTCTTGATGATGCCTGCTGGCGGCTGCCGCAAGCCCGCCTCAATTGATTCAGTGCAGGGAGGTGAACACTACATTAAAATGGCTGGTAATGAAGTCTTTAAACATGCGGTACGGCGCATGGAATCGGCGAGTAAGGAGTGTCTTGAACTTGTCGGATTGAAAGAAGAAGAGGTGGCTTGGCTGATCCCCCATCAAGCGAACATTCGGATCATCGATGCGATGGCCAAGAGATTTGAACATTTACCCTCCGACAGGGTGTTCAAGACTGTGGGTAAATATGGCAATACCTCTGCCTCTTCGGTAGGAATTGCTTTAGATGAATTAATTAAAGAGGGGCTCGCCCAGACGGGGGAAAACATCCTTTTGACCGCTTTTGGCGGGGGATTGACATGGGGTGCCGCAGTACTCCGTTTTGCCCCCTTTAGGGATTGTTCAGAGGGTACAGTATGAAGCACGGACTGGCCTATCTCTTTCCTGGGCAAGGCGCTCAGTACCCGGGGATGGGAAAAGAATTTTTTACTACGTTTGCCATTGCTAGGGAAACTTTTGAAGAGGCGGACGATCTCCTCAATGAGGCGCTTTCCGCCATTGTGTTTCAAGGTCCGGAGGACCTTCTTGTCCAGACGAGGTACAGTCAGCTTGGGATTTTTGTAACGAGCATCGCGATTTTCCGTGTGATTGCACAGCAGATGCCTGACTTAGGCCCCTCGCTTTGTTCGGGCTTGAGTTTGGGTGAATACTCGGCGCTTCACGCCTCTCAAAAATTGGGATTCAAAGAGACGCTTCTCCTTGTGAGGGAGAGAGCTCGTTTCATGAACGATGCTTGTGTACGTGCGCCAGGGACGATGGCTGCCGTGTTAGGGCTAGAGTCTAAGGCTATTGAATCGGCATTGGAAGGGATGAACGGGGTCTGGATTGCCAACTACAACTGCCCAGGACAGACCGTCATTTCAGGAACATTGGAAGGGGTGGCTAAAGCTTCTCTACTCTTGAAGGAGAAAGGGGCAAAGAGGGTTTTGCCGCTTTCAGTGCATGGGGCGTTCCATAGCGGTCTCATGCGTTCGGCGCAAGAAGCGCTTGCTCCTCTTATTGCCCAGGCGCCTATTCAAGAGAGCCAAATCGGCCTTGTGATGAATGTGCCTGGCCTGCTCGCTAGGTCTCCCCAAGATATCAAACGGTTTTTGACTGAGCAAGTGACCCATTCTGTCCGCTGGGAGCAGGGAATTCGTTCGATGGATTCGGTTGAGTTGTTTCTTGAAATCGGATGCGGGAAAACACTATCTAGTCTGAATAAAAAAATCGATGGGTCTGCGCTTACTTTATCGATCGATAGGGTAGCCGATCTGGAAGTGCTCGCAAGTAAGGTGGAATAATGGAGAAGTTGCTTAAAGGGAAAACAGCACTCGTCACGGGAGGCACTGCAGGAATTGGACAAGCCATCGCGGCGCTGTTTGCAGGAAACGGCGCCCATGTAACGATTGTAGGAACCAATCGGGAGCGGGCTGACCGCGCTCTTTTGGAAATTGAAAAACGGAAAATCGATCCGCAGCAAAAGATGAACGCACTCCTTCTTGATGTGTCTCAGACGAAAGAGGTCGAAGAGGCCATTGGAAAACTTTTAGGGGAGTGGGGACAGATCGATATCCTCGTGAATAACGCCGGCATTACGCGCGACAATCTCCTGATGCGGATGAGCGAGGAAGATTGGGATCGTGTGATTGCAGTGAACTTGAAATCGATTTATAATACCTGCCGGGCCGTTACCCGGCCGATGATGAAAGCCCGTGCAGGCTCGATCATCAATATTACGTCCATTATAGGCATTACAGGCAATGCCGGGCAAGTCAACTATGCAGCCTCTAAGGCGGGAATGATCGGGTTTACGAAATCGCTTGCCCAGGAGCTTGCAAGCAGAGGGGTGCGCGCCAACTGCATCGCGCCTGGCTATATTGAAACGCAAATGACGGATGTACTGCCTGGACAAGTGAAAGAGGCGATTTTGACTCGCATTCCTCTCAATCGTATCGGTCGGCCGGAAGATATCGCCCATGCAGCCCTTTACCTAGCGAGCGATCTTTCAAACTACGTCACGGGTCAAGTGCTTGGGGTCGATGGCGGGATGGGGATGTAGAATTAATTTTTTTATCAACTTTGGGAAAATTATGACAATACAGAAAGAAGTGATTGAAATTATTGTGGAACAACTTGGAGTGGATGTCTCTGATGTCACACCCGAAAAGTCTTTTGTGGAAGACCTGAATGCCGATTCTCTGGATCTCACAGAGCTCATTATGACCTTTGAAGAGCGATTCGGCTTTGAAATTTCCGAAGAAGATGCGGAAAAATTGAAAACGGTTGGCAACGTAATCGATTATATCGTAAAGCGTAAGGGCCTGTAAAGGGTCCTAAGCCTTTCGAATCCCCAGGAGGCAACCGCAAAAACGATCCGCCGCCATAAAATAGACCTCTTGCGTAACTAAAGTTCTGTCGATTTTCTGGTTCTTTTGAGCCGATTTTCGATTTAAAATTGGGGAGCAATATACTGTTGTCGATATTGCTCCCCAATTTTAAATCGAA
>JACRBF010000046.1 GCA_016213175.1 Chlamydiia bacterium
GGATTTGGGCTGATGTGAAAGTTCTCTAGATTTAACGATCGTAAGTTGCCCAATATTAGAAATATGGGGGCAACTTACGATCGTTAAATCTAGAGGCTTTGACACAGCCGAAATCCCAATTCTTGAGTCACGTTCGGTATACAGGCTTTTTTATGAGTGTTCAGACTTCTTCGATTTCCAGTGCGTTCCTCTGGCGCAGAGTCCATTCTCTTGCTGGGTTTTGGCTCGTTCTGTATCTCATTATCCATCTCATCACCAATTCTCAGGCAGCGCTTTGGATCGGCGACGATGGTCATGGATTCGTCCGGCTTGTTAATTTTTTAGAGTCGTTGCCCTATCTGCAGATCGTGGAGACGGTATTGATCGGTGTTCCACTGGCCGTTCACGCAGTGTGGGGGATTAAAAGGGCGTTGACAGCCCGTTTTAATGTTCATACAAAAGACGGCCATACTCCCGCTCTTGCCTTTCCCCGCAACCGTGCATTCGCCTGGCAGAGGCTCTCTTCTTGGGTCCTTCTCGTAGGCATTATTTGGCATGTCTTTGAAATGCGTTTTCATGATGCGCCCAAAAGGGTGGCGAGCTGCTCGGGGGAACAGTATTTGGTGCAGCTTGATTTTGACGAGGGGCTCTACACTCTGGCAGCGCGTTTGCATGTCACGCTCTTTACGCCAGCAGACACGGATGATGCGGCTCGTCGGCTCCGTTCTATGGGGAAAATCGAAATTCCAAAAAAATCGTTCATGGAAGCGGTGCGGCAGGTGCCGTATGATTCCGATGAGGATATGTCCCGAGTCATGATGCAAAATGCCAAGCAAGAAAGAGCTTGGTTACAAGGACTCTCTTCCTTTCATTTGAGAGAGGGTCAGGTAGTGGCTTCCGCACCGGTTCCGGGCGTTGCGATGCTTCTCATGGTGCGTGATACATTTAAAAGTCCGTGGATGGCTGTATTCTATACGGTTTTTGTCTTGGCAGCAGCGTTTCATGCGTTCAATGGGTTTTGGACGTTTCTCATTACTTGGGGAATCATCCTCTCTTACCGTGCGCAACGGAGGATGAGCGCTGTTAGCGTCGCAGGAATGGGATTGCTGGCCGTTCTTGGTCTTATCGCCATTTGGTGCAGTTATTGGATAAACCTTCGTTACTAAGAGACTGTTAATGGCTAAAGAGAAAGAGGTGATAGTAGTCGGCGGCGGTCTTGCGGGGCTGAGTGCGACGATGAAATTGGCAGAAAAGGGGTGTAAAGTCAAACTCGTTTCTTTGACGAAAGTACGTAGGTCCCATTCCGTTTGTGCGCAAGGCGGTATCAATATCGCGGTCAATATGAAGGGAGAGGGCGATTCCCCATTCATCCATGCCTACGATACCTTGAAGGGGGGCGATTTTCTCGCAAATCAGCCTCCTGTATTAGAAATGTGTATGGCGGGGCCTGGTATTTTACGATTGCTCGATCGAATGGGATGCACGTTTAACCGCACCTATGAGGGTCATTTAGAATTTCGTAGATTCGGAGGTACTCTCTACAACCGCACCGCGTTTTGCGGCTCATCGACGGGGCAACAACTCCTTTATGCTTTGGATGAACAGGTGCGTAGGTACGAGACAAAGGGGCGCGTCGAAAAATTAGAAAATCATGAATTTCTCCGACTGATCCAGGATCATGAGGGGCGTGCGCGCGGCATTGTCATCCACGATCTATTCAATTTACAATTGCAGGTCTTGAAAGCAGATGCTGTTGTGATCGCTACAGGGGGATTGGGTGTTCTTTATAAAAAATCGACCAATTCCACATTTTGCACGGGGGCTGCGAATGGGCGCCTCTATATGCAGGGAATGAAGTATGCCAATGGGGAATTCATCCAGATCCATCCCACTTCGATCCCGGGACTCGATAAGATGCGGCTGATGACGGAAACCATTCGAGGCGAAGGGGGACGGCTCTGGGTATGGGGTGACTCTTCCAAGCAGATCGAATTTCCCGACAAGACGACGCACTCTTGCGGGAAAACGGGCGAACCCTGGTATTTTCTGGAAGAAATGTATCCTGCATTCGGTAATTTAGTGCCTAGAGATATTGGCTCAAGAGAGGTGACCCGCCTATGCGAGATTGGGTTGGGCGTCGAGGGTAAGATGCAGGTATTTCTCGATGTCACTCACCTGCCCGCAGAAAAGCAGCATCGTCTTGAATCGGTGCTCGAAATCTATGAAAAGTTTACTGGAGAAGATCCAAGAAAAAAACCGATGAGGGTTTTTCCGGCTGTGCATTATACAATGGGTGGCGGCTGGGTCGATTGGCCTGCTGCGGATGATCCTGACCGTTGGGAAAGATTTCGGCAGATGACCAATCTAACGGGATGTTTCAATGTAGGCGAATCAGATTATCTCTATCACGGCGCAAATAGATTGGGAGGTAATTCTCTCCTCTCCTGCATTTTTGGCGGCCTTGTGACCGGTGGTGAGGTCTCTCGCTACCTGGAGGAATTAGAAAAAAATCATGGGGACTTTCCTGCATCGATTTTTCAAGAAGCGTTAGCTTGGGAAGAGAGGGAGCAGCACGCGCTGCTTGCTAAGAATGGATCAGAAAATGTTCACAAACTGCACGATGAACTAGCCGATTGGATGGTGCGCTACGCAAGCGTCAAAAGGGACAATCCTGATTTGCAAAAAACTTTGAATAAGATCAAAGAGATTCGGGAACGCTATGAGCGGATTGGCCTTAGCGACAGAGGCTCTAGGCTCAATCAGGCCTATGTGTTTGCAAGGCAATTTAAGCCCATGCTGGAACTGGCCCTTATCATCGCGAAAGGGGCCCTTTTGCGTAACGAATTTCGCGGCGCCCACTACAAGCCTGAATTTCCTGAGCGTGATGATGCCCAATGGTTGAAAACAACGATTGCCACGTATGATCCAGCTCAGGATGAGCCTGTCATTACTTACGAACCTGTTGACATTCGTCATCTAGCTCCCGTAAAGAGAGATTATAAGCATGCGAAAAAAGGGGCGCCCGCATTAAAAAATATCCCCCAAAATATCCAACTGCCGGTGTAGAGCTAAATGGGTTCGTATATTTTAAGAATTTACCGCGGCGTTTCGGAGCATCAATATTGGGAAGAATTCGAATTTAAGCGTTCCTCAGGCGCCAACATTATTTCTTCACTTATGGAGATCCAGAAAAATCCCGTCAATAAAAGGGGAGATGTGACAACGCCAGTTGCCTGGGAACAGGGGTGTCTCGAAGAGGTGTGCGGATCGTGTTCCATGCTTGTAAACGGGAAGCCTAGACAAGCCTGTACCGCGCTGATCGAGCGCTGCATTCAAGAGATTGGCTCTACCACGATCTCCCTTGCGCCTCTTACAAAATTTCCTCTGATCCGCGATCTCTATGTGGATCGAACGAGCATGTTCGAGGCGTTGAAAACAGTGCGCGCTTGGATCTCGATCGATAGCGCGAATGATTCGGGAGATTTCGGTCCTCCGATGGGACCTGAGGTGCAGGACGCCCTTTACGCTCTTTCCACATGTATGACCTGCGGGTGCTGCAGCGAATCATGTCCGCAAGTCAATGAAAAATCTCCTTACATGGGGCCTGCCGCTATGTCTCAGCTGCGGCTCTTTAATGCCCATCCCAATGGTCAGTGGGAGAAAGCGGAGCGGCTTCGAGCTGCTGTGGGAGAGGAGGGGATTGCAGGCTGTGGCAATGCACAGAATTGCGTGAAAGTGTGTCCCAAACACATTCCTCTCACCGAGTCGCTTGCTTTGATTGGTAGAGAAGCGTCTAAACAGGCTGTCCGCGATATTCTCCACCTTCCCGATGCTTGATTTTTTCTTTTATTATGGTACAATTCGTGAAATAATATCCTTCACTGCAAAATAAATTTTTTGATTTGGAGATGTCCAGATGTCCTATCATTTAGTAAAGGATCCTTCAAAGTATACTCAAATTGACGGAAGGTACTACGATCCCCCTCTCCATCCGTCGATCCGAGAGGGAGCCAACAAGGCTAAGGCCAGCTTTCCTATTCTTGCGTTCGGGATAGTTGTTTTGGTAGGTGGGTATGCGCTCACGCAGTTGATTGAGAAAATAGCATCGATGGAGCCGTCAGTGCCGCAATTCAGGGATTGTATCCAGATAGCGCCGGATGCCTCTAAAATCCTCATGAATTGTCCGGCAGCCTTAATATCGGCCCAATGGAGGCGCTCTCTTAAAGAGTTGCAGCAGTGCTTGCAGAATCCAGGTACAGATTTTACTATGAATGCTTGTGCGGCGGAATACCAGCAACTGGGCATTATTGTCTTTCAGGAGCTGCTTCCTCCTCGCAATCGCATCCTCGAAGGGTTACAAGGATTTTTTAGACGCCTTTTTCCTTAGAGATTGTTAACGGATATGGATTTCGTCGCTTTTCGGAGGATTTTTGGCCGATATTCGATTCAAAAGGTCCCGAAAATCGACAGAAACCAAATCCGTTAACAGTCTCTAAGCAAGGCTCTTCTTGTGCTTTAAGAATCGGATCGTTTAAACTACTGATGCATAAGAATCGAATGGGAAGGAAGCATGTCTTCTGTTAAAAAGAAACGTCGCGCGAAAATTGCAAAGCACAAGCGTAAAAAACGGCGCCGTCGTGATCGCCATAAGAAGAAATAAGGGCTTGTGTGGAAGTATCCGACTCTTTTTGATGTGATCGTCATTGGTGCGGGCCATGCTGGCTGCGAGGCTGCGCATGCTGCTGCTAAAATGGGCGCTAGAACCCTCTTGCTCACCATGAATCTCGATACGATCGGGAAAATGAGCTGCAATCCCTCGGTGGGAGGGACGGCGAAGGGGCATATGGTGCGTGAAATCGATGCGCTCGGTGGCCTCATGGGCAAGATTGCTGATCGGTGCAGCATCCAATTCCGGATGCTCAACGCATCCAAAGGTCCTGCGGTCCGATCTCCTCGATCTCAGGCTGACAAAGCAGCTTATGCCCTGGAGATGAAGCATCGGCTTGAGAGAACGCCTTATCTAGAAATTCAGCAAGGGACTTCTGAGTCCTTTCTCATTGAACAGGGGAGGATTGCTGGTGTATTGACTCAGGAGGGGATTGAATACCGCGCAAAGACGGTCGTCCTTTCCTCGGGCACATTTATGCGGGGACTTCTCCATATTGGGCAAACTAATTTTTCTGGCGGAAGAGGGGGGGATAAGGCTTCTCATGGGCTTTCTCCTTGTTTAGAACGTCTTGGTTTTCAGTTAGGAAGGCTTAAAACGGGAACGCCGCCTCGCGTCAATCGGCGCAGTATCGATCTCTCTCTTTGTGAAGAGCAGCCAGGCGATGAGGGGGTCTTTTTTTCCTATGATGCGCCGGAAGAGCGGATGGCTCAAATTTCTTGCTATGTCACCTATACCACCCCTAAGACGCATGAGATCATCCGTAACAATTTACATAGATCCCCTCTCTATGCAGGAACGATTACGGGGATTGGTCCTCGTTATTGCCCTTCAATAGAGGACAAGGTTGTCCGTTTTGCGGATAAAGAAAGGCATCAGATCTTTTTGGAGCCCGAAGGGTTGTCTACCGATGAGATCTACGTCAATGGGATCTCCTCCTCACTCCCGTTCGATGTCCAGTTGGATATGATTCGCAGCGTGATCGGGCTTGAAAAAGCAGAGATCATGCGGCCTGCCTATGCGATCGAATACGATTTTGTAAAGAGCGATCAGATTTTTCTTACATTAGAGACCAAACGGGTTGAAGGGCTATTTTTAGCAGGGCAGATCAATGGGACAACTGGCTACGAAGAGGCGGCGGGGCAGGGAATGATTGCTGGAATCAATGCAGCGGCTAAAGCGCTTGGTAAAGAGCCTTTCATGTTAAAGAGGAGCGATGCCTATCTCGGCGTGATGATCGATGATCTTGTTCGTTTCGATACGACGGAGCCTTATCGGATGTTTACCAGTAGAGCGGAACACAGACTTCTCCTCAGACAAGACAATGCCGATTTACGATTGCGGCCTGCAGCCTTTCAACTGGGACTCATTTCTAAAGATCAGTATGATAGGGTGTGTCATAAGCAGGAGATGATTGAAGGGCAGGTCGCAAGGCTGAAGAAGATCTTCAAATCGATTGAAGGAAAAAGCACAAGCTTAGCTCAGCTCATCTGCCGTTCTGATTGGACTTTTGAAAAAGTCCAGAGCGCATATCCCGAAGAGATGCAAGATTGTGGACAAGAGATCAATGAGCAGATCGAAATGCATCTTAAATATGAGGGGTATATCGAGCGGCAAAAAAAGGAGGTAGAAAAACTTCTCCTTCTTGATTCTATCAAAATTCCCAAGGGATTCGACTATGAGAAGGTGGTTGGCTTGCGGACTGAGGCCAAACAAAAACTGAGCCAATTTACTCCCGACAATCTAGGACACGCGTCTCGTATTTCGGGAATTTCTCCAGCAGACAGTTCGATTCTGCGGATCGCATTGCAAAAACGATTCTCTTAAGGAGCGGTCATGAAAGTATTTGTATTCTCTCTTCTGTGTTTTATCGGCGCTCTGTATGCTGCGCCGGAAATAGCCACTAGTTCTCCAACGACAGCGGCTCTTGTCCATCAGACAGCGCATAGTACCATGCTGATTGATCCGAAGATGCGCGCGCTCGATTTTGTCCACGCTTTTGAGCTGCTTCATAAAGATAAGCCTACGCAAAAAATCAACCTCCAGACCTCTGCTGGCACTCTCATGAATATTGGAGAAATGAGTGTGGCGGATAATGGGACGCTTCTCTTTGTCAAAGTCCCCTTCAATCAAGGGGTAAAATATGCGATTGTTCCTATCGAAGAAGTCGAGGAGATCGTTTATTCTCCCTGATCTGTACTGGATTTCTTTACAAAACATCCCCATCCTCGAGCAGCTTCAGTTAGAAGAGGCGCTGCTACGCAGCGATGCGAGGAGTTTTTGTATCGTGAATGTGGGGTCTCCGAGATCGATCATCATGGGCATTTCAGGAGATCCCAAGACGCTCATCGATCTCCCGAGAGCTAAAGAGGCTCACATTCCCATCATTAAGAGATTTAGCGGAGGCGGCACAGTGATTGTTGATGAAGAGACGCTTTTCATCACATTCATCATGGCGAAAAAGGACTGTGCTGTTCATCCTTTCCCCGAGCCCATTTTGCGATGGTCTGCCGATCTATATAGGAGTGCTTGGCAGATTCCTGGATTCCATTTGCGGGAAAACGATTACGTGATCGGGTCTAAAAAGTGCGGTGGCAACGCGCAGTATATTTGCAAAGATCGGTGGGTGCATCACACCTCGTACCTTTGGGATTATGAGGAAAAGAACATGGAGTACTTGCTTCTTCCCGCTAAACGTCCCGCCTATCGAGGCGCGCGTGCGCATAACGATTTTTTATGCAGGCTGAAAGAGTGTGGAGGGACGGTTGAGGAGAGGCTTGCGCAGTTACGAAAGGCATTGGAAAAAGGGTTTTGTGTTCGGCCGTTTCCTCTCGCGTCTTGGGAAGCGCTGCCGCATAGACAGGCGACGCATATATACCCGTTCCACCTCAAAAGCGCCCAAAGTAAATCGATTCAAATCCTCTCAAATCGAATAAAACAGCGCGGTTAATATTAAGTCAATATTGACCGCGCTTTTTTATTCGATTTTAGAGAGATTTCAATTCGATTTTCTTGGGTGCTTTTGAGGTGGAACGGGTATATACGAGATATTGTCAAAAGTTGTGTTTTGGGGTCTGAGCATATCCTCGGATTTTTCCTCTAAGCGACCCGTTCTTTAATCACTTCTTCGCCGTCTTTAAATTTAGTCCC
>JACRBF010000047.1 GCA_016213175.1 Chlamydiia bacterium
CTCAGCTTCCAAAGCTTCGACTTTTTTAAGCAGCTCGAAATAGCGTTCTTTCCAACTGATCTGTGACTCGTCTTCCATGGCTGGAAGAGTCTACGCCAGGAAAGATTTTAATACTACTCCCTACCCCCCGTGAACGCGTACGCAAAAAGGAATTAGAATCTCGGTATCCCATAATCACATTAGAAATAGCGGACTGCACGCATAGGCAGAAAGTACTGGTCATCCCAAAAACGGCTAATTTTGAGTGAATTAATGCATTGCTATATTTATTGAAGTAATTTTTATTTTGTATTGAATATATACTGAAGCATTATATATGAGATGATCTTTATTATATATAGAAACAAGGGGTTCTGATGAATCCCTGCAAAGCGCGGAGCGCCATGCGGAATACGCCATATCTAGCCTAGATGCGATTCGGAACCCAAGAACCTCATGAATGTTTCGTTTTTCAAGATTTGAAGTGATTGGTTGCGTTTGGTATAAGTCTTTCTAGACAGTTAGACTATACCCACGTGATTTCAAAACTTGGGAATTTGACAAGGAGGTGGCGCACATTTTTTCGCTCTGGAGCGAGCGACCATTGCCGAGAGGCAAGGCGCGAGGAAAGAGAAAAAATAGGCTGCCAAGCTGACGTGGTCAAAAAACCAATTTTTGCATTCACGTGGGTATAACCTCTAAATCTGAGTGTTCATGTTGGCTATGAAATTTCTAGGGCACCGGAGCGTACAGATCCTATGTGGGGTTGTTCTCTACCTTGTAACCGCATCCTCTCTTCCCTTGGAAATTCATCAAGGCTTGTATGCCATCAGTCTGTTGATGAAGGATCTTTTGTTGTGGATGCTCCCGATCACAGTGGGCTTATTTATCGCAAACGCCATCGCCTCTTTTGAGAAAAGGGCTCCTTTTTTTATTCTCGTTCTATTTTTCTTCGAGGCTTTGTCAAACGGGCTCAGTGTTTGGTATGCCTATGGGTGTGGCCATCTCGCAACAATTTCTCTTCCTTCTCTTGCGTCTTGCCATTTTGTGGACACCTTCAACCCGCTATGGCGCTTCTCTCTTGTAAAACCTGCTTGGTGGTCGGCGGATAAGGGGACTTTTGTAGGGGTGATTTTGGGTTTGATGGCTGTCTTTAGATGGCCTTTTCTGCGGACAGTCCTTGCGTCCGGTAAACAGAGGGCTGAATGGGTCCTCACGCGTGTTTTTGCGCGCTTAATCCCCCTCTTTATTCTCGGTTTTGTGTCCCGCATGTACAATACAAACCTTTTACATCAGCTCTCTACTCAATACGTAGGTTTTTTCTTGTGGCTGCTCGCAGTTTTAATCGTCTATCTGGGAGTGCTCTTTGTCGTGGGAAGTGGTTTCGTGCGCCGCACCCTTTTCCAGAGCATAAAAAACCTTTTGCCTGCGGCAGGCGTGGCGTTTAGTTCAGGCTGCAGCCTTTCCACGATGCCTTGGACGATTGAGGGAACGGCGAAAAATTTACAAAATCCAGATCTTGCTAAAGCGGTGATCCCTGCGACGACAAATATCCAACAAATCGGCGACTGTATTGTGAACGCCTTTTTGTGTTATTTAATCTACGTTCATTTCTACGGTCACAGTCCTTCTCTGGCTATTTGGACTGCTTTTAGCACCATTTTCGTCCTCGCCCGTTTTGCAACAGCCGCTGTCATCGGAGGGGCGATTTTTATCATGCTCCCCATTTATGAACACTACCTTAGCTTCACTCCTGAAATGATCGCGATCATCCTCGCGTTTAATGTCCTTCTTGATCCCTTAATTACCTGTTCGAATGTGGTGGCTAACGGCGCTTTGTGCCGCATCTTTGAAAGAACATGGGGGTATGCTCTACGCCGTGTGACCAGAGGCTCGGCTTCGCAACTTTTTTAGCGAGATACCCACGTGAATTCAATAATCGGTCCGCTAGCGGCTCTTTGTTGCCTATAATGGATTTGTCTGCTATCAGTTGATTTTTGTCTGAGCCTCATGTTGTTTCTTTCAATAACCAAACCGCAATTATTGCAACGCATTCCCGATCAGGTCGGTGGTGTTGAATTGCGTCTCGATCTATTTCCCACATGGAACTTAGAATCTGTACGTACAATGATGTCGCGTATTGCATGTCCCGTCATTGTGACGCTCAGAAGAGCCTCTCATGGCGGAAAGTTTACAGGAAGCGAAGCGGAGAGGGAGGAGCAGATTGTGCAGCTTCTCTCTCTTCAGCCTGATTTCATCGATTTAGAATACGACATGAGGAAGGGATTTTTGGCAGGCGTTTTGAAAAAATATTCTGAGACTCGAGTGATCTTGTCTTATCATAATTTTCAAAACACTCCTGAAGATTTAGAAGGGATCTATCACGCTATGACCCATTATCCTGCCTATCAATACAAGATCGCGGTTACCGCCTTATCGACAAATGACGCTCTCCGGACGCTCCTCTTTGCTCGGCAGCATCCTAGAGCCAGTTTAATCAGTATGGGGGAAAAGGGGGCGTTTGCGCGTGTTCTAGGTCCTGTTGTGGGCAATCAGCTCAATTACGCAAGTATCGGAACAGATGAACAGTCTGCGCCGGGACAGCTCACTCTGGAAGAGCTTGTAACGATTTATCGATTTCCTTTGTTGAATACACAGACTGTGCTCTATGGGCTCATCGGCGATCCGGTGACAAAAAGCCAGGGGCATCTCTATCACAATGCGGTGTTCAGCAAACAGGGGCTGAATGCCGTGTATGTGAAAATGAGTGTTAGACCCGAGGAACTCAGTGCTTTTTTCCTTTTAGCGAACGAGATGGGATTTCGGGGCTTAAGTGTGACGATGCCTTTAAAAGAGGCGGTGCTTCCTTTTGTCGATGAGATAGAGGAGAGAGCAAAGCCTATTGGTGCGGTCAATACGCTTCTTTTCCATAAGGGCAAGATTGTAGGTACGAACACAGATGGGACGGGGGCGCTCGATGCGGTGGAAAAAAGGGGAGCTGTGCGCAATAAGAGTGTGGTATTGATTGGAGCGGGTGGAGCTGCTCGAGCGATTGCTTTTGAGGCGAAGGCAAGGGGCGCCCACGTGTGGATTATAAATCGGACGGCGCAAAAGGCGCAGGCATTGGGAGCTTTAGTGGGATGCAGGGCAGGCGGATTCTTAGACATGCCGTCTCTCTATGATGTGCTGATTCATTGCGCGCCCGATGCATCGGGAATGGATCACCTACAGATTTTGCCTTCCGCGCTGGTGATGGATATCGTCTATGCTCCCAGGGAAACTGCTTTTCTTCGAGAAGCATCTCGGAGGGGATGTCAAGTCATCTATGGGGAAGAGATGTTTTGGAATCAAGCGGCAGCGCAAACGAATTTTTGGCTAGAGAAGCGATGAAAAAAATTGTAATTCAGCCTGTGCTTTCCCAACCTATGGTTCCGTTATATTTTGGGGACAATCTGCTCGAAGGTGCTCTTCTGAGGGATCTGTGCCAAGAACTTCAGGGTCAAGTAGTGATCGTTGCGGATCATGCGGTGAATGACCCGTACGGTATGGTACTTGCTCAGCGATTGCACGCGGAGCTGTTCACGATGCCAAGCGGAGAACAGATGAAAACCAGGCAAACGCAAGAGGCTCTGGAAAATGCGCTTTTCAAAATGGGGTGCGGCAGGGATACGATCCTCATTGCTCTGGGTGGCGGCTCTACGACCGATTTAGTGGGTTTTGTTGCCTCCATTTATTTACGAGGCGTTTCTCTCATTTTGATTCCTACAACGCTTTTGGGGATGGTGGATGCATCGATAGGAGGAAAAACGGCAATCGATACTCCCTTCGGAAAAAATCTTCTGGGGACGATCTATCATCCAAAAGCCATTATTGCCGATCCCCAGCTCTTAAAAACGCTTCCCAAAACGGAATGGTTGAACGGTCTTGCGGAAGTATTGAAGATAGGACTTATTTACGACTCTTCGATCTGGCCTCTTGCCCAACAAGGGGGCGGGGATGATACGCTTATTTTCAAAGCCATCCAAGGGAAAATTGCCATCATCGAACAAGATCCAGTCGAGAAAGGGGTGCGGCGCATTTTGAACTTCGGTCATACGATCGGGCACGCTTTAGAAACGATGGCCCGCTATGCGATGCCGCACGGCCTGGCGGTGGCTATCGGCTGTGTTGCAGAGGCGCATTTAAGTATGCAGTTGGGCTATTTGCCGAAGGAAGAATTTGAGCAAATTCTGGGCGCTTTTGCCCCCTTTTCCCTGCGTTTGCCGCCCCATTACACCAGACATAATCTGTTTAAAACCATGCTGTATGATAAAAAGAGTGTGGCGGGGAAAGTGCGGTGTGTTTTGATCGACCGTATTGGCCACGCCCTTCCTTTTGAGGGGCAGTATTGCCGTGTCATTACGGAAAAAGAATGGGAACCTACTTGCGCATGGATGGAAAAAACCTGTGGCTGACTTTTATATAGAACCTTCACAGCTTGAGGGGAGTTTGTTTGTGCCCTCCTCTAAATCCCATACGTTAAGAGCGATTCTCTTTGCGGCGCTTGCTACAGGAGAGTCTCAGATTGCCCAGTATTTGCCTTCCCCTGATACTGCTGCGATGATCGAGGCGGTGCGCTTACTTGGGGCGAGAGTGACTGAAACCTCTAGCCTGTTACACATCGAAGGCTTTTCGGGAAAACCGCAAGTGGCAGACAATGTGATTCAATGCGGCAATTCGGGACAGGTACTTCGTTTTATCGGAGCTCTTGCTGGGTTAATTCCCCATTACACCATCTTGACAGGCGATTATTCGATCCGTCACAACCGACCTGCACAACCCCTGCTCGACGCCTTGAATGCACTTGGCGCTATCGCCATTTCTAGTAGGGGAGATGGCCATGCGCCGATCCTTGTGAAAGGTCCATTTACTAATAAGATGGTAAGCATAGAAGGGGAAGACTCTCAGCCTGTATCAGGACTTCTCATCGCGGGAGCCTTTGCTCCCTTTCCCATAGAATGCCATGTAAAAAATCCCGGAGAAAAGCCGTGGATTGATCTGACGTTGGATTGGTTTAAACGGTTGGGGATTCGGTATGAGTGCAAAGAATATACGTACTATCGGATGGACGGCTCTTCCCATATCAATGGTTTTTCTTATGCGGTACCAGGCGATTTTAGCACAGCGGCGTTTCCGATTGGCGCTGCCCTCGTCACTCATTCGGAATTGACCCTACAGAATATCGACATGGACGATGTACAAGGAGATAAAGCGCTGATCCCTGTACTACAGCACATGGGCGCCCATTTGGTCATCGATCGTAAATTACGCACTCTCACCGTGAAAAAAGGACAAAGACTGCACGGGATGAAGATCGATATCAACGATTTTATCGATGCCCTCCCTATTTTGGCAGTCATCGGCTGTTTTGCGGAAGGGAAGACTGAAATTGTGAATGCATCGGTTGCTAGGAAAAAAGAATCCGATCGGATCTCTTCCATTGCTTCCGAACTCAAAAAGATGGGGGCGCATATTGAAGAACGGGCAGACGGTCTGATCGTGCATGCCTCCACGCTTCATGGAGCGACGGTCAATGCCTATGATGACCATCGGCTTGCCTTAAGCTTGTCTGTTGCGGCTCTGGCAGCTACGGGCTCTAGTACCATTTGCGGCGTTGATTGCACTGCGAAAACCTATCCCCATTTCGCCCATGACTTTAGGAAGATCGGAGCGAAGATTTGGACATGAACATCATTTTATTCGGGTTCAAAGGATCAGGGAAAACGCATCTCGGCAAGCGCCTTGCCCGCATGCTGAAGCGCCCTTTTATCGATACGGACGATCTCATTTGTATGCTATATCCGCAGCAAGGTCTGTCTTGTAGACAAATCTACACACAAGTGGGGGAGAGCGTCTTTCGCGCATTGGAGAAACAGGCGCTGCATCAACTGAATGCCTCTTCGCATGCCGTGATTGCATTGGGAGGAGGGGCTGTTCTCTGTCCTGAGAATGTCCTGTATCTCCAAAAAATTGGTACACTTGTCTATTTGAAGGTGAGTTTCGAGACGGTCAAAAAACGGATTTTCAGAAGAGGCGCTCCCTCTTTTGTGGATGCTGACAATCCAGAAGGATCTCTCTATCAAATCTATTGCGAGCGGTTGCAGGTCTATGAATCGATCCCCGCTCGTTGCATTGACGTGGACCTCCTGGCTGAGGGAAAATGTCTTGCAGAACTGCGTTTAATTGCTCTTTCAGAGGAACCCCATCATGGCCACTAATTTTTTCGGACAAATCTTTCGCATCACCACATTTGGAGAATCGCATGGCCCTGCTATTGGGGTTGTTATCGATGGCTGTCCTGCAGGACTCCTCTTGAGCGAACAAGACATTAACGAGCAGCTCGCTTTGCGTCAGCCTGGGAAGAATGAATATACATCGCCCAGAACAGAAGGGGACACAGCGGAAATTCTCTCCGGCTTATTCGAAGGACAAACGACAGGAGCCCCCATTGCGATTCTCATCCGCAATAAAGATGCCGATAGCAGTCAGTATGAGTCGATTAAAGATCTCTACCGTCCAGGACATGCCAATTTTACCTATTTGGAAAAGTATGGGATTTTCGATTACCGAGGCGGAGGAAGATCGTCCGCGAGAGAAACGGCTGCAAGAGTTGCGGCGGGCGCGGTCGCAAAAAAACTGCTAGAGCAGCACAACATCGAATGCAGCGCATTTGTAGCGGAAATAGGAGGAATCGCCATTACCCCTCCCGACCTTTCCCATCTTCGAGCGCTTAGAGAGAAGACTTACAGTAGTCCGATTTTTTGTCCCGATCCAAAGGCCGCAGAGAAAATCATGGAAAAGATCCGCACTGTGAAGGAAGAAAAGGATTCGTTAGGCGGTATCCTCGCCTGTGTTGTCCACGCGCCTGTAGGACTCGGCGATCCTATCTATGGGAAGTTGGAGGCGCTCCTCGCAGGGGCGATGCTCTCTCTTCCTGCTACGAAGGGATTTGAAATCGGTTCGGGTTTTCAGGCAGCTCGGATGCGTGGCTCAGAACACAATGACGGTTTCGAGATCGATGCCCAAGGCCATGTGCATACGGCGACTAATTTTTCTGGAGGAACGCTAGGTGGCATTTCCACAGGTTCTCCGATTTTTTTCCGCGTCGCATTCAAACCCACGTCCAGCATTAAAAGGCCGCAACAGACTGTGAGTCTTTCCGGAGAAAAAGCCGTATTTCAACTGTCCGAATCGGGACGGCACGATCCTTGCGTGGCGATCCGCGCAGTCCCCATCGTCGAAGCGATGACAGCGCTCGTTCTTGCAGACGCTCTATTAATGAATAGAGTCTCTAAGGCGAGAGAAAATTTTGGACATAGATAATCTGGAGCACCTGTTCTGGGGCCACAAAAATAGTCTGGGAAGTTTGCTGGTTCGGCTGTAAGAATTGAATTTGCAGCAAGCTGTTACTGACCGAAATACTCTGCACGTTTTTCAGTAGCCCATTCGGGATCGAGGGATTAAAAGGTCCTGTAAGCGTTGTTTGGATCCAGACTTGGGTTACTGAAGAGGTTTTGAAAGGGGGGGCCATCAATTGTGTTGTCGCCGATACGATGTCTACGGCCCGCTGTTTCAGATCCATGGAGAAATAGGGAAACAGGCCGTTGACCGATGCAGAAGTGAAGGCGGCTGAGGATGAGGGTTGATTAAATGAGGTGGGGAAATAGAGGAGGGCCACCGTTTGTTCTATGGGGAGTACAATGTATTGCGGTTGAGCGGGCGCTTGAGGGCCTAAATAGGTGATAATCAAGAGAGTATTAGAAGGTGTTTGGGTGATGCTCTGGATGTAGGGGATGATGCCATTGATAATGGGTTTGTAAGTGGTATAGGGAATGGAGTTCGTGAGCGTCGTTTGCAGCGCTACTTCCGGAACCTGTACGCCACTTGCATGCGCTAACGCATTGAATGTATTGATGATTTCAATGCCCCGCTGCATCGGGTCGATGGGATAAAGGACGGGTGCTGGTTGTCCCGCCAAGATGATTGCTGCACCCGTGGGCGCTCCAAAAAGAGACAGAGCAACAAGAGCGAAAATCCATCGATACAACACACTCAGCCTCATAGAAAAACAGGGCAGGAGTCTATGAGGTTCGTTGGATAAGGTCAATTATTTTTTTTGTATTTCAAAGGGAGTAAATGAAACGGGCGAGAGACGTGTCTCTCGCCGAATATGTCAGTTTGAAGCTTTGTTGTTGGGGAGTTCCCAAAACATGCTGATAATCCCAGCTCCTGCCCCGTCTATTTTAGCAGACCGGAGAATGGCCAGCAAGGATTTCAAAGGGAG
>JACRBF010000048.1 GCA_016213175.1 Chlamydiia bacterium
ATTATAAAAGTATACTTGAATGCATTGCCCACATTCTTGAATATGCATGGTTCAGGTCACGAAGAAGAGAGGCAGAAGGCATTGCCTTCCGAGTCCTTGAACAGGGCGAAGGTGCCCCAGGGAGCTTCTTCAGGCTCTTGGGTAAACTGTACTCCTTTGGCTTGCAGAGTTTTGTGAGTCTCTTTCACATCCTTGCAAGTAAAGACAATATTGGAAAAAGTGCCGATCCGCTCTTCATGCCCTTCAGGGGTAAACAGAACCACTTGCGTGTCTGCATCGGGGATTTTCAACTCGATCCATCTTTGCCCTTCGCCGAAGGGGGTGTCGCATAGGACTTGGAAACCCAATTTCTGTGTATAGAAAGCGCACGCGCGGTCTTGGTCTTTAACCGGAATGGTCACATGTTTCACGCTACTGATCATAAAAATTCCTCGGGTTTTTTAGGAAGGGCTTATTATGTCCCGTTAGGGCATGAAAATCAAGGATTTTGAGATTCCCAAGGAAAGGGCCTTCGCGAGGGGGGGACGTCAGAATCCTCTGAGGGCTTACTGAATAGATCGATGAGTCCCCCAAATATCCCACTTTTTTTGGAGATCTGTTGTCCTGCGAGGAGGGCTGCGATCTGGGCGGCTGCAGGAGCGATATTGAACTCTGGGTCTTTGAAATGGCCTCGGATGGGGATTTTGAGGACGTAATTGGGGGCGAGATGCTGAATGCCGAGCGTATACTGGAGCGTTTCTGCGGGTACTCCCAAATAGAGGAAGAGTTCTTCTTGCATCAGGTCCATCGTACCCCACGTGCAGAGATGGATGGAACGGTTGATCAGGGCGTCGAGGCGGCTCAGGTGTAAGGAGCCCTTATCGATGGAAAAAATGACAGGAGCGCACCAGATCGATGCAGTGGAACTCAGGGAGGCGTCATGCAGAAGCGTGAGCAAGGAAATGAGTGCTGAGGAATTTTTACAAGTCAGTTGTCCTGCATCGAAAAGGGCAGAGTTAATGTTGAGTGCGGAGAGAGAAAAGGGATGGAGTGGGATTAATGTTCCCTCCTTCTCAATACGCAGAGTTAATGGTTTTTTAGCGGCAAGGTTGAGGGAGGGGGCGATTTTGGCGCTGAATTCGGGTGTGAGGATAAAGCGTAGAGTGAGTGGTGCTGCGAGGAGCAGATGTCCCTCTACGATGGAGCCGTTCATTGAAAGCTGGGTGTTCGGAGAGAGGAGGTCGAAAGAGAGAATGCCCTCTCTCTGATGGGAAAGAAAATTTCCAGAGAGGTTCATGGTCTGTCCAAGAGCTGCATGCAGCATCCCTTGAGCGTGCAGCAGATAGTCGAAAGGGGCGGTAGGAATGTTGATGAGATTGGCCACAAGGTCGAATTCTGTTTTAGAATGGATGATGCCGCTCAGAGTCAGGTCCCCCTTTTCTGCTACTGCTGAAGCTTGAATTTTGTGATTGATCACTCCGATGTTGATCTGCTCAATCTTGTTTCCTTTATACAACGAGAAGGTGGCCTCTCCATTTTTGAGGGAAAATTGGCTGCCCATTTGGGATAAAGACCACAGAGGCACGTAGGAAAGCACCTCTTCTACCGTCCCTTCTACTTCAGTATTTACAAAATAGATGTGTCGCCCCATCTGAGGACCAAACCAACTGAGGGATAGGGAGTCGATTTTAATTTGGCTGCCCAGTCGCCGACCTATACTGCGCTCGAAAAGGGGTTTGCCAAGAGGGGTTGAGAGAATTTGGGGAAGAAGGAGGAGGAAAAGAGGGAAGAGGAGAGTGAGATACCATAATCTCTTTGAGGGTCTTTTCACAGATCACTCAACAGTAACAGACTTAGCGAGATTGCGCGGCTGATCGATCTCGCATCCTCTTTCTTTAGCAATATAATAGGCAAAGAGCTGCCCTACCACGGTGGATGCGAAGGGAGCAAGAGAATCGCTGGAGTCTGGAATATAGAAAACATCGTCGGCAGCTTTTTGGATTTGCTTAAAATGATCGGAAGCGATGGCCAAAACAGGAGCGCCTCTCGCTTTGACTTCCATGACATTGCTGAGAATCTTCTCTTCGGTTTGGCGGTTAGCGCAGAAGGCAATCACTGGAAAATGAGCATCGAGAAGGGCGATGGGACCATGCTTTAATTCTCCTGCAGGATAGCCATTAGCGTTCACATAGGAGATCTCTTTGAGCTTGAGCGCAGCCTCAAGGCAAGTGGGGAACATGTATCTGCGTCCCATAAAAAAGAAGTTCTCATGGCGGGCATACTTTTTAGCAAGCCTTTGAATTTCTGGAGCGCGGTTGATGACCTGCTCAATTTGGGCAGGAATGGTTTTCAGTTCTTCTTGCAAAAGGAGGAGTCGCTCTTGGGTCAGTGTTTTTTTGATCTGTCCCATGAATAGGGAGAAAAGAAAGAGGGTAGTCAGCTGGCTTGTGAAGGCTTTCGTGGAGCAAACGCTCATCTCAGGTCCTGCCTGTAAGAGAAGCGCTCCATCCGCTTCGCGCACGAGGGCTGAATTTTTCACATTGCAAAGTCCCAGCGTCGTGCAGCCCCTTTTTTTTGCCTCGTGCAGAGCTGCGAGAGTATCTGCGGTCTCTCCTGATTGACTGATGGCGATCACGAGAGTGTCAGGAGAAAGGAGTAAGGGGCGGTAGCGCGCCTCGGAGGCGATTTCACAAGAGGTAAAAACGCCCGCAAATTCTTCGAGGAATAGGGCGCCGATAGATCCTGCATGAGAGGAGGTGCCGCAACCGATGATGCAGATTTTAGAGGTGTTGCGAAAGACTGCGTCTTGTAGAGAGAGCTCCTCAAAAGAGACACCCCGAGCATAGCGCCCGAGAAAGGCTTTTTGTATGGTGATCGGTTGTTCATAGATCTCTTTGAGCATGTAATGCTCGAACCCTTCTTTTGAAGGCACTGTAAAGGATCCAGCGATCCTCTCGGACTTTTTCGTGATCTTGCGTAGCTCGCTATCCACTACGTCTACTGAGCCTTTACGCACGCAGGCAATTTCACTGGCCTTTAAAAAAATCACATCGAAGTTCGTGCCGAAAAACACATTGGGATCTGATGAGACGATTCCTTCTGTGCGCACAGCGTCAAGGGCGACAGAAAGCGGACAGTCTCTGGCGGTTGCAACGAGCTCCCCTGGATGATCTTTATGGATGACTAGGAGGGAGAAGGCGCCTTTTAAACGCTGCATGGCAGAGTGGAGTGCCCGTACGAGATCGCCTTTGTAATACTTTGCAATGAGATGCGCCACAATTTCGGTATCGGTCTCTGAGGCAAGGAGTGCTTTTTCCCGTAGAAGCTCTTCACGGAGAGCGCTGAAATTTTCGATGATGCCATTATGAATGACTGCAATGGAGTGGGAAGCGTCAAAATGGGGGTGTGCATTTTGATCGTTGACTTTTCCGTGGGTGGCCCAACGAGTGTGAGCGATCGCGAGTTCAAGCGGGGGAAAACTGAGGACTTTCTTGAGTTCAGAAAGCTTTCCTGCCTTTTTGCAAAACGAGATCTTGCCCTGAGAGATGCCAGCAATGCCTGTGGAATCGTAGCCCCTATATTCGAGCGCGCTCAAGCCGGTCAAGCAAACTTGCAGGGGATCGCGCGCACCAACATAGCCAAAAACGCCACACATATGTGTGAAAGAGTAATGTGTCTATTCTTTGTGGACAAGTGTTGCTACAAGTGTAAGAAAGAGAGGAATTTCCTTGCGCGCAAGATTTTCCATGCGTTGGTTTGCCCCCGTACTTTTTTTATCCGAACACCATTCTTCGATCGCCCGAATTGAAAAACCATGCGCTGAGAGCGCTTGAGAAAAATCGGAAAGAGAGTGGTGGAATGAATAGGTGAGCGCAGATTCTTCCCCTTTGCTCGGATGGATTTGCAGGGGAATCTTTAGTGGTGTCATGTAGCGATTGATGCGTCGATATTGTAGTTTGGCCTGCGCATCAATGCCCCAGCTACTTTGGCGCGGAATGCGGAAACAGGGATGGTTAAGAACAAGGATGAGCTCCCCACGCTGTTTTAGGTGGTTGGCAGCGTTTTGGATGGCGCCGCTCATATTTTCCATATTTTGCAAAGAGAGAATGCAGACAGCATAATCGAAATTGGTTTTCTGAATGGGTAGCTTTTTTGTCGCATCAGCGACGAGAAATGTGCACTGAGAATGTTTTGTGTGTTTTTTTGCCTCATCAATTAGCTTTTCTGAGAGGTCGACGCCGACATAGGCAGTCTCTTGAGGAAGGTTTCTCGCTAAAACGCCCTGTCCGCAACCCAAGTCGAGGAGCGCGCTTCCTGGAGAGAGGCGCAGAAGTTTGAAGAGATTGGGAAAAATGAGCGCTTGATGATAGTAATGCCCTTTGTCTCCGACAATGCTGCTATACCACGGTTTTGCGTCGTTCCACGAACTCATGTTGATTTACGCCACGATGGCTTGCGGCATTTAAAGATCAGGATGGGAAGTAGGCAAAAGACAAGAGCGCCCCCGATTAAAAAGGCCTCGAAGGGGATCAGCTTTCCGATAGGAAATTGGCTGGGTGGAAAAAAGCCAAACACAAGACCGAAGGAAGAGCCAATCATGCCGAAGATTCCTATGATCCAGATTCCTGTGTTGCCGAAAGGGATTTTATAAGGTCGATTGACTCTAGGGTGCTTATAGCGGAGACGAATGGCTGCTGTAAAGAGGAGGATATACATGATCTGGTAGACGATGGAAGCTAAAGCGACGAGCGCCCAGTAGGAGCTATTGACTGAGGGCATGAAAAGAAAAACAAGGGAGAGTATGGTCACAATGATCGCCTGCGTGATGAGGATCGTGTGAGGCATCCCTTTACGATTGATTTTATGGAACACAGAGGGGAGATCGCCTTGTTCCGCTGTGGCTAAAAGTCCCCGGCTCGGCCCCACGATCCAAGTGCTCATCATGCCGAGAGCGCCAAAGGTAGTAACTAAAGCAATCAGAGGGGTTATCCAAGGGGTCTGGAGAGCATCGAATAGGTAACGAAATGCCTCCATTCCGCCTGAAGCGAGTTCAATTTCAGAGACAGGGACAACGATCGCGATCGCAAGGGCGCCCAAGATCGAAAATCCGATGATAGCTAATGCCGAGAGGAGGATCGCTTTGGGATAGTCTTTGCGCGGATTGTCCACGTCGCGTGCATGGACGGCAGACATTTCGAGGCCAGCTAAGCCCAAAAGGACGCCGGAGAGCAAAACGAGTTGATTCATCGAGCTGAGGTCGGGCAGTAAACTGGACCAAGAGAGATCGATGCAGACGCACCTGCCGCTTAGGACCCAAAAGGCTCCAAGGAGGATAATGAGGATAATGGGAATCACCGTGCCCAAGAGAGCTGTGATGGCGCTAATCCACCCTGAAATACGCATGCCGAGAAAATTCACGAAAGTAGCGCTCCAAAAGGTGATGAGGATCACGCTCATGACATAGGTGTTATTGGTCGAAAGAGCGGGATCGATGATATAAGCAAAAGTCCCAGCGATGAACGAGAGGATCGTTGGATACCAGATGACGTTCGAGATCCATTGGAGCCAAATCGCAAGGAATCCAGCCTTTGGGCCAAGAGCTTCTCTAACCCAGGTGTAGACGCCGCGATCGGGCCAGGCGGAGGAGAGTTCTGCGGAGACAAATGCAATAGGGACGAAGAAAAATAGCGCCGACAGCACTAGGAACAGGACAATAGATAAGCCGTATTCGGCGAGGAGAGGAAAATTTTTAATATTACAGACAGCTGCCACATTGATGAGCGCGATCATCCAGGCATTGAGAAATTTTTTTTGAGAAGGCATCTTTTCTCGCGAAAAAACACCGGAGAAAGATCACGGCATAAGACAGATTCCTTAAGGCTGCTGCCTTCCGGCCCTGACCTAGTTCAGATTGCTTATTCCGCAAGTTCCCCGGTGAAGATTAATGTATTTTAGGCAAAGCGTCCAAATTATACAAATAGGTTTCTGGAAAAAATTTTGAAAGAATTTTTACCGCATTTTCCCCATTTTGCGCCATAGCTGTTGCGGAATAGAGGCAAAGACCCGCGCCGTGCCCCTTGCCGAACCCGGTAAACAGGACAGCGTCCTCTTTCAGAGAGATCGTAAAATCAGAGCTGAGGATATGGGAGGCTCCCAGAGCGTTTTGCAGAGTGAGGAAGTCGATATCATGGGTTTGCGACTGGTCTTTAATACGCAGACCGTAGACTTTTCCAGAGGGGGTATCTAGAAATACTTCTACTGATTTGACTTGTGGGATTTCTAAGAGATTGGCTAGCGTCTTTTTTGCGATGAGATAAGTCCATTTTGATTCTTGCCGAGCCAGAGCTGCATGGGGGGCTTCAACTCCTTTTACAGGCGCTGTTGCTTCCTTGCGGAAAATGGTTTCGTAAGAGGCCGTTTTTCCTGCTGAATGCTCCGTCCAGGCAGTAGGGAAGGGGGCATTTTTCCCCTCTTCGGAATGGACGAGGATGAGATGTCTTGTTGTTTCTACAGCTCTGTCAACAGGCGAATTGGAGACAACCAGAGCGTTGCCGGAGAAATTGCGGCTGGACGCATCAACATGCCAAAAACTGGATTGATTTTTCATGGCTTGATAGTAGGCGTCGGTACGCGTAAGAATCGCAAGAGCCGAAAGCACTTCAGGTTCGGCTGGCGCAGGAAATTGAGTAGTCAGAATCGATTTGACATACGATTCGATGTCAAGATCATTCACAATATTAATGGTTCCATTGATCCCGTAGATGGCTACCCCTCCCGCATATTGAATCCCATTGATGAAAATGGCTGTATCGGGAGATTTAGGTTGGATATAGATCTGATGGATGCCTGGGAACTCTTCTCCCCACTTGAGGCCATTTTCTAGTGCACGAATCATGAATCTTTTGCCGAGCAAGCTGGAGGCGATCCGAGAACCATCGTGAGGATTAAAGAGGTAGCATGAGCCTTTTACTTCGAGCAGCACTTCTGTTGCCTCTTTTTCAATCAGTACCTGGATATTGCGCGGTGCAATCGATTCTGCGAGCCGTTCAAATGGAGTTCCCTCGATATCCATTGCTGTTAATTCCTCAGAATGAGCATAAAAAACGCTACATACGATAACAGCTGTCATTAACCCAATATTCCAATTCATAAAAACTCCATTCTCCTTAACGTTTATTCGCCCCAATATGTTTATAAGCAAGCGTTGTAGCTTCTCGTCCGCGCGGCGTCCTGCGAATGAAGCCCTGTAAAATCAGAAAAGGTTCGTAAACCTCTTCCAGAGTGTGGGCTTCCTCTCCAACAGCTGCCGCCAAGTGATTGAGGCCAATGGGGCCTCCATCGTGATGATTAATCATAACAGAGAGGATTTTTTTGTCCATTTCATCCAGTCCCTTTTCGTCGATTGCGAGCATTTCGAGTGCTTTTTGAGCAAGGGAAAGGGTGATTATCTTATGGTTTTGAATTTGAGCGACATCGCGCACCCAGCGAAGAAGATTGTTGCCAATCCGCGGCGTGCCGCGGGAGCGTTTAGCGATTTCGAGAGCGGCTGGCTCCTCTAAATTTACCTGTAAGAGGGAGGCTGAGCGGTGAATAATTTTACATAGAGTTTGTGCGTCGTAATAATCGAGTCTTAAGGAGATGAGGAAGCGAGAGCGGATCGGAGCGCTGAGAAGGCCGGATCTTGTCGTGGCTCCAACTAGAGTAAAGGGGTTGAGCTTTACCTGTACGCTCCGCGCGCTTGGCCCTGAGTCAATCATCAGATCTAAGGAAAAATCTTCCATCGCAGGATAGAGGTATTCTTCGGCAATGGTGGAGAGGCGATGGATTTCGTCGATGAAGAGGACGTCGCCTTTTTTGAGATTCGTGAGCAATCCTGCGAGATCGCCCGCCTTTTCTATGGCGGGTCCTGATGTGACTACGAGCTGCGTTCCCATTGACTTAGCGATGATATGAGCCAGAGTTGTTTTCCCCAGTCCTGGAGGTCCAGCAAAGAGGCAATGTCCCAGAGCCTCGCCACGCGTTTTAGCCGCGCCGATAAATACCTCGAGTCTCTGGCGCACCGATTCTTGCCCTAAGAATTCAGACAAGGTCTGCGGCCGTAAGGGAATTTCGAAGGGGGTATCTGGTTTACTCCAGGAGGATTCTATATGCGGGGCGTCCATGTTTGAAAAATGTAGCAAGAAAACTATTTCCAGCGCTATATGTTAACATCCAAGCTCGACTTCGAAGTCGGGCCAAGAGGATTTGTTTATGAGTTTAAAATCCGATCGTTGGATTCGCCGGATGGCCATCCAACAAAAAATGATCGAGCCATTTTCCGATACGCAGGTGCGCGAAGAAAATGGACAGAAAAAAGTGAGCTATGGTCTATCGAGCTACGGCTATGATTTACGCGTCGCCCGGGAGTTCAAGGTGTTTACGAATGTCTATAACTCCATCGTCGATCCCAAGGATTTTCGCTCCGACTCTTTTGTTGATATTCAAGGCGATGCCTGTATTATCCCCCCCAATTCCTTTGCCTTAGCAAGAAGCGTAGAGTACTTTAGAATTCCCAGGAACGTCTTGACTTTGTGCATTGGCAAATCTACCTATGCGCGATGCGGAATCATCGTCAATGTGACCCCTTTTGAACCCGAATGGGAAGGGTATGTAACACTCGAGATTTCAAACACAACTCCCCTGCCTGCAAAGATTTATGCTGGAGAGGGGCTTGCGCAAGTCCTCTTTTTTACAGCGGATGAGGTTTGCGAGACCTCTTATGCCGATAGGAAGGGCAAGTATATGGGACAAACAGCGATTACATGCCCAAGCCTTTAAGAAAAATCGGGGATCGGGATAATGGGTCATGAGGCAGTGATGATGGGGCTTGGAGATTCCTGGTGGCGCAGGTGGTGGTGGGTGGCGCTTTTCTGCACTATGGTTGGAGGTGTTTATTTCCATTCCATAGGCGAAAAAAAACAGGAGGCAAGCGCTTTGGCCTATAGGCTTGAGGAGATGGAAAAAGAAAAGCGGCTTGCTCTTCAAGAAAAAGAGGATTTGAGCTTGCAGCTCGAATCGCAAAACGATCCGAGCTGGATTGAAATGGTGTTGATGCGCGACCTCGGAGTTGTCCCCGAGGGCTGGCTCAAGGTTCATTTTAAGAAATGATTCTTCTGTTAACGGCTCTCCTCATTGTACTCCTCTCTTGTTCCGCCTTTTTTTCCGCGTCAGAGACCTCCCTTTTTTCTCTTTCTCCTCTAACGCTAAAATCCTATAAAACGAGCGCAAATCCCCGTCTTTTTCTCATCGCTCGTCTCATGGAACATCCTAGAGACGTGCTTGTGACTATTCTCATATTCAATGTGCTGGCCAACCTGCTCGTGCAAAATACGGTATCGAGCCTGTTCGATCCATTTCCTCACTGGATTTTCAAAGTAGGCATTCCTCTTTTTCTTACGCTTGTATTTGGGGAGGTGCTACCCAAATCGATTGCGATGCCGAATAACACAGCTGTTGCCTACAGGCTTGCCCCCTGGATTGACCGAATGGCTCGCGTATCTAGGCCTATTCGCAATCCTTTGACGCGGCTTACCAATTGGATTTCCCGCTTTCTCTTCTTTTTTCTGAGCAAAGAAGAGGAGATTTCTACGGAAGAATTGCGCCATATGCTGAAGACATCGGAGGCGACAGGCGTCCTCATGTCACAAGAGTGTGATTTGATCGCAGGGGCTTTAGATTTACAGGAATCGCTTGTCAAAGAGAGAATGCGCTCTCGGGAAGAGATTCTTTTTTATGATATTCAGGAGCCTTTAGACAAGCTATTGCGCCTCTTCGTAGATTTAAAGACAACCCGTGTTCCCGTATGCGATGGGACATTAGATCATCTCCTTGGCGTTTTATCGACAAGAAGGTTCTTTCTCCATCAAAGACAGATCAAGACGCCTAAGGATCTGATCCCGATTCTGAAAAAACCCTATTACGTTCCCGAATCAACGAGATCGTGGTTGTTGCTTAAAAATTTACGCGAACGAGGGGAGAGTTTAGCGATGGTGGTTGATGAGTATGGATCGATTGCTGGACTGATTTCTCAAGAAGATCTCATTGAGTCGGTTGTAGGAGAAATTGCCGATTTGCGAGATACGAAGAGTTTGTATACGAGATCGGGAGAAGATGTGATTATTGCAAGCGGCAAACTCGATTTATCGCAGTTTCGTGAAATTTTTGGCCTCTCTCTTGAGTCGGATGAAAATATCGTGACTTTGGGCGGTTGGCTTACTGAGCAACTGGGAGATATTCCCGTTGTGGGCACTAAATATGCAAACGACCAATTTTTTTTCTACGTTCTTGCCGCAGATCCCAATCGGGTGCGGCGCATCTATGTGCGTAGACTCAAGAATGGGAAACGGACGGTATCATGAGCGGCAATTGGGCATTTTTTCTGGCATGCACCTTGCTGGCAGTGATCGTCCAGGCTCTCTTTGCTCTTTTTGAGATGGCGAGCATCTCCTTTAATAAAATCCGTTTGCAATACTATGTCAATCTGGGCCAAAAAAGGGCGCTGTGGTTGAACTACCTTCTGCAGAGTCCGTCCCGCCTTTTCGGCACAGCGCTCATTGGGATCAATACAGCGTTGCAGATTGGCTCAGAGTGTTCTCGTAGATTTTATGAATCGATTCATCTTGATCCTGATTGGGCGCCCCTCACGCAGGTTCTCATTGTCGTGGTCTTCGCTGAATTAGCCCCGCTTTGTGCCGCAAGGCGCTACCCTGAACAAGCAGCCATGGCCCTGGCGCCTTTGATGGTTATCCTCTCGCGTATCTTATCTCCCCTCATTTGGGCCTTCGATTCTCTGTCGCAAGGCATCCACTGGATGATGGGGAAGGCGCGCAATGTTCCTCTTTTTTTGTCTAGGGAAGAGGTCAGGCTTGCCTTTGAGGAGACCGAAGAGGGGGAGGATGAATTGAACCGGGTGGTTGGCCAAATTTTTCAACTCAAAAATACAGAGGCAAGGCAGCTTATGACTCCCCTTTCACAAGTGGGATCGGTTCTCTCCTCAGCGATTCTCTCTGATGCACGCCACTTGCTCAGCGTTCGCTATGCCCCTTTTATCGTTCTCTATCAGAAATACCCGCACAATGTGGTAGCCGTAGCTGATGTGAGAGATCTGCTTCGCGTCGAGGAGCATCAGCGGATTTTGAGTTATGCTCGTTCCCCTTGGTTTGTAACTCAGGGTACATCGGTCCTCGATCTTTTGGATCAATTTAAAAAAAATAATCAACGCATCGCTTTACTTCTCGATGCATCGGGACAGGCATGCGGTTATTTAACCCTCGACCAGATCGTAGCTCGTATTTTCGGCCCAGAAACACCTCTCCAAAGTGTCCAGGAAAGTCTTTCCTTCCATATCGAAAGGACGTTGCCAGGAGAAATGTTTGTTGCAGAATTCAACCGCGAATTTCAAGCAGATCTTGCTGATGCACCCGAGCGAACACTGAGCGATCTCATTTGCAAGGAATTAGAGCACCCCCCCGCTAAGGGCGAGACTGTGCGGATTGGAAGTTATTTATTTACGATATTGGAGCCCTCCTTACGAGGCGTCAAGACGATTGCTGTAGAAACTGATTAAAAAATTTTAATTTATATTTTTTTATTATTGTTGTTGATATAATATTATTATAAAGCATGGTTTTTGTATGAATAATATAAGTTTGGAATCCAGGTTCTCTGATTTAAATAAACAAGTTGACGATCTTCCTTGGCGCTGGAAACCGCAACAGCGCGCGGAGCAGATTGCACAGATCGAAAAAGACGCGTTGATTGTTGCAGGGAAGGCGCTCAGAGAGCAGGCAACTGTGGAGGAGTTTTATTTTTGCCGCGCTTTTCACAAAGCAATAGATCAGAAGAAGAGCCAGCCGCAGGAAGACGTCGAAGGAATCTTTGAGGCAGTAGAGAGAGAGCTCCAAAAGATCTCACAGCAAACACAGCGGATTACCCAGGCTTTTTGTCAGACTAACAATCAGGAGTTCTTTCTACAAACAAATAATGAGTATCAGGCTGCGTTGAGCACTCTGCAGCAGCTGGTTCAACGGATAGAGTTCTGCAAATCACGCATTCTTTCTCGTCTTTGGCGCTTGACTGAGGAGCGGGTTTTCGATCAGGGATATGCAAGCTTTGATGCATACCGTCAACGAGAGGTTGTACCTCTCTATAGGCAAGGAGAAATGTCTCTAGCATCTATACGTAATTGGCAAGCAGCTCTTTCAGTACAGTCTTTGCAACGCGCTGCACAGGAACAGCAGCAAGCGCTGGTCCTTCCTGTGCCACCAGCAATACCTCGTGCCCCTGAGCAAGTAGCAGGAATCTCTCCTCTCGGGCTTGCCCTATGCGCGATTGCCGCAGGTGTTCTGAGTATTGTTTCCGCTAAGAGAGTAACCTCTGTGGTGCAAGAGGCATGGAATCACTATCTGGCCCCTTATGCAGATCATATGAAGCACCCTATAGTTTCGGCAATGTGCGGCACCGCTGTTGTGAGTGCCGTATGGTACCTTCTCGTAGGAATATCTCAGAAAGTCAAAAAGAAAGAAGAGCAGCAAAATATCGAGCGGGGCAAGCTGCTCCATAGGAGATTGCATAGCAATTGCAGTGCTCCGCCACCTCCAAATGACCCGCCGCCACCATACACCCTCCCTGGGCCAGAATCACCTTATTATCGACAGTACGGTGATCCTTCAGGAGTACCATCACCAGTATATCCAGCGCTCATGCCTAGTGCAAGCATCCCAGGTGTGGATCGCTATATCTCTGTCCCGTTACGTTATGCGCCAGTAGCCTACGACCCGGATCAGCCAGGCGCGCCTTTTTCAGAAGGGAATGCGTCACCGAGTTCGTAGTTTTTGAACGAGCGTGGTTGTGATATCGATGGTTCGGTCGATCTCCTCGCGCGTGTTCATTCTGCCTATGGAGAAGCGGATTGAACTTTTCGCTGTTTTTCGATCGATCCCCATTTGCATGAGAACCCGTGAAGGCTCAAGAGCGCCCGACGAGCAAGCGGAGCCGTGCGATGCGGCAATACCCGCCATATCGAGATGCATCAAGAGTGTCTCTCCATCGACGCCGAGGAAGGCAATGTTGGAAGTATTAGAGATACGGGGGCCTTCTCCATTGATCGCGATGTCTGCAATACCCGCTCTCAATCCTTTTTCGAAATGGAGCCGAAGAGAGAGGAGGTTTGCTGTGATTTCCGCCTGATGCTCCGTGAGAATGTGGAGACCCTCTGCAAGACCTAGAATACCTGCGAGGTTTTCGGTGCCGGCGCGTAGGTGCTTTTCCTGATTGCCCCCAGAAAACAAGGGTGTTAATTTGAGATGTGGGCGATGGAAAAGAAGACCGATCCCTTTGGGAGCGTGGAACTTATGGCCGCTGAGAGACGCCGCTGCAATGCCTGGATGCCGGAGAAGCGGTTCTTTGCCAACGAAAGAGACACAATCAAGCAAAAGGGGGATGCCCCGCTTTTCAGCGATCGCTGCAATGGTCATAAGATCGATCCGTACACCCGTCTCTCCGTTCGAGGCGGAAAGGGCAATAGCTACGGTATCAGGGCGAATGGCAGCTTCGATTTGTTCAGGAAGAGGTGCTCCCCAAAGACCTACGGGTAAATAGGTGACAGAAGCGCCGGAGGCTTCGAGGTTCTGGAGAGGCTTATAGAGCGAAGAGTGCTCAATGGCGGTTGTAATAATATGTCCCTTTTGCGGGATGCTACGGAGCATAAGTTGTATGCTTTCCGTGCCGCAGGAGGTGAACGTAATGGCGTCCGGGTTTGCGCCAAAGAAAGAGGCGCTTTTTTGACGGGCAGTCTCTAAATGAGCTTTTGCTTGCTGGCCAAACCAATGAATGCTGGATGGATTTCCTGGAGGACCGCTGAGATCGGGCAGCATGGCTTTAAAGATGCGTGGATCGAGGGCGGTTGTGGAGTTATTGTCTAAATAGATTCTTTGCATTGCGTGGCTTTCCATTCGACCTCTTTCACATCAGTCCAAATCCGATTCTTGAATCACGTTCGGTATACAGTGGCTCCGATCGAACCATCAGTAGGGTGATATTGTCGGAACTCCCTCTGATTTTGGCGCGTTCAATCAGATTTTTGCAAGCTTCCTCAATGGTATGAGAGCGATTAATGATTGCCTCCATCTCCACTAAGGTGAGAACGTCGCTGAGGCCATCGGTGCATAAAAAGTAAAGATCTCCCATTTCGTGTTCTGCAATGGCAATTTCAGGCTTTGGTTTAGTCGTTGTGCCCAAGGCTCTTGTAATGACATGTTTATAAGGGTATGGAGTCTCGCACGTCTCAGCCAATTTACCTGTTTCAAGCCATTTTGCGAAGAAGGAGTGATCTTTTGTGAGAAGTTCTAATTTTCTATTCTTCAGCCGGTAAATGCGGCTGTCCCCTATGTGTGCGTAGATTACCATGGCTGAGGTCCATACGACGCAGCATAGAGTAGTGCCCATCCCGGACAGCGCCTCCGATTGCCGGCTCATTTCATAGACACGTCGGTTAGCCTGTTCAATGGCATGATGGAGAGCCTGCCTCAATGAGATTCCTTCCCTTCCTTGCAGGCTGCGCATCTGATCGCACAGAAAATTCACCGCCTCTCGGGCGGCCACTTCGCCCGCTTGATGCCCCCCCATGCCATCAGCCAAAACAAAAAAACCAATCTCGGGTAGGGAAGCGAGTACATCTTCATTATTCGAGCGGTTCAGGCCAATGTCAGAGATACCAAAAGCATTTAGTCGCATGGGTTCTGGATATGGCCGATAAATAGGATGGTTTTGGTTGTGCGCTCCGCAAGGACGAAATAGAAAGGACGATCTATGACGAAGGGAGAGTGGGGGATTGGCATCCATCCGCTTGTAGCGCTGATGACGGCAGCGGTTGCCGCCGCTGCTTCTACGCCGGATTCACTGAAGGAGAGAAAACTCTTGTGAATGACATCGCTGAGGTAGAGAGCAGAGAGGCCGTCGATTCCAGACAGATCAGCAGACGGTGTGAACACCTGCTTCATTCCAAGCGCTTGAAGGAGATCAGCGAGTTCTAGTTGTTGTTCAACTCTAAATTTCGGAACGGTCAAAGCGATTCTTGAGGGGGACATTTCCTCAAGAATTTGGCTAATAAGACGGGACCCTAAGGGATTGCTGTCGAACTCATGGGGCAAGATCAGAAGACAAACGGGAGCGAGCGAAGAGTCTGTTTCGGTGAGAAGGGGGAGCGCTACAGCTTTACATTGATCGTTTTCAAAATAAGGGAGAAATCCTTTTTGATGCATGAATGGGACATGGGCGGGTTGATTAGGAGAGGGATAAAAGGGGGCACTGTACGTGTTGTGCACTGAGAATGGAGAGCGCCATTTACCGCTGAAATAGAGAGCGTTTGCAAGGATCATACGCGAGGCGTTTGTAAAGAGAGCGGGGGATAAGAGGTGCTGGATTTTTTGATTTGTTTTCTGAGCGATCCAGTCATTAATTTTGGTCGCTGTCTCTGCGGTAAAAGGGACGCATTCAACGGCAGCTGCGTACTCTTCTTGCAACGCTTCTACATAAGAGGGCAAAATGGAAAACCCTTCCCTCACCCACATTCCCTGCGCGATATTGAGAGTGAAATCCTTCGACGAAAGAGGAGTATGTTGTAAAGGGGCTGCCGCAGGGGAGAGCCTTAAGACTGCTCTCATTTCGTCTGCAGTTACGCCTCTTGCGCCGAGCTGCACCATGGCAAGGCATGAAGAGATTGACAAGGGGGAAAAAACCCAATTGTCTTGGCTCTTTCCGATCTCTTGAGTCAGATCATAGGCAAAATCGGCGTGGATCAGATGAGAGAGAAGTACAAATAATATAAGAAATCGTTTCATAAACCCTTGGGGTAATCTCCTAAAAAGTAGAGGTTCAAGACGCTCACGGCATTAAATGATGCGTGTAGAATCATTGGCGCCGCTAAAGCTCCCTGTCTTTCATATAGAAACCCGAGAAAAAGAGCGAGGCCAAAAAGTGATCCGATAATGGGGATATTCGCAAGGCGCTGTTCAGGAGAGTAGTGAAAAAGAGAGAACAAAAGCGCTGTGATGAGGATGGCTGACTTAGAACCGAGATGCTGTCTGATGAAGGATTGGAGAAATCCCCTGAATAGGATCTCTTCGATGAGCGGAGCGAAGAGAACAATGGTGATCACTGTGAGGAGAAAATACTGCGGTTCCTGGAAGGTCATTTTCAAAAATTGAACGGCGCGTTGGTCGGGAAGTTGCTGGACATGGAAGAGGAGGTGTATCATGAGATCTAACACTTGATTTAAGAAGAGCACTAGAGGGAATGAGATGATCCAAGCCCAAAGAGCAAACTGTACATCTTGCGTATACGGGGGTGCAAAATCTTTGCGCCAAAGTTTCCCGAAGATGGCCTTGGGGATGTATAGACAGTACAACCCCACGAGGCAAACGATGAGAAAAGAGGTGAGAAAATTGAGCCAGGCTGCCGTTGCTATTGGAGAGGATTGCACCAACATAGCCCGTAAGCTGAGCGCAAGAAGGGGCGCCCCTATAGAGATAGAGGCAAAATAGACGCAAAATACCAGAACAACATGATACCAGCGGATGGGAAACCGCCCTCTCTCTTCGAGGAAGGAAGCGGAGAAAAATCCCCGCTTCCAGCCATTCCAGAGTAAGAACCAGGAGAGAATGCCGCAGCCTACCGTTCCTAAGATTTCAGAAATCATCGACTCTTTGCCAGGAGAATGTAATCTCCGACTCGGGATGCAACTTCTCTAGCAAGCTGCATATGGGCGATGCTCATAGGGGATTTTGCGTACTCTGGATGACCCCAAGACACTACACTATAATCGGTGGGAAATAAGGTTTTGGGGATATAGTAACTGTCGCGCACCATTTCTTGGAGAACGACTTTTGGTTCGTTGCCTCTGAGATCGATCACGCGAACGCGAACGCTCATGTTGAGATTGTTAGAGGTTTCTTGCAACGATTGCGCTGTTTTAATAGCGGGAACCAAGTTATGTTCTACGAGTTCGAGGAAAACAGCAAATTCTTGATCCTCAAATTCTTTCTTCATCCAAGCAAGCTGGGCGCTAAACGGATTTTCAGCGATGGCAAAATCGTCTCTCGATTGCACATAGATCGTTCCTTTTTGGGAGATGAGTTGTACAATGGTCGCCGTCAGTTCTTCAGAAATGCTCCAAGGTACTTCAAAGGAGGTGGTGTCGATCATAGTGGGTACAGCAGCAATCGGTTTGGCTCTACCATCTTCATGGTAGCGGGCCGTGGTATCTGTGCTGCGATTGCATCCTAAGACGCAAAGAGAAAGCGCAGAAATTGAGATAACGGGACTGAGAATTTTATGTAAAAAGAAAAGGCGCATTCATTCCTCCAAGACGATGTTGCACGATAGCAAATAGAATACTTTCTAAGCAATAGACCTCTTGCGTAACTAAAGTTCTGTCGATTTTCTGGTTTTTTTGAGCCGATTTTCGATTGAAAATTGGGGAGCAATATACTGTTGTCGATATTGCTCCCCGATTTTCAATCGAAAATCGGCCAAAATAATCCAGAAAATCAACGAACCATTAGTTACGCAAGAGGTCTAATGTCGTCTTTGAATAGGGAGTGGAAATCTTTTTTCTGTGCAGGCGTACCCAATGGATTGGATTTGCCTTGCGAGGAACAAGAGGGAGACGGGGGAATGCTAGGTTTAAATTCCTCGCAGAAATTAGCCGCTTCTCTGTCCTTAATGAATTCCGTGCCTGGGACAATGCAATCGTTCGGTTTCCCCACTGCATAGTATCGGCAGCCAATGCACGCATGCAGATCAGAGCTGCAGTGAGGACAGGAGGCGCGAAAGCCTACCTTCACAGGCACAGTGCTTACGGGTTTAGCGCATTTCCAGCAAAAGACTATGGAATCCAATGGGCAAGCACCGATCGATTCATGTTGACGTTGATAAGCAGTCCTTCATAGGAGCTTTCCCAGCCGCTATTTTGCCCAACGATTACGGCATCGTTTAAACACCAATTTTGGAATATAACAAGATCGCTCGGAGCTACTTGCCAATGCATTTCATGCCCGGAGCGATTCATCAAAGTGCATACGCCATAGTGCAAGTCGATGGCAGTAATGTAGAGAGTGTGCAGATTATCTTTCACGGGGCCGAGAAGAAGATTTGCTTCAACGGACGCGCCGGACGTTTGATTGACAATCTTGTATTCACAGGAAGAGAACCATCGACGGTTCTGCGTAATGGTGAGCGGGTCGCTGGAGAGCCAGTCGAGAGCTTCTCGATGGTCATATCTGCTGATTTGCCACACAGAGCCATCCTCTAACTCCACAGAATCTCCTAGAACAGAGACTCCAGCGAGCCAGTGAGTCGATATCGGATAATACACGGGAGGATAGGGATCAAAAGGCGCTACACAAGGAGCGAGTACGGGAGAGAACAATAAGCTTCCAACGATCAAGGCGATCAACTTCATCATGTACCTCCTGCAAACGAGGGGGCGACTCTACAGAAAAATGATTTCTCACACAATATAAATTGTGTATAGGGAAAGAGATGAGTTGGATGAGACGCTCTTGGATTTTATGCCTTTTTTCTTGGCATGTATGTGGGACGCCTCCGCCAGATCTGATCTCTTTTGCCGCAGGCGTGTATGACATTTTACGCCCTCGCCACCAAACGGCAGAGTTCGAGGCCGAGTACAAATGCCATCTCCTGTTTTTGAGGTCTCCCTTTCGCTGTCTCGATTTTCGCCCTCTGCTGGGTCTGATGGCAACCGTCAAGGGGTCTGGATATCTTTATGGGGGATTGAATTTCGATCTTCTCTTTTGGGATCATCTGCTCATTGCGCCAGGGTTTGCGGCGGGTTACTATTGGCAGGGGGAAGGGAAGAATCTTGGATATCCTCTGGAATTTCGAACTGGCGTGGAGCTTGCATGGCAATTTTCCGATTGGCGTCGGCTGGGCATCCATTTTTATCATCTTTCGAATGCGGGTCTTGGCAGGCGGAATCCTGGGGAAGAGTCTTTTGTTGTTTATTATGACATCCCGGTTTCTAAAGGCTTTCCATTTAGTCGCTAAATTAGTAAATTGATAATTAATTAAATGATAAGTATTAATTATTATATATATGAGCCAAGAATTGCCATTCGATCCTTTCCCTTTTTTGCAAGATCCTCATCATCAGACGCTCATCAATACATTCCTCAATTTCCTGTTCGAGCCGGATTCAGAGCAAAAACTGGTAACTCTCTCGGATGGGGATAAGCTGTCCTTAGAAGTGACGACCCCTAAGGACTGGCGGGAGACAGATCCAACGGTTATCCTAGTGCACGGTCTGTGCGGCTCTCACAAATCCCCGAATCTCGTTCGAATGGCGCGTAGATTGGAGCCGCTTGGCATTCGGGCAGTCCGTTACAATATGCGGGGGTGCGGCTCTGGGCGAGGATTATCCAGGCAGATCTATCACAGCGGGCGCAGCGAAGATGTTTTTGAAGCGATTAAGGCAATGAAGAAAGAGGCGCCCGCTTCGCCCATCACACTGATTGGATTCTCTTTGGGTGGTAATATCGTATTAAAAATGGCGGGGGAACTCGCATCGCTAGGCCCTACTTTCGTAAAAAAAACGATTGCTGTAAGCCCTCCTGTTGATCTCTATTCGAGTATCTTAATGCTAGGTCGAGAAGAAAATGCAATGTACGAAAAGTACTTTTACCGTCTTCTGCGTGCTGACGTTCATTACCGGCATAAGAAATTTCGAGATTTGCCCCCCATTCGACTGCCGCACAGCTTAAAACTCTATGAGTTCGACCAAATCTATACAGCACCTTATTGCGGGTTTCGGAATGTGCAAGATTATTACAATAGATGCAGCGCCGCATCGGTCGTGCCTGATATCGCTATGCCGTGCCGTATTCTTTTTGCTGAGGATGATCCGATCGTTTCTTGTAAATCACTAGATGCTTATAAGCTCCCCTCTCATATTCAATTGCTTAAGACGAGGAAAGGGGGGCATATGGGGTACCTTGGCGATCCGAGGGACAAAAATGGAATCCATTGGCTCGATTCTGTGCTTGTAGAGTGGATTCAGGGGAACGACAGTCTCTAGAGCTGCAAAACGCCCCGCCGCCGTAAAATTGCCCTTTTGGGCTCTTTTGCCACTGCCTCTTTATACCAAACGCAACAAATAACTTCATCCCGAGGCGGGAAACCCAGCCCTTAAGGGCTGGGTATTTTCAAAACAATGTTAGGCCGAGTCGAAGCTCGGCCTAACTTACAATCCCAGGCATTAATGCCTGGGTGTTCACATTTGAGCTGTGTGAAAGCTGCCGAAAATCGTCGATCGCAAGTGGCATAGTATTAAGTCAATACAAT
>JACRBF010000001.1 GCA_016213175.1 Chlamydiia bacterium
ATTTTTCGGTTCTTTTGAGCCAATTTTTGATCGAAAAACTGGGGGCAATATACCATTGTCGATATTGCCCCCAGTTTTTCGATCAAAAATTGGCCAAAATAATCCAAAAACTCGACGAAAAATTTTATTCGGATAGGTTCAGGGGCTATTGAATAAAAAATTCAATTAGCACAGAATCTCGTTCCATGAGAGGAAGTCTACAAAGTAATGGTTCGTCGATTTTCTGGATTACTTTGGCCGATTTTCGATTTAGATTTCTGGGGCAATATACTGGGTGTCGATATTGCCCCAGAAATCTAAATCGAAAATCGGCTCAAAAGAACCCGAAAATCGACAGAACTTTACTTTGTAGACATCCTCTGAAGTTCCTGTTCCTTGCTCTTCTGCTATTTGGCATCACTCTTCCCTTATGCGCTCAAGATCTGCGCAATGAGCAGCGCGATCAGCAGATTTTCAATGAACAGTGGACGCGCATGCCGCCCACGCCTACCGCGAAGAGTAAATACATGACGGGCAACTGGGATGGCTGGCGCGATGTTTTGGAAAAAAACGGCGTCTTCGTCACCAGCTCCTTTACCACCGATATGCTCGGCAATCCAGTAGGAGGCGTAGCTAGGGGCTTTTCCTACGCAGGCTCTTTTGGACTGAACCTGGGCGTCGATTTCAATAAAGTGTGCGGCTGGACAGGATTTGAATTCTTTACCTCCTATGTTTGGCGCACGGGCACTAGTTTATCGAGGACAAAAATTGGCAATCAGTTCCCTGTGCAGCAGGTGTTCGGGTCGCAAACCGTCAAGCTCAACGAACTCTATTTCAAAGAGTCTTTATTCAATAAGCGCCTGTGCCTGAAAGCCGGCAGACTCGATTTAGGCAACGACTTTTTAGCCTCTCCCCTATACGGCAGATATGTGAATAACGCCTTTGACGGCAATCCCATTTCAGTCTTTTTTAACGATGTCATCAGCGCCTATCCCAACGCCACGTGGGGCGCCTACTTACGCTTGCAACCGATTGATTTGATCTCCGCAAAATTTGCCGTCTACAACGCCAACAGCAAGATCCATCTCAACAAGTATCACGGCTTCAATTTTACATTCTCCAGCACAAACGGCGTCATCTGGATCACCGAATGGACCCTCCTCGTCAATCAGGGCGCGCAGCTGAGCGATTATCCTGGCAATTACAAAGTGGGCGCCTTTTATCAAACAGCCAATACGCAAATCTTTTCTGGAGGCGTCGGAGGAGATCCTTGCTACTATTTCCTCTTTGATCAGGCCATTGCCAAAGGCATTACTCCCTTTGTTGCCATGCTGTTCCAACCCAAAGACCGTAATCTTTTTCCCTTTTTCTACACAGCGGGCGTTGTCTTCAACGGGATCTTTCCTCATAGACCCGAAGATGCGCTCGCTTTGGGAATGGCCTATGGGAAATATAGCCATGAGACAGGCACGCATCAAAATTTCGAATCGATCCTTGAACTAAACTACTGGTTCCAAGTCAACGAGTGGTGCCAGGTTGCGCCCGATGCGCAGCTCATCCTCCATCCGAAAGGGACCGACATTCCAAACGCCTTTTGCCTCGGCGCGCAAATCGGCTTCTTACTTTAGAGCCAATGGCAAACCGATCCGCCATCATAAAATCGCCCTTTAGAGACCGTCCACAAACCCAGTTTCTGTCGATTTTTGGGTTCTTTTGCGACTACCTCTTTATACCGAACATGATTGAAGCACTCCCGCCGCTCTTCTCAATAATTACTATTTTTGACTAAAATGAAGTTCAACTTCAAAAAAGAAAAAATAATGTTTAAAAGAGAGATCACTACTGAGCTTGAGGATCTTGCGAAGCATTATCCGGTCGTTACTGTATTGGGACCACGCCAATCAGGAAAAACAACCCTAGTACAACATTCCTTTGCTGATAAGCCGTACATCAATCTCGAGTTTCCCGATACGCGGGCGATGGCTGTCGCAGATCCAAGGAGTTTTTTGGAACAGCTTCCCCAAGGGGCCATCCTTGATGAGATCCAGCGAGTACCTGAGCTCCTCTCTTATATTCAACCGCTGGTCGATGAGAGAGATCTGAAAGGAATGTTCATTCTCACTGGCAGCCATCAGTTAGAGCTGCAGGAGGCCATTTCTCAATCGCTCGCAGGAAGAACCGCTCTCCTTACACTGCTTCCGATGAACCTCACCGAATTGCAGTGGGCGGATTTCCATCTCTCCATTGATGATTGGATGCTTAAAGGAGGGTACCCCCGCATTTATAAAGACCACCTCGATCCAACAAAAGCCCATCGCAGTTACTTTCAAACGTATGTCGAGCGAGATCTGCGGCAGTTGATCCAGGTCAAAGATCTCATGCAATTTGAGCGGTTTGTTCACATTCTTGCAGGTCGGATTGGACAGATACTTAATATGGAGGAGATCGGTGGAGAAATCGGTCTCTCTTCCCATACAGTCAAAGAATGGATCTCGATTTTGGAGGCGTCATTTATCGTCTTTCGACTCCCCCCCTATTTTGAAAATTTTGGCAAACGGGCCATTAAATCGCCCAAGCTCTATTTTAATGATGTTGGACTTGCGGCCTACTTATTAGGCATTCAAAACGAACTACAGCTCAGCCGAGATCCTCTGCGAGGGAATCTCTTTGAGAACATGGTCCTCTTAGAATTGAAAAAATACCGTCTGAACCGAGGACTTGACCCCAATCTTTTTTATTATCGTGATGTCCAGAAAAACGAAATCGATATTATCTATAAAAACGGGAATGAACTCATCCCCATCGAAATCAAATCCTCCAAGACATTTCACCCAGAATTTATGAAAAAATTGGCCTTTTTCCAATCGATGACTGGGGAACGTTCACCGACCGCCTTTCTGATCTACGCGGGCGAGGCCGAGCAGCGCATCCAGACCACGCACATCCTCAATTATAAACACGCTACCCAAGCGCTTGGGTAAGAGACTGTTGGTATTGTTTGGCAAGGCGCAAGAACCTTTCCCATTTTTTATTCGCATCTTCTGCTATGCCCTCTTTGGCAAGCTCCCTTTCAATCACGAGAGGAGCATCATAAAAAAGGTAGAGATAGGCGATCTCGTCCACCATCTCTAGTTCAGCGATGGCTGCCATTCCTGGACTTTTCCCCTCCGCAATAACCTCGAGATGCAGCACCACACGCGCAAGGCTTGTTTTTAGCTCCTCAAGCCTCTTCCGAATCACATCCGCGGTATCCAGTGGCATCGGCGCCATCGCAATTTCTTTCTGTACACGCGCTCGCAGATCGGATGCTTCGCAGCAGTACTGATCCAGAACACTATCTAAAGAACAATAGGGAACGCCTTTGATCCCGATTCCCCCTTCCGTCGTATTCAAAAACGTTATTTCGGGATGCGTGGAAGCAAAGTGGGAAAAACTTGCCGACTCCATCAGCCAGCGAACGGCCGTATACACACTCTTTCCTTTTCTATCTTTTCGTTTCACGAGTTTGTCTGCCATCCCCTGATCACCGTCCGCATCGAAAAGCTCGTCCGCCCCCACTCCCGATGCATATCTGCGCCTGTTCGTGTAGGCAAGATCCACACCGCTGAACACGATCGGATTGCAACCGAGAAACTGCGCCCAAGCAAGGCAAATCGCTGTGACGGAGATCGAATCGGATGAAAGATGCGCGCCGATCAGCTGTTCTTTCAATTGAAGCTCCTCTTCCATCCACAATTCCGGCACCCCGCCAATCCCTGCCCGCATATACCCGAAGGGGCCGTTGCACGTTTGAAAAACTGAAGGAAAAACGCGCGTTGAATAGAGAAGGGGCACTTCAAAGGCAAAGCTATTTTTGAGGCGCCTATATTCTTCTAAATTGGGGTCGATCGCCATGCCGAAATGAGGGGAGATCCCTTGCGAGCTAAGAGCGGCAAGCGTTGATCCTCCGGCAATGATGAGCGCTTTATTTTCCGCTATTTTTAAAAGGGGGATAGCCTGCTGCAATGAAGGCCCTGCGCCGCAGATGATGGCGGGAGTGCCTTTGAATTTCCCCTCCAATAAATTGGCATAAAAGGAATGGGGAAGATGTTGTATATTCCGCAGAAAATTTTGAAATACCTGGTAGCCGTGCAGCCGATCAAGATGCAGCGCGCTAGCAAGAGACGCCTTGCGTAAAAGCTCTATTCTCAATGTACACGCTGCACGCGGGGAAAAAGAGGAAGACACCGCCACCTCTATCCGTTCGAAGGGAAACTGCTGGACAAGCGTTTGAGCATCCTGGGGATGTGCGATCATCGTTTGCAGATCTGCCAAAAGAGCGCTTGCTCTAGGGTGGTGGAGAAACGCGGCAATACAGCGCAAATCCTTTTCGAAAATAATGAGGCGACGGGTACTTTTTTCATGCAGCCACAGCTTCACGAGATCATAGACTTCCCCAGAGCCAAGGCCATAAAAATAGAGCGCCTCTATATGCTCCATAGAAGGAAGGGATACCGATTCCTCAGCCGCATAGCGCGCCCCTTCAGCCGGCATCTCCAACGCAATTTGCGGGAACCTTTCCATGAGACGCGCATAATTTTCCTCAAAATGATGCATAGACGATCTTCGCGCCATCCCAATGCCCCCTCTTCTCCATCCAGCAGGATTTAGACCGATTCCAACTTCTTTCTAAATATGTAAGTCCCTCCCATAAAGCTTCCAGCCTAAGCTGCCCTGTCTCATCCCACGAGCGCAAATCAAACCGTGCACGATCGATATAGCGCGCCTCTTCGATGAGAACGCCATCTTCGCGAAATCTACGATGGACACCGACCGCCCTTCCCGCCTCATAAGACCCCTCATCGACAAGCTGTCCATTACAGTTCCACATCTGATCGAGCCCTTCCCGCACGCCTCGAATAAAAAATGATTTTCTCTTGCGCTGCCCATTCGGCCAATACAGAAGCACCTCTCCGTCCAGACGACCCTCTTTATAGCGCTCTACCGTCTTGACAGTTCCATTTTCGTAAAAATAGGAATGGAGTTCAGGCGTTAATTCTGCGTACAGAGCGCCGCTTGCGTAGAATAACCTTGTCTCATACATGATAAATGCGCCTCAATTACTTGCTGCATAAACAGTCTTCGATGGAGTTCGAGTTTATCTGCTTTTTCTAATTTATAGGGATCTAAATCGAGTTCTCTTTCAAAAATGGGACGCCACACATGCCACAGAGGCCGCAAGAGCTCTTCATAGGCAGACTCCCCCTCGCACTCAATTCCTTTCCCCATCAAACATTGTTCAATATTTCCTTTACACCTGAGGAGACTCTCCTCCCAAAGCCGCCCTCTTTCCTCTTGAAAAACCAATACAGGAAGTCCCTGGACGGCTTGATGAACACGCTTTCTTAACCCACCTAACTCAGGCAACCCTAAATTCTCCAGTCCTACAACCCGAATCGGCTCTGGCATCGCGAGCCCCCCCGCCTCTACATTCAAAAATGTTTGCCCCGAATACGCGCGAGCAAGCTCCCCCATCCAATCGCGCGCCATGAGCCAATCCCTTTGCGTGGAGACGCGTGCGCCCCTTCCATTTACTGTCTCCACACAATGCGTACTTGTAGTCCTCTCCGCGTAGCAAAGATCCATCCCCACGAAAATGATCGGATTACATCCCATGAGAGCCGCCACCGAGGCGAGGAAATTCCCCACGACCCATCCGGCAGCAAAGGTTCTCTCTTCTCCCTGCAGCCAATTGATAAATGCATGGTGGCTTTCCGGAAACCGCACCATTTCTCCGTGAAGCGAGGCAAAATTCTCTCCATTCATCCGGCTTTGGAATAAGAAAGGGGTCTCCCAAAAGGAGCGTTTTTTGAATTGGGCATAGGGCGCCTCCTTGTCGATCGATCCGGCAAAATGGGGCTCTATTTCCAACATGTTGAGAGCAGATCCTCCGGCAAAAATAAGCGCTTTCTTCTGTAAATCCCTTAAAACACTCTGCCCTTTTTCTAACGAAGGGCCAGCTCCCACGATGATTGCTGGAATTTCAGCAAACACACCTGCCAAGCCATAGCCATCCCGCACAAGACGCTTTCTTTGCAGTCCGAGCCTGTGCACCAAAGGACAGCCCCAATCAGCCGCGTCTGAAAGGATCAGCCCTGCTGCCAAATGCATTTCTTCCAGTTTTTTGTGCAAAAAGCTATATAGGCTGTTTTCCGGCTGATGGTTGACGATGTGTAGCTGTGCTAAAACTGCCCGCCAGGCAATCGTCTTAGCAAGTGCTTCGATGTACACAGGCGTTGAAAGATGAAAAAACTGAATCTGCAAGTGCCCTAGAGCCTCCTCTTTCAAGCACTCTAAACCCTCTTCATCGGCGTCTACAAAAACGAGTCTTCTTTGCAAATCCTCTTCAACCCAGGATTGTAGAGAGGCAAATTGGACTCTCTCTGCCCCCAACTCCACGCGCACTAAAGAAGACATAACTTTTCCACAAGTTGTGCATACGAGGGCAAAAAGGGGGCGGAAGCGATCCGCTTGCCTTCACGCCAAAACGTCTTCACTGCAGATTCACAGGCAAGAGCCACAAAAGGGGCTGCTACACTCTCATTGTAACCGAATACTTGAGATTGCGCTTTTTCATCCCACATGGCTGCCTTGCACTCGATCATCAATAAAGGTCTCAGCATACTTCCCTGAACAGCGTAACAGAGCAGATCGAAACGCCGATCCGATCCGAGGTGGGAACCCACCGATCGCTCCACCGCGATCAATCCCCGAGGAAAGCCAAGAGATCCGATCATGCGCTCTAAAAGATTTTGCCGGACAAGCTCCTCCGGCCTTGCGGCAACGCGTTGCTGCCGTACCGGATCATAGAGATATGATTTCACAGAACCTCGACTTTGCAACTTTTTTAGCCTGCTGGCCTCGGCATATTTGCTCTCTGAGGCGTTTATTTAAACGGGGAGGGGTTAGAAACCCCTCCCCGTTTAAATAAATCGACTAGTTTGGCCTATGGCTAAACATCCGAGAGCAAGTAGGATAGGCCAGCAGGCTAAAAAAATTGCAAAGTCGAGAAAACCTATTGAACCTGAACGAGACCATAATTACGGTCTTCCCGCCGATAGATGATTTTCAACTGCTGATCTTCTTCAGCGCGGTAGAGAATAAAGGGATCGTCGCCAATTTCCATCTTCATGACCGCCTCATCTTGTGTGAGCGTCCTAAGCGGCATGGTCTCTTTGGCCACCACTTGATGCAGCGTGAGAAGCTCTTGCTCTTCACGCATATTTTCAGCCTCAATATCGTCATTGATCGCTTTCAAATTATCATTGAGCGCCTGGATCACATTCACATGGATATCGACCGTACTGACATGTTTTGCTCTATGCGATTGCAATTTCGTTTTATACCTGCGCACGAGCCTGACAACGCGGTCGGCCGCTTTATCAATCGCAGAATAGATGTTGTCGGTGCTGGCCTTTACTTTGATGTGAAAATGGATGAAATTCATAAAAATCGAGCAGGTGTGTTCCAATTTCTGTGTATCTAAAGTGACGGTAATCTCGATGATTTGATCTGCCATCTTTTCGACACGTGCAAGTTTTTCCCACACATAGTTGCGGATTGCATCTGTGATCTGAAAATGTTTGCTAACCACATTGATTGTGTAGCCCTCATTTTCGAATTTGGAAGATTTATTCATACAAATCCTTTTCTAAAACCGCCGAATCGCCGACAATGCGAGCCTGCCTTCGAACTGGGTCGTCCCTCATTTTAACACTCTCCAGTCCGAGGAGCAACTCATTTATCCCAAGTCTATGGAAGAGAAGCAGATCGGCATTTTACTACAGATGACCCCCTACCTGGGTAAAAGCCGCATTTTGAAAATCTTCACAAAAGACGCAGGGTTAATCACACTAATGGCAGGCAAGAGAGCGCTCGCCGCCCTGACCTCCCCCTTTTGCATTGCCGAATGGATCTATAAAAAAGGGCAGAGGGAAATTGCTTCTCTTCTCGATGGCTCTTTAATCGACAACCTAATCTCCCTGCGACAATCTTACGAACTTCTCGCCGCTGCAGGCAGGATGGCACAGGATCTCTTACGCTCGCAGCCTCCCGCCAATCTAGCGCCAGCGCTCTACGAACTGCTCTCTTACTATTTGAAGAAATTAGAGCAGGCGCAGCATCCCATGGTGTTGGCAGACAGTTTTCGCCTTAAGCTCCTCTTGCATGATGGGCTCCTCTCTCTCAGCCTCCAATGTAGCTGCTGCACAGAAAAGGCATCCGCTTTCACCCAAGGGAAAAGCGTCTGCATTCCCCACGCCAACCCTGCTACCTTGACGTTCACTCAAGAACAATGGCAAACACTCTATATCCTCGCAGGCGCGAAGAGCTTCGGAATGCTCCAAGCAATTCCCTTCAAAGAGGACCTTCAGACAAAAATCGACACCCTGTTTGAAGAACGAATGAGGAACCTATCCGAATAAAATTTTTCGTCGAGTTTTTGGATTATTTTGGCCAATTTTTGGTACGCGTTCACGGGGGGTAGGGAGTAGTATTAAAATCTTTCCTGGCGTAGACTCTTCCAGCCATGGAAGACGAGTCACAGATCAGTTGGAAAGAGCGCTACTTCGAGCTGCTTAAAAGAGTCGAGATTCTTGAGGCTG
>JACRBF010000049.1 GCA_016213175.1 Chlamydiia bacterium
AACAAAATTATAAGATACTTTAAGCCGCTCATTCCTGTAGTGGCCGCTTCGGACGCTACAGGAATGAGTGGAACTCGCCTACGGCGAGCGGAATTCAACCTGCGACGTTGTTACCCCCTACCCCCCGTGAACGCGTACCAAGAAGATCTGTTGTTGCGGTTTTTCATGAGCTTGCTTAAAATCGGAATCAGAAAGACTTTGCGCGAGAAATTTCCGATATGGCTGAACAGAATATTCCCTTGGAAATTGTTTACCAAGACCATGCGCATCCTAACGAAATCGAAACGATTCGGGAAGGGATTATTGAAGAGGCTGTTAAGGCCAATATGGGGAGGATGTCTCCCTATCATTTGTTCGTCAAGAATGCAAAAGCGCGCATTGTGGCTGGAGCTATTGGGTACACGATGTATGGATTGCTGTACATTGACATGCTTTGGGTTGATCCAGAATTTCGAAATAGGGGCTTGGGAACAAAGTTGGTCTGTGCTGCAGAAAATCTTGGCCGCGAGAGAAAATGCACTTTTGCATGTCTTGTAACAATGTCTTGGCAAGCATTGCCGCTGTATCGTCGTCTCGGATATTACATTGAATATGAGCGGTTGGGTTTTGAGAACAACACGATCATGTATCTTCTACGCAAGCCTCTTGTATAAGCAGTAGAAAAGACGTCCTTCCATCAGAGATTGTTAACGGATATGGATTTCGTCGCTTTTTCTCTCTCTTTTCTATGGAAAGCGCGCCCTGCTGCGTTCTCTGGATTACAAAACAATGTTTGACAAAATCGACGCTCATTCGCATGATCGTAAAAAGAACTTTCTGTCTCGTTTTTTGGAATCGATGGACGGATGGGATTGTGGTTATCGGCTTTAATGAAAGGGATCTTATGAGCAAACGTACTTTGTTGATTCTGTCAGTGGCTGCAATGGCAATGGGTCTTTCTATGCCAATGCATGCACAAAATACTCAAAATAAAAAAACGCATTCGAATGACCAAAATGCGATGGCGGGTCAGAAAATGGGTCTTGCCTCTGCGCGTGGATGCCCTGGCAATAACGACTTGTTCGTTACAGCCGATTTTCTGTGGTGGAAGGCAATTGAAGATGATATCTCTCTGGGTTTTAATCAGTCTGTAGATTCATCCGCTGCCATAGGCGCTCTGGGCGATCTAGTTCGTTTTCACCCAAAGTGGGAGCCAGGCTTTGAGCTTGGACTCGGCTGGAATGTTCCTTGCGATGGATGGGATCTGTTCGCAAACTGGACGTGGTTTAGAGATAAGGCTTCTGTCAATGTCTCTTCTCCAGGGGCAGATAGCGCGGGCATTGGCATTCAGCCTTTTTGGGCTCGATTTCCAACAGGAGCAGCAGGAACATATAATCTCTTGCATGCTCATCGCACGATCCAATACAATATGTTCGACGTAGAAATGGGGCGCGCCTCTTTCGTAAGCGATACATTTATGCTCCGTCCCTTCTTTGGGGTCACGGGCGGCTGGATTAATCGCACATTCTCGTCCAATGCTTCTACTGCGGTTTCAGCGGGCGCTGCGAATCAGGTCTACAGAAGCACCAGTAAATACTGGGGCGCTGGCCCTCGATTTGGCTTAGATGGTCAATGGAGACTCGGCGCTGGATTTCGATTCTTCGGCGATGTTGTAGGTTCCGTTCTTTATGGTGAATCGTATGCAAACCAGGCTAACGTCACCACTGGCGTAGGTCTCGTGAGCCAATATAATGATCCTTCCATAGGAAAAACTGTACCGCATCTGCAGCTTGCTACAGGTCTCGGCTGGGGACGTTGCTTCTGTGCCGATACGATGTTTTTCAGCCTTGATCTAGGTTGGGAGGTCAATCAGTTCTGGAATGTACCTACAGTCATCTACCCCGATATAGCTGCAGGGACTACAGCGAATACCAACGGCAGTTCGAATCGTGAGATGCGCTCTCATAATCTCAGCCTTTCAGGCCTGACAATTGCTGCAAGATTTGATTTCTAATTCATTTCTTTAATCGCCAGAAGATGCTTTTAACATTTTCTGGCGATTTTTTTTGCTTTAAATTCTTTTTTGCGGCTATAATACTCATTATTAACATAATTTTGAGGTTTTATGGCAAATAAGCTTTCTCTCACTCCTGATTCTCAAATAAACTCTAATCTGGACAGTGCTGTTTCGTCTAGAGGAGACGAGTCGGCTCAAGCGCAGGAGACGCAAGTCAAGGTATCTAAGGTTGCCGCAGAGGCGGTTCCTCCGCCAGCACTAGGACCCGCAGGCCGACAGCCGGTGAGACCTGCTCAGCAACCGCTTGCTGGACGCGCAAAGCTAGCGCTCATGAAACCAATGCAATTAAGTCCAGCGGCGACTTCCAAGGGAAATAGCTCTTTGACTCCCTCTTCGATAGAGTCGACTCCGGCTTCCTCGCCATCGTCGATTCTTAACACAATACAAAAGAAATCGGAGCAGTTGCGGGCGCAATCTGTGCCACCGCCGCAGGCATTGCCTGAGGATGATATGGAGATAGACAAGAATCCATTGCCAGCAGTTGCTCCCAGCCCCTCCCCTGAGGAAAGCCATCCTTATGGCAACAGCGGGGGTTTGGTTCCGTCACGAGCACAATCTGTGCCGCCACCAGTATCGGAGCCGGATGGTACATTTCATCTAGTGCCAGTGGAGCCAGAGCTTTTTGGCGGTCTAGAGGAAGCGAGTCAGGCGGCTAATGAGGAGGACGAGTTGTCCGCAGAACAGCGGATTGCAAAATGGCAGCAGGAGGCGGCGCAGCAGGCAGCTAAGAAAAAGCCGCCGCAAGAGGAGTGAAGCTGCGATTCCTGCAATAGACCTCTTGCGTAACTAATGTCTCGTATATATAAGAGTCTTTGTGTCCCTTAGTAGACGTCGATGAGGTAGCGGTTTTCGGTTTTCAGCCGCCTGACATAAGCGTAGGCGGCCTCTTCGGTCAGATTGCCCTCTTCTCGAAGGATGCGGTGTAGAGTGAGGTCCACATCTTTCGCCATTTCTCCTGCGTCTCCGCAGACATAGAATGAACTACCCGATTCAAGCCAATCCCAGACGCTTTTCTTTTCTGTGTAGAGTTTGTGTTGAACGTAGATTTTTTCAGGTGTATCGCGAGAAAAGGTGAGGCTGAGTCGGAGACGTCCTTGCGACTGCAATTCTAGCCAGAAGGGTTCGTAGTAGAAATCGGTAGCGCGGTTTCTTTCGCCAAAAAAGAGCCAATTGCGGCCTGGGGCATGTGTAGCGATGCGTTCTTGTAAAAAGGCGCGGAAGGGGGCGACGCCTGTGCCAGGTCCTACGAGGATCATAGAGGCGGCAGGATCTTTGGGGAGAGAAAAGTTGTGTGAGGGCTGTAGATAAATAGGAATGGGCGTTGTATGGAGTTTTGCAAAAGTGCAGAGGAAATGACTGCCGATGCCTTTGTAGAAATGACCGTGGGAAGTGTAAGAGACGTAGGCCACAAGGAGATGGATCTCATTGGGAAAGACGAGAGAGGAACTTGCAATCGAATAAAACCTGGGAAGGAGCGGCATGAGTTTAGCGAGGGCGGAGAGATTGGGGAGGGGATAATGACGGGACAGATCGAGGAGTGTCCGGGAGGGGAGCCAGTCATTGAGGCGTGTCTTGTTTTCGGGGGAGAGGATGGGGTCTTGCGGCGCTGTTTGACTGAGGAGTTCTTTGAAAAAAGAGGTGTTTAGTCTGCGGATATTTGCCTGGTGGATGAGGTAGTCATAGGCTGTGTAAAAGGCGTTTGTTCGAGGATCGAAGAGGGTGTCGTGTGCATTAATTTTGAAGTTTTGGATGATGTCTTCCACTTCCTGGGGGTCATTTTGAGGCAGGACGGCTATGCTGTCTCCTGGTTTAAAAGGGAAGTCAGTACCGTGGATGGTTAGAGCGATGTGATAGGTTTGTTTGGTGGAGGTGTGACCGGTAAGGAGGGTCCGTTCTTGAATATGGGCGAGAAAAGGATGGGACTTTGAATAGGTTTTTATGGACAAGCTATCACGCAATGATTATTTTTCTGGTTATGAGGTGTGAACCTATCCCAGTAATATTTTTCGTCGATTTTCGGGATTATTTTGGCCGATTTTCGATTTAAATTTCGGGAGTCATATCGACAGTTGGTATATGACTCCCGAAATTTAAAGTCGAAAATTGGCTCAAAAGAACCCAAAAATCGACCGAAATTTATTACTGGGATAGGTTCGTGTATGAGAATATTAGTCATTGCCTTATTGTGTGTTTCTGTGGTGTCTTGCGGGGATGGTGGCAGCGCAAACCGCGGTTATGTCATTTCTCAATCTCATGTGACGCCAGAGATTCTCCCTGCGCCTGCAGAGGCGGATGCTCAATGAGTCGTTGGGATTAGCTCTCGGCAATCTTTTTTCTCCCATCCTTTTTTGAGCAGATCCATTCGTTTATTGGAAATGCCCCCGAGCGTTTCAATGGCGTTCATGAAGCGGACGCGGGTAGTGTCTTTCCCGAGTAGTGTGACGGAATCGAAGAGTGGGGGGCCCATCGATTTCCCCATTACAGCGCTAAACAAAATGGGGATAATCACTTTTTTGTGATGGACGCCGAAGCGCTCGGATGCATTGTGCGATGCTTGTTCTAATCCTTTCCCGCTCCAGTCTTCCAATTCATCGAGATTCCAGATGATGGCTTGGAGGATGCAGCTGACGAGTTCGGGAGAGGTTTGTTTAGGACAGAGTAGCTCAGGGGTAAATTTCATATCGGAGATGAAGAAAAAATCACAGAGCTGCATGAACTCGCTGAATGTTTTGATGCGGGTATGAATGAGAGGCATCAATTTGCACATGAAGGTTTCGTTGAATTTCCAGTCTACGAGTCTTTTCCAGAGCTTGTCTTCGGGGATGGAGTCGATGATTTTTTTCTGGTTGACCCAGTTTAGTTTTTGGATATCGAAAAAGGCGCCGGAGATGCCGATCCGCTTAGGATCGAATTCGCGGATGAGTTCATCCAGGGTATAAATCTCTTTTTCTGCCGGCATGCTGTAGCCCATGAGAGTGAGGAAGTTGACAAGCGCCTCTGGCAGGTAGCCGCTATCTCGGAAATAGAAGATGGAGGTGGGATTCTTCCGCTTGGAGAGTTTTTTCCCTTCCTTGCCGAGGAGGAGGGGCATGTGCATGAAGACGGGGGGCGTCCAGCCAAAAGATTCGTAGAGGAGAATGTGCTTTGGCGTGGAACTCATCCATTCGTCGCCGCGGATCACATGGGTGATTTTCATGAGAAAATCGTCTACTACGTTAGCGAGGTGATAGGTGGGAAATCCATCTGATTTGAGGAGGACTTGATCGTCGATATCCGCCCAAGGAGAGGCGATACGGCCTTTAATCTGGTCTTCAAATACACATTCGCCGGTAAGGGGGACTTTTAGGCGGATGACGAAGGGCTGTCCTGCCCGTTCTCGGGCGCGAACTTCATCAGGACTTAGGTGGCGATAGCGTCTGTCGTAACCTACTCGTTTGCCCTGCTTGGCAGCCACTTCCCGCATTTCCATAAGCTCTTCGGCGGTAGCGAAACATTTATAGGCGCGCCCTCTTTCTAAGAGTTCATAGGCATGCTTACGGTAAATCTCAGTTCTCTCCGATTGCCTATAAGGGCCATAGGGGCCGCCGATATCGGGGCCTTCATCCCAGTGGATCTGACACCAGCGGAGGGCTTCAAAAATACTTTTTTCATATTCGGGGCGGCTGCGCGATTGATCGGTATCTTCGATGCGCAAAATGAATTTGCCCTTGAAATGGCGGGCAAAAATCAGGTTAAAAAGGGCAATATAAGCCGTCCCTACGTGAGGGTCTCCGGTAGGGGAAGGGGCTATCCGAACGCGTACTGACATGAAATTCCTCAGAAATAGTGTAATAATCCGCGATCAATTAATAAAAGTCGAGGCTAGCCCACATTTCTCACACATTCCGGGAAACTCTGAACGATCTGTAACATCTCGTCCACTTTTTCTCCGGTCTGTGTGAGAGACTGTTAACGGATTTGGTTTCTGTCGATTTTCGGGACCTTTTGAGCCGATTTTCAATTCAAAATTGGGGGGCAATATCAACATCCAGTATATTGCCCCCCAATTTTGAATCGAAAATCGGCCAAAAATCTTCCGAAAAGCGACGAAATTCAAATCCGTTAACAATCTCTGAGAAATGCGGGCTAGCGGTTCATCAGGAATAGGAGATCCTTCATGATGCTGAGGGCTTCGGTAAATTGGAGATCACTTTGCCCGAAGAGATCGATGTGAGGGGAGTCAAAATTTTGTTTTTCTAATTCGGCGAGGAAGGTTTGATAATTTTTATTTTGAGTGATTCGACTTTGAGAATTTTTTTTGAGGGTTGCGAGATAGGGGATGTAGGTGGCAAGTTGCGGCTGTAGGTGGAGGCGGTAGGTGGAGCCTAATTGAATCCGGTGAAAAGCGGAGATGTCGGAAAGGTCATCGTCAAAGTGGGGCTCGATCTCTTCGTTGTCTAGGGGGAATTTGGCAAAGCGCTCCCCAATGTCCATTTGTGAAAGGAGTCCGGGGATTACGATATCTGCTTGTACGCCGTGTAGTTGGGGGCTCTTACCAGATACGGTGTAGTATCTGCCTCTAGTGACTTTATATTCTCCTTGAGGATTGACTTTGGGATGATTTACAGGATCGAGGGTAAAGGTTTGAAAGGAGCCTTTGCCGAAGGTGTGATCGTCTCCAACGACGAGCGCTCTTCCATAGTCTTGCAGCGTTTGTGCGACGATTTCCGCCGCAGACGCGCTGGCTCTATCTGCGAGGATGACGAGCGGCCCCTCCCAAATGGGTTTGCCTTCCACTTCGCGAAGGTGCTGCACTTGTCCAGTATGATCTTTTACAGAGACGACAATTCCTTTTGTGATGAAGAGTCCTGATACGGCCACCGCCTGGGTAAGAAGGCCTCCGGCATTACCGCGCAAATCCAGGATGACTCCTTTGAGGGTGTGCTCTGTGTTACATGCCTCAAGGGCTTTTCGCATATCCTGCGCGGAAGAGGCGAGAGGGTCTTGATAAAAAGAGAACAGGCGCAGCGTTGCAATCGCGCCATCTCCGAACGATTCTACGTGGGTCTCTAATCTCGATTCTTCGAGGACGACAGCGCTACGGATGAGTTCCACGTCGCAGGTTTCTGTATTTTTTATACCATCCGTTTCCGTATCGCGCAGAATGGTTAAGACGACAGAAGTCCCTTCTTCCCCGCGAATGAGTTCGACCGCCTCCGTAATATCGAGGCCGATGATGGGTTCGTGATTGACAGCTACGATCTTGTCGTTGATTTTGATTTTTTTACTCTGGCTTGCGGGACTATTCTCGAGAATCCGCATCACAGAGAGTCCATCGAGATCGTCGCGCAGCTGGGCGCCGATGCCGAAGAGGCGCTGCTGCACTTGAATCATGAATTGATTGGCCTCATTCGGAGTGAGGTAGTTCGTGTGAGCATCGAGGGAACTGGCTACGGATTTGAGTACGCAAGTGAGGACGATATGTGCTCTTTCTTCTGCTGTCTGTCCAGTCAATTCCATCTGTCGATTCAGACGTCGTTTTTGGAGTCTTTGGAGGAATTTATTCTGTGCCTCTTCTCCTGCCTTTTTTGCGGTGTCGAATTGGAGCGATTTAATGCGCAGTAGTCTCTCTTCGAGCGATTCTTGACTGGAGGCCCACTCGAGATTTTTAAATTCTTCGCTTTTGACTCCCTTGAGGATCGCCATTTTTGCAACCTGTTCCTCAAGACCATTTCTGCGATCAACCGCCTTGAGCCACAAGGAGTGAATTTCGTAGAACGGAGAAAAATCGGAGGTTCTGAAGCTAGTGAGAGCAGTGTTGAGGAGTTTTTCTGAGGGGTTGAGCCAGGAAGAAATCTCGGGTTCTAGGAAATAGGTTTTTGTGGGGTCGAGTTCCTCGAGAAAGTTTTTCAAAGACCTGCCTGCCAGTTCTGCAGACATCTCTTTGTAGCAGGCGTGCGCGCGAAATAGCTCTTCCATCTTCGCTTGGACATCTCTCGGAGAGAGGTGTGGCATTTTGCATTCGGCAAGCGAGGCGCAAGCGAGAAAAAGGAGAAAAATCCATTTCTTCATCATAGCCGAGATGGTGGCTGAATTGTGAGATATTCGCAACTGTCCCTGTTAGCAGCTCTGGTTTTTTACCGCATCGTGGCTGTGCCGAAACCTACGATCAGCGCTTGTAGTTTTTCGAGGAAGGGGGCGGTGGCTTTGACGCCCCAAGGATCTCTGATGGAGAGAGTGCCGAGAGGTTTCGTGCCAACTGTAAATTGCAGATCGAGGGTAGAGGCGCCGGGGTTCTCGCGAAAGAGGTCTTTGAGAGCTAAAATGGTGGTGAGGCGGAGTTTGTCGATATCGAGGGTGAGGGTTAGGTGTTTACCCTTTTCTTTGGAGGAAGATGCTTCTTTAGAACTCATCGCCGCTGCCTTTGTTTTCCATTTAGATTCCGATTTGCTATGTGTCTTCAGGTGATCATAGACCTCATCGCTTTTCTTGATTTTTTCCTCATCGAGGGTGGTGAGGTCTTCGAGATAGCGGCAGGAGAGTTGCGGTGTGCCGTCTCTTCTCTCAATTTGTAAAATGGCGTAGAGGAGTTGGTTTTCTTTGAGGAGATGGCCTTTTTCTTCAAAAAGATCGGACCAGATGGGCAATTCGAAGCGTTCGAGGCCATCTCCGATGGTGAGGATGGCAAATTTTTTCTGGCTCTTGGAAGAGACTTTAACTTGAAGGGTCTCAACGATGAAGGCGGCCCTGAAGAGCGTGCTGTCTGCTAATTGAGGGATGTCTTTGAGGGGGGCGCAGGAGAGGCGGGAGAGGATTTTTTGGTAGCTCTCCATGGGATGCCCTGTGAGATAGAATCCGAGAAGCTCTTTTTCTCTTTGGAGGATTTGCAATTTCGTGGATTTTTGGGAGACTACGGGTGGATCTACAAAGGGGTCTTTCGTCTCTTCGAGCAGGGAAAAGAGATTGAGAACTCCGAGTGCGGTTTCTTTTTGTTCGGACAGGGCCTGTTCGAACATGGGCTCTACGCTGAAACGGAGTGCGTCCCTCGTCCAGCCTGTGCCATCGAAAGATCCGGCGTCTACGAGGAGTTCGATCTGTTTTTTCCCTACGCGGGTTTTATCGATTCTCTGGATGAAATCATAGAGGCTTTTGTAGGGACCTCGGATACGTCTTTCTTCCAAAAGATGTTCGACCGCGCCTCCGCCTACTCCTTTGATGCCAGACATAGCAAAGCGGATGCCATCGTTTGTAGCCATGAATTCACGGCCTGCTTGATTAATGTCTGGGGGCAGTACGGCAAGGTGCATGGCTTTGGCCTCGCCGATGAACTTTGCGACTTTGGTCGTATCGTCTTGGTCGCAGGTCATGAGGGCGGCCATCCATTCTTTGGGGTAGTTCGCTTTAAAGTAGGCAGTGGCATAAGAGAGATAGGCGTAGGCCGCGGCGTGTGATTTATTGAAACCGTAGGAGGCAAATTTCTCGATTTTATCGAAAATTCTGCCGGCGGTGTCGCTTTCTACTCCTTTGCTCCCAGCGCCTTGTAAGAATTTTTCTCTTTGGCGCGCCATTTCCTCCTTGTCTTTTTTCCCCATTGCTCTGCGTAGGACATCGCCTTCGCCGAGCGTGTAGCCCGCTAGAGTGCTTGCGATTTGCATGACCTGTTCTTGATAGACCATAACTCCATAGGTTTCGGAGAGGATCTCTTTCATCAGGGGGTGATCGATCTCAATGGCCTCGCGTCCTGTTTTGCGTTGAATGAATGAGGGGATCATATCCATCGGTCCCGGGCGATAGAGAGCGCCCACCGCAATGATTTCTTCAAAGGTATCAATGTGGAGCTGTTTGGCTAAGTCTTGCATCCCTCCCGATTCAAGTTGGAATACGCCGAGCGTCCTCCCTTGATTGAGGAGATCGAACGTGGGGCGGTTGTCCAGGGGAAGGTTTGCCCAGTCAATCGATTGAGAGGTTTGTTCTTGGATAGCGTCTACACATTTTTGAATGGAGGTGAGCGTTTTGAGTCCCAAAAAATCGATCTTGAGCATGCCGACGCTTTCGACGGGTTTCATTGCGTATTGGGTGACTACCATCTCGGAGTCTTTGGCAACACATACGGGGAGGTGATCGGTGATGGGATGCGCCGAAATGATGAGTCCTGCGGCGTGAGTGCTCGTATTGCGGATCGATCCTTCCGCTTTTTTGGCCATTTCTAATACGCGTCTTGCCTCTTCATCTGTTTCCATAAGGCGGGACAGCTCTGGGTCGATTTGAAATGCTTTTTCGAGTGTCATTGTAGGATCTTCAGGGACAAGGGCTGCGATCTCGTTGACCTTAGAAAGGGGCACGTTAAGGACTCTGCCTACGTCGCGGATCGCCATTTTGGCTTTCATGGTGCCAAACGTGATGATCTGGGCGACTTTTTCTTTCCCATACTTTGCGACCACGTAATCGATCACCTCTTGACGCCTTTCCATGCAGATATCGACGTCGATATCGGGATAGGAGATCCTCTCGGGATTGATAAAGCGTTCAAAAAAGAGGTGAAACCTTAGCGGTTCGATATCGGTAATGCCGATGAGGTAGGAGACAATTGAGCCTGCGGCTGATCCTCTCCCAGGTCCCATGGGAATTTTCCGTTGTTTTGCCCAGGCGATGAAGTCGTAAACGATGAGCATGTAATCGCACATCCCTTTGGATGAGAGGATGTTAAATTCATACTCAAAACGTTTGTGCACAACCTGAATGGGGTCTTGGTGCGGGTATTTTTTTTGGACCTCGGCAAGCCTTTCCGGTGTATAGCGTTTAGGAATCCCTTGTTGGCACAGATCGAAGAGGAATTGCTCTGCGGCTTTGAGCCTCTCTTCTTTTTCGATGGTTTTTCCTTCGAGATAGGGGGGAATAAAAACGGGATAGTGTTTCGTTTTGAAATCGAGTTCGCAGCGGCACTGTTCGGCAATGCGCAGGGTCTCTTCGATGGCGCTTGGCACATCGGCAAATAGCTCCTTCATGAGCTTTGGCGTTTTAAAATAGAGTTCATGGGTGGGGGCTGCTTCTCTTTTGGGATTTGGTGCTTTATTTTTTGGATTGCCCTGAGAGTCTCTTTCCCAAATTTCGCAAGGCTCTCCCGATTGGATATTGCGTAGAATTTCATGCGCTTTCCAATCACTTTGCTCGATGTAATGGATCGCATTTGTCGCAACGAGAGGGATTCCCAGTGTTTGAGACAGTTCAATGAATTTGCGATTTACTTTTTCTTGATTGGATACGTACTCTTTAGCTTTTTGGAGCAGCCACCCTTCTGCGGCGATTCCGTCTTCTCGAATCCTTTCCTCTGAAAGGGGATGCCGTTGCATCTCGAAATAAAAATCGGCGCCGAAGAGGGAGTGGTACCAGGAGGCTTCTTTGAGAAGCGTCTCTTCATTTTGTTGCAAAATGGTATAGCCTAGGGGGCCGTCGAGAGAACCTGATAGGCAGAGAAGTCCTTCGGCGTATTGGCTGAGCGTCTCTTTGTCGATGCGGGGCTGGTAATAAAACCCTTCTAAAAATCCAATAGAGGAGAGTTTACAAAGGTTCTTGTAGCCAAGGGGATTTTTCGCAAGGAGGATGATAGGCATCCCATGAGGCACTCCTACAATTCTTTTTTTTTCTAAGCGAGAGGTGGGCGCCATCCAAATTTCGCATCCGAGAATCGGTTTTATGCCAGCTGACTTACAAGCCTTATAAAAGTCGACGGCGCCATAGAGATTTCCTTGGTCTGTGAGAGCAAGAGAGGGGATTGAATAGCTTTTGGCTTTTTCAGCGAGGGCCATGACAGAGGCGCTTGAATCGAGGATGGAGTACTGAGAATGGACGTTAAGGGGGACCCAAGTCATTAGACCTCTTGCGTAATTAAGGGTTCGTCGATTTTTCGGATTATTTTGGCCGATTTTCGATTTCAAAATTGGGGGACAATATCGTCGGTATATTGCCCCCCAATTTTGCATCGAAAATCGGCTCAAAAGAACTGGAAAGTCGACAGAACCTTAATTACGCAAGAGGTCTATTAGGTTTCTTCAATTACTGCGCCGTCGCCCACTTCTTGTCCCACTTTCTGTGGTCCTGCTTTGACCGACCACAGAGGCAAGATCAGCAGCACTCCAATCACCGCAGATGCGGCAAGCGTGAAGAAAAAACTATCCCATCCCCATGCTTTAATGATGGCCCCGAGAGGACCTCCCGCAACAGCTGCGCCGAGATAGGAAAAACATCCTGCAAATCCTGTTGCTGTTGCAGCCGCTTTCTTATGAGAGAGCTCCGCTACTGCAAGGCCGATGATGTTTTGCGGACCGAAGATACAGAAGCCGAAAAGAAAGAGAAATACGCCGTCGAGAATCGGCCAGGGCATTGAGAGGGTCTTAAAGGCGAGAAGGACGAGGAGAATTCCGAGAGTAAAAAGGACGTTGATGGGGTTGCGCTTGCCCTTGAAAATCAAATCCGAAGCCCATCCCCCGGCTAAACAACCAGCAAAACCGCCTATTTCAAACCAACAGACGCACGCGCCTGCCTGAATGTGGGAATAGTGTTTTACTTCAATGAGGTAGAGCAGGCTCCAGTCGTTGACGGCCGTTCGAATGATATAAATGAAAAAAGAAAAGAGGGCGAGCACCCAAATGAACTTATTGCGCAGGACATATCCCCACAAAATTTCTTTGACGGAGAGTTGCGTTTTTTCTGGGATGTTTTGACGATTGGGGTAATCGTCTCGGTATTTTTCGATGGGGGGTAGTCCGAGCGATTGGGGGGTATCTCTCAAACGATTCATGAGGAAAATGCCCGCAAAGATACAGAGCGTGCCTGGAACGTACAAAGCGTAGCGCCAGCCTAAGTATTCAACGCAAGCAGCTGCCAAGAGGGGGATTGCGGCTCCTCCCAAATTGTGCGATGTGCTCCAAATGCTCCACCATCTGCCTCTTTCGGATTGAGAATACCAATGTGTGAGAAGTTTAGCGCAGCCGGGCCATCCCCAGCCTTGAAACCATCCGTTGAGCCCCCAGAAGACGGCAAAGGCCCACCAGACGGAGGAAAGCCCGAATAGGAAGTTGAGAATGCCTGTCAGGATCAGTCCGATTGACATAAAATAGCGGGGATTCGATTTATCGGCGAGGATGCCGCTTAAAAACTTACTGGCTCCGTAGCTGAGGCTCAAAATCGTGCCGAGAAGGCCAAGCTCGAATTTACTCAGTCCTAGCTGCTCTTGCATAGCGGGCATTGCAAAGACAAAGCTTTTCCTTGTGAAGTAGTAGAATGCATATCCGATGTACATGGCATAGAATGTACGCAAACGCCAATAACCATAAGATTTTTTGACTAAATGAGGATCTTGAATTTCTGGAATGTAAGGAGCTGGTCTAAAAAAATCGAGTACGCTCATAAAATGGCCTGAAGTTACCCGGATTGAAAGGGTAAAGTCCCTCCCCGTCTTGTGTCAATCGTTTTTCTTAAGCTCGACTTAGAACTAGCGTTTCGTATAAAATGGCGCTATGCAAATCCAAGCACCTAAGGGTACTTTCGATATCCTTCCCTATGGAGCAGAGGAGAAATGGCAGCTCTCCCACCTCTGGCACTATGCGGAAAAATGTATTCGAGAAACAGTTGCTGAATATGGGTATCAAGAGATTCGGACCCCTATTTATGAGCGCACGGAACTCTTCGATCGCGGGGTGGGAGAAACCTCCGATATCGTGACTAAAGAGATGTTTACCTTTCGAGATCGGGCAGAGCGTTCGATGAGCTTGCGTCCAGAGGGTACCTCCTCCGTTATGCGCGCACTGATTGAACATCGGCTTGCCAAGCCTGGCAGCGTGCATAAATTATTTTATATCGGACCTATGTTTCGTTATGAACGTCCCCAGTCTGGACGCTACCGGCAGCATCATCAGTTTGGAGTCGAAGCCATCGGGGTTGCCGGTCCTGAACAAGATGCTGAGACGATCGATCTACTTGTTCAAGTCTATCAGCGTCTCGGATTGAAGAATCTCAAAGTGCATCTCAATTCCGTGGGAGATCCTGCTTCTCGCACTGCATTTCGCTTTGCTTTAACTCAGTATTTGCGCCCCTATTTTTCTGAATTATCTGCCGATAGCCAAGTGCGCTTTGAAAAAAATCCTCTTCGTATTCTCGACTCAAAAGATCCGAAGGATCGGGAGATCCTGAAAGGAGCCCCTTCCCTTTTAACCCACCTCTCTGATTCTGCGAGATCTCACTTTGAAGCTCTCTGCCATTTATTAGATCGTCTTGAGGTTCCTTACCGAGTCGATGATCGGATTGTGCGTGGACTCGATTATTACAATAAGACTGTTTTTGAGATTCTTTCGGAAGGTCTTGGTGCGCAGAATACGATTGGTGCAGGCGGTAGGTTCGATGGTCTGATCGCCACCTTCGGCGGTAGCGATTTGCCTGCGGTGGGGTTTGCCACGGGATTGGAACGCGTTCTGCAAGCTCTTGTTGCTCAGGATATTGCAATTCCACCAGGACAGAGCCCTCTTGTCTATTTCATTCCGCTTGGGGAGAATGCAAAGTCGGAGGCGCTGAGACTTGCAACTTTATGCCGGCGCCGTCATATTGCGGCAGGCATTGAGTTATACACGCAAAAAATCCAAACAGCTCTCCAGAATGCTGTGCGCCTGGAGGCTACCTATGCGGCGATCATTGGAGAGGATGAGCTAAAAACGGGACGCCTTCAGATCAAACACCTGGCATCCCGTGAAACGCATGCTGTACAATTTGACGAAATCATCCCTTTTTTACACGGCTGACAAGACGAAATCTTTAATTGCTGCGGCATTGCGAAGACCGACTAATCGATTCACTTCCTTACCGTCTTTGAATAGGATCATTGTGGGAACAGAGGTGATTTGGAATCTACTGGCTGTCTTCTGTTCGCTGTCGATATCGACCTTCACAACGGCTGCTTTTCCTTTTACTTCTTTTGCAACTTGCTCCAAGACGGGGGCGAGCATTCGACAGGGACCGCACCAATCGGCGTGAAAATCTACAAGGGTGACGCCTTTTTTCGTTTCAGGTTCAAAGGTCTCGTCAGTTAAGTGTTTGATCGAACTTTTGTCAGACATGAGTCCTCCATTTCCTATGTAATATAGCCAATTTTTCTATTTTTTGGTAGCCCGCAATAGGAGAGCCCGTTATAATGGCGTCCTCCGCGGCCATGGCGGAACTGGCAGACGCGCTAGATTCAGGTTCTAGTCGAGGCAACTCGGTGGATGTTCGACTCATCTTGGCCGCATCTTTACGATGCCCTAGGGAGGTGTTCCGTGGGCGCCTTCTTCAAGCCAAGCTTTCAGATTTTTCAATGCGCTGGTGGTTTGGGTCGTCATGAACTCTTCCTTCTCTTTCTTACTCTGTCCCATGCATAATTCGCTGTCAATCGGAGTGCCGAATACCACTTGGATCGAACCGGATAGCCTAGGCCATCTACGGACCCTTGGCCAAGCGGCGAAAGATCCTTGGATATAGGCGGGGAAAATCGGGCAAACTGCCTTTTGAGCGATGAAGGCAAGACCTCTCTCTATAGGCTGTAAGGTTCCATCAGGAGAGCGGTTCCCTTCTGGAAAGAGGATGATTTTTTTTCCCTCTTGGAGGAGTTGGATGACTTGTTTGAATGTGCTCGCGTCAGATCCCGATCGAGAGACGGGGTGGGAGTTGAGCCGCCGGATGAGTCTGCCGAGGAGGGGCACATGGAAGAGGGATTCTTTGGCTAAAAAATGGACCTCTTCTGGGCAAGAGATCGATAGCACGGGGGGATCGTAATTCGAGGTGTGGTTCGATGCAATGATGCCGGCGCCTGGGCGAAAATGCTCTAAGCCATGGATTTGCAATCGAAAAAATAATTTAAAAAAAGTGCGCGTTATCCAATAGACGATCCGATAGAAGATCTTCATGGGCGGGTACTGTTTTTTCCAATTTGCGAGGGTCAAGATTTTGAGGATCACTTCCTCAATAGACAAATCGGAGGTATCGATGAGAACCGCATCGGAGGCTTGCTTGAGCGGCGAAATAGATCGCGTGGAATCGGTGTGGTCGCGCGCTGTAATTTCTTGGAGAATCTGATCGAATTGTAAAGAACTCGCAAGTTCTGGGAATTTCAAAAAGAGTTCGTTCAGGCGGCGCTGCGCCCGAATTTCTGCCCGCGCGGTCAAAAATATTTTTAATTCCGCCTTGGGAAAGACGACAGTGCCCATATCGCGCCCCTCGAAAACAGCGTTCCTATGGGTTCCGAAATTTCTTTGGATCTGCACAAGGAGGGCACGCACTTCTTCATAAGCGGCAATCTGAGAGGCGAGCGCTGAGATGGCGGGTTCTCGAATGGCCTCGGTCACGTCGGTTCCGCAGGCAAAATAGCGTCTCATCCCTTGCGCATCCGATTTGATTTCATAGGAAAAAAGAGGAAGCTGTTTTTTGATTTTCTCCCGGTCTTGTGGATCGATCTGTTCTTTACGGATCATCCAGGCGACAGATCGATACATCGCGCCTGTATCAAAAAAAGTATATCCGAGTTTCTTGGCTACCCCTTTTGCGACAGTCGATTTCCCCGTTCCAGACGGGCCGTCAATTGCAATAATCATATCACTAGACCTCTTGCGTAACTAAAGTTCTGTTGATTTTCTGGTTCTTTTGAGCCGATTTTCGATTTAAAATTGGGGAGCAATATACCCGTTCCACCTCAAAAGCGCCCAAAGCAAATCGATTCAAATCCTCTCAAATCGAGGAAAACAGCGCGGTCAATATTAAGTCAATATTGACCGCGCTGTTTTATTCGATTTTAGAGAGATTTCAATTCGATTTTCTTGGGTGCCTTTGAGGTGGAACGGGTATATACTGTTGTCGATATTGCTCCCCAATTTGAAGTCGAAAATCGGTCAAAATAATCCAGAAAATCAACGAACCATTAGTTACGCAAGAGGTCTACTGAATAGTAAGTGATATAATAATACACGAGAAACGAGTTGAAGAGGAGAGAATCCATCAAATCTAAGATTCCTCCGAGTCCTGGGAGCGTATTGCTATCCTTTTTATTCGCATCCCGTTTGAGCAGCGATTCTGCAAGATCGCCGAATTGACCGACAGAGCCGAGAATCAATCCCAAGCAGAGGGCCTCTGTAAAATTTAAGTGAAATCGGAGGGTGCCTGAAGAAAGGCCAATGCAGTAAAAACCGATGCTTGCCAGGATGGCGCAGATAAGGCCAATCAAGGCGCCTTCGATGGTCTTTCCTGGGCTAATGGCTGGCGCCAATTTGCGCTTTCCCCATAAACAGCCCCCAACGTAGGCTCCCATGTCGGTGATCTTGGTCACGACGAGCAGGTAAGCGATCCACCATCTCCCGTCCTGAGTCGCGGTTTGACTGTAAAGAATGCCTAGCAAAATCCCCATGGGTACTGCGATATAGAGGAGGCTGAAGGCGGAGGCGGCTAAATCGACAATAGCGCCATTATTTTCTTTGAAGTGAAGGGCGATGAGTAGGAGGAAGGCGATAAAAAATACGAACGTAGGGGCGCTCCATGAGTGGAAAAAGCGGGCTGCTAAGAAGAAAGAGCATACTTGGAGCGCGCCCAGCGTGATCAGAGCTGGAAGAAGCGTCTTTCCCCCTTTTGTTTTCACGAATTGCTCGTATTCCCAGATGGCGATGCCTGTAAGCGTTGCTACAACGGCTACGACGATATATTGAAACCAGACATTCAAAGAAAAGTAGATTAACGCGGTTACCGTTGCCAAAGAAATAGAAGAGACTACAGCTCTCCGTGTAAAATCCTTGAGGAACATCCTTGAACCTATATCCCTAATCTTTTTTTCCGTTTCTGATAAGCGATCACTGCTTCCAGTAAATCTGTAGGAGAAAAATCGGGCCATAATTTTTCAGTGACGTAAATTTCCGCATAGGAAATTTGCCACAGTAAAAAATTGCTCATGCGCATCTCTCCGCTTGTGCGAATGAGTAGCTCGGGGTCTCCCCATTTGCTTGTATCGAGCTGGCTTGCAATCAACTCTTCAGTGAGATCTTCTTTGCGAAGCCCCTGCTTTTGATGGAGCGCCAACAGTTTGGCAAAGGCTCTCCGAATCTCATCTCGCGCGCCGTAATTAATGGCGAGGACGAGATTGATTTTACGACAATGTTCGGTTGCTTGCCGTGTGGCGAGGAAGGCGTTTTGTACGTTTTGGGGTAGGCCCGATAAATCTCCGATCATATCCAGCCGAATTCCTTCGAGAATCATCGGCTCTCGTTTGCGGGTGAGATAGATCTCGAACACGTCCATCAAACTCTCGATTTCTTCTCCGGATCTCTGCCAATTTTCGGTCGAAAAAGAGTAGACAGTGATTGTTTTGATCCCCAGTTGCGCTGCCGCGCTGATTACATCTGTCAATACTTCAGCCCCCTCCCAGTGTCCCAGCATGGGGGGCAAGCCTCTTTGCTTAGCCCATCTCCGGTTTCCGTCCATGATGATCGCTACATGTTGCGGAAGATGGGTCAAATTAAGCACAGAGAGTTCATTTTCAGAAAAAGGGTTGTGCGAATCTGTTATGTAACGAGCCCCTTGCAGGGAGTGGAGGGCGCGGGGAGGGAGTGCAAGAGGTTCAGAGGTCATTCAAAAAATCGATCCAGCCAAAGAGTTTTTGCTCGCTCAGGCCCTACAGACACAAGGGCTATGGGGACGCCCGCGAGTTCTTCGATACGGCGCAAATAATTGCGCGCTTTTACAGGGAGTTCTCCATAGGACTTTATAGTTCGAGTAGATAGTTTCCATCCCGGATGCACCTCGTAGATCGGCTCTGCTGCTAGGAGAGCATCGATCGATACAGGAAAGGAGGAACATTTTTTATAGCCAGTGCAGATCTTGATCTCATCGAGATCGTCGAGAATGTCGAGCTTTGTAAGGGCTAAGGAATCGACCCCATTCAAACAGATCGTATGGCGTAAAAGAAAGGCGTCTAACCAACCTATTCTTCTCTTTCTCCCTGTCGTTGTTCCCAGTTCGCGAGCGGCTGCGTGATCGGGAAATAGGGAGAGCTCCTTTTCCTTTAGCTCTGTGGGCAGAGGGCCATTACCGACGCGGGTTGTATAGACTTTAGCCACACCCACTGTTTGGGCGATTTTGGAAGGGCCTACGCCTGCGCCAGCACAAATTCCCCCAGACAAGGTGCAAGAGGAGGTGACGAAGGGATAGCTGCCAAACGTGTTATCTAATAAGGCCCCTTGAGCCCCTTCAAAGAGGATGCGTTCTTTGCGTTTCGATGCCTCATAGAGAAGTTCCTCCACAGGAGCTGCAAGGGAGCGGAGCTTTTCTGCATAGATGAGATATTCCTCGCAGAGGGAGGCTGAATCGAAAGGCGCATGGTCGTAGAGCTTTTCCAGTTCCCTATTTTTGAACGATAGAGTTTTTTCTAGTTGGGTGTAAAAATGGGTGGGGGTTCCTAGAAGATCCGCAACCCGTAGTCCGCACCGATTGACTTTATCTAGGTAGCAAGGACCGATTCCCCTCCCTGTAGTGCCGATGGCGGTGGTTCCTTTCACTTTTTCTAATAATTGATCCATTAATCGGTGGTAGGGCATGACAAGATGGGCATAGCGCGACAGGAAAAGGCGCCCCGTATAGGAGATTTTGTTTTTTGTAAGTTCTTCAATTTCAGATAACAAAGACTTTGGGTCGATGACCGTACCGCCCCCGATATAGCAGTTTGTGTGTGGATAAACAATGCCGGAAGGGATGAGATGGAAGCGAAACTCTCTGCCTTCTATAACGATCGTGTGTCCAGCGTTGTTCCCCCCCTGCGCTCTGACGATGTGAAGCGCATCTTTGGCAAGAAGGTCGATGACTTTGCCCTTCCCTTCGTCACCCCATTGGAGTCCAACTACAGCTATGCTAGACATGTCTTTCCTAGTTGGCGCCGATCATACAGAATGGACGAATTATCCCCAATCTTGTATCCTCCTCTAGAGACTGTCTGCGATCGTGGTTTCAGTCTCTCAGGGTTAACAGTCTCTAAGAGGCGCTTATGAATGCCCCACGCAAATGGCAATTTCTTCTCATTCTCTTTGTAGTTGCGCTTACAATCTATAATGTGCTGCCCACTTTATTTTACTATTTACAGCCGTTAAAGGCACAGGTCTCCGCAGAAAAAGCGGAACGGATTGCCGAAAAATTGGAAGAACGCCTGACGCATCTGGAAAGAGAAGCTAAGGATTGGGTATGCGCCTATTGCCAATTACTCCACTTAAAGCCGCAAACGATTTCCCAGGAAAATCCTCAATTTGTAGACGTGACCTTCGCCTCCTCGGAAGAGGCTGATCAATTTCGCGCTCGTCTTGTCCGCGCAGGCTCTCTCATCCCTTTTGCCCCGGCGCGGCTTTCTCTTGCATCACAAGAAAGATCCGATAAACGGGTGCTAGTACAGAGAAAAATACCTCTCTCTTTGAAAAAGGAGTATTTTACCTATGTCCCTAAATCCGATCGCACTCTTTTGTTGGATCGACTTGAACAAATCGCTTTTGCCTTAGCAGGGCAAAGCGAGAGTGCAGTTTGGCTCGGCTATTTACAGCAGGGCAAAACGCCTCTGCCTTTAGTGGAAACGCTCGCCTCCCAGATCAATACGATAGAAAAAATCTTTGGTGCGAATAGTCCGATTGCAGCTAGGTGTGCTGCGCAGTTTACTCGGGGCTTTTTTGCGAATCGGAGCGCAGCGGTGCAGTCCTTGATTGCCTCTTTCGATCGGACGCGCGATGAGATGAAGCGGGAGAAGGGGTTGCTAGGTCTCGAAGAGAAGGGAGAGCGTCTTCGCATCCTTGAGAATCAAGAAGCCCATCTTTTGAATGCCGAAACTTATGTCAAATCCCATGTGACCCAGTTCGCAGCTGGTAGGGACCCGTGGACGAGAGGCCAGATCAGAGAACAGCTGGAGACAGCGCATCGGATCGATTTATCGGAGCAATCTCCCTTCTTCTCCGCCCTTTCCATTGATTGGGAAAGAGAGCAAATCGTGCTGCGGATTCGTCCCGACGTTCTCTTCTTTGTTCAGGAAGAAAAAAACGGAGAGGCATGCCAAAGGCTTTTGATCGATGAAATTTCGAGAATTGCAGAGGATTCTGGAGAAGAGTTAATCCCGGGGGAAGGAGAAGTGACGATCGCTCTCTCGAAGGCGCCCAACGTCTCTGGATATCTCGTACTTGACCAGGCGCCTCTTGCAAAAGCTTATGTAGAACAGATCCAATCTTTCCTCAAAACGTTCTGGAGACCTGCTCATCCTGACTTGCAGTCTTTACCCATTGTTGACTTCGAGACGTATCAAGCTCTTCCAGAAGAGCAGAGGGCGCTCTGTCTCGTTGTTGCATCGCCTCTTGGATTGTCCGACTCGGCACACTGGGAGCGTCTTAAGACCGATTCACTTTATGTATTTGCTAAGGGAATCGATCGGATTGTAAAGACGTATGAAGAGACTCCGCATTCTCCCTGGGCAGAGGTCTTCTCTTCTGATTTTCGCGCTCTTGCAGAGATCCTCCATAGTAGGGGATTTGTAGGCTATGCAGCCATCAATGTGCCGGGGATGTTTGCGAAGGAGGGCGATTTCCTCTTTGAAAAGCGCCATTTTTCCCAGGATCTTTTAGAGGCTACAAGGGAAAATTTTTCCCTGGCCGGTACGAAAAAATATGCCTTCCTTGAACTCACCGATTTAGAGCACAGGCTCCTCATCGATAACGACATCGAGACGAGGATGCACGAAGAGTTAGTGAAGTGGAAAGATGACTACTTAGCTGCCCAAGTCAGTCTCGATCCTCATGTTCGATTTGATATACCACCTCCTTCAAAGAGTCTTTTATGGAGTAACTTGACCCTATCGGTGCGCAAATATTTCCGCGGCGATGAGAAAAAAATTATTCGCTGGGGACTCGATTTATCTGGAGGAAAGACGGTACAGATTGCATTGAGAGACTCCAAGCGTCAGCTCGTCACAAACGATGCGGATCTCAAACAGGGGATGAATGAGTTGCATCTGCGTGTCAATAAAATGGGGGTCTCAGAAGTTTCCATTCGGCAGGTCGGCCACCACATCGTTCTCGATTTTCCTGGCTCGCAAGCGCTCTCTGCTTCGGAACTCATTAAAGCATCCACGCTCTATTTCCATGTCGTCAATGAAAAATTTTCCCCTTCCAACCTTCCTCTTGCGGGGAGTGTGAATCGATTCTTGCAAGAAGTGTGGAATGAGGCGTTTGTTACGAAGAAGACGAGCTCCCAGGAAATCAATGCAATCGCAAGAGAGCACCTCTCCCCTGAGGGGAAGCGTTTGCGCTCTGAATCTGCGAGTCTATTATGGGAACAGGGGTTACGTCTCGGGAATGAAGAAGAGGCAATTGGATCTTGTGTGGATGACACATTATCTGCAATAGCCCTTCTGCGTGGGGATGATCGTTCCGAATGGCATGGTCAATCCCATCCGTTGCTCATCGTGATGCGCAACTGGGCGCTCGAGGGGGCGAATTTAGAAAATATTCGGACGGGATATGAGCCGTCGAAAGGCAATTTTTTGAGTTTTGAAACACGCAGCTCCTATCTCAATCACGATGGCCAGAAGGTGCAGCCGAAGGAAGCTCTTTTTGCTTGGACCTCTCGCTATTCGAAAGAAGGGGTGGCGGGCTCTTCTTTAGAAAACTATTCTCAAGGACGCGGATGGCGGATGGCTGTGATCCTCAATGATTCTGTAATTAGCGCGCCCACTCTCGACAGCCCTCTGAAAGAGAGCGCTATGATTAGTGGCAGTTTTTCGCAGCGTGAAGTGAGTCAACTTGCGGCGGATCTTAAGGCGGGTTCTCTTTCCTTTACTCCGCATATTCTCTCCGAAAAAAATGTGAGCCCTGAGCTGGGCGCAGCGGATCGCTTGAAGGGGATTACCGCAACAATCATCGCTCTTCTCCTTGTTGTCGTGTCAATGATTCTCTATTACCGGTTTGCGGGACTGATCGCCTCTGTAGCGGTTCTTTTCAATCTTCTCATTCTCTGGGCAACTCTCCAGAACTTAGGCGCTGCGTTGACCCTAGCGGGACTTGCGGGGGTGATTTTGACGGTGGGGATGGCGGTCGATGCCAATGTACTGGTATTCGAGCGGGTGAAGGAGGAGTTTGCTCGTTCGGCAAACATTGCCTCTGCGCTCTCTGCCGGATATAAGAGAGCTTATAGCGCGATCCTTGATTCGAATATTACTACGATTATCGCCGCCCTGATTTTGCTTCAATTTGATGCGGGTCCTATCAAAAGTTTTGCGGTGAACCTCATCATTGGAATTGCCTCTTCAATGTTCACGGCGCTCTTCATGACCCGTTTCTATTTTACCCGGTGGGTGCAAAATCCCAAGCATACAGCGCTTTCCATGGCCGATTGGATTCGCTCTACGAGCGTCGATTTTCTTAAGAAGGCAAAGCTTGCAGTAGTGTGTACTATGCTGATTGTGGCGATTGGCAGTGCGCTGCTCTTTGCCAAGAGATCGTCTGTTTTCGGCCTCGATTTTACGGGAGGGTATGCGGTAGAGATTGAATTAACGCCTCATACGGAGATAGGGTATGTGCAAGCTGCCGAAGGGGCGCTTCTTGCCTCTGGCGCCTCGTTGAATGATTTCCAAGTCCGCGTTCTCGATTCTCCCCATCATCTGCGATTCCTCTTAGGCACTACTTTTGAGCTGCCTGGCAAGCCCTTTTATCAGATGCAGCAGGATACGGATGGGAAAAATCCCCGCATTGCCTGGGTTGTAGATGCGTTGCAAAGACAAGGGCTTGCCCTGCCTTCCCATGTATATGCCTCGCTCGAGTCGAACTGGACTGCGATGAGTGGCCAAATGTCGGATGGCATGAGGAATAGCGCTCTTCTAGGACTTGCTATCGCACTCCTCTGTATTTTTATCTATCTCGCATTCCGATTTGAGTATCCTTTTGCCGCCGCCGCGCTCCTCTGTCTGTTTTGTGATGTTTTCGTAGCAGTTGCTTTCATTGGATGGCTTTTTTTCCTTGGCGTCCCTATCCAGATTGATTTAAATACTATTGCTGCTCTCATGACTATCATTGGTTACTCGCTCAATGATAAGATCATTGTATTCGATCGGATTCGAGAAGAGCTATACAAAGGAACTGGGAAGAGTTTGAGAGCCGTCATCAATACATCTCTCAATGCAACGCTGAGCCGCACTACCATCACTTCGGGAACGACCCTTCTCGTCCTCGTTGCACTCGTCCTCTTTGGGGGGGCATCGATTTTTGGATTTTCCCTTGTCATGGCGATCGGAGTTCTGTTCGGCACGCTCTCCTCCTGGTTCATCGCTCCACTGCTGCTGTTGTTGTTCCATAAGAAGGCATCTTTGGGCCCTTTGCAATAAACCCTGTGGCTCTTTATTGCCGAGAAGACTATACCTGGGGGCGGTTGCAAGCTCCATACTCCCGAAAGATCGATGATTTTATGGCGGCGGATAATTTTGTAATTGGCTCTTATTTTTACACAGCCGAAATCCCAATTCTTGAATCACGTTCGGTATATTTATGATCCATGATATAAGCCCGCCTCTTTGGATTTTACCCCACCAAAATCCTCAATTTCTTCAAGAAATCATCAGGGAATTCAATATCCATCCTATCGCCGCCCAAATTTTAGTAGCGAGAGGATTTAAGGATCTGCCTGAGATTCATGAATTTCTCTATGCGAAACTGCCCAATCTCCACGATCCCGATCTATTTCCGGATATGGATAAAGCGGTAGGGCGTATTTTGAAAGCTGTTCGTGTGGGAGAGCCGATTCTCATTTATGGAGACAACGATGTCGATGGGATGACTGCGGCAGCGCTTTTAACTGAATTTTTGCGCGATATAGGGGCAAAGGTGTTTTTCGATATCCCCGATCGCGCCATGTTGAAAAAGAGTTTAATTGGGGACGCCCTGAACTTTGCGCAGCAGCGGCACTGCACTTTATTGATTACGGTCGATTGCGGGATTACCGCTGCTAAAGAGATTCAAGAGGTTGTCGAACATGGAATCGATGTGATTGTTACGGATCATCATGAGCCAACCTCGAAAATTCCCCACTGCGTAGCCACTCTCAATCCGAAACTCATCAACAGTACCTATCCTAACCGGGAGCTCACCGGCGTGGGCGTTGCGTTCAAACTGATCCATGCTTTGACAAGTACGCTCATCGAAAATGGGGAGATTGCACCTACAAAAATCGATCTAAAGACTTATTTGGATCTCGTGGCGCTTGGTATGATTGGAGATATGGGGGCTTTAAAAGGAGAAAATAGGATTCTGGTGCGCTACGGTCTACGGCAGATGCGTAAAATGAAACGGATCGGCCTTGCAAAACTTTTTGAATTAAGCGAATTGGAGGAAAAGGAACTCACCCCGCTCGATATCGCTTCTAAAATCGCTCCTCGGTTAAATAGTTTGGGCCGCATTGCCGATCCCATCAAAGGAGTGCAGCTCTTATTATTGCATCGCAGCGACGAGGCTGAGGCGCTTGCCAAAGAACTTGATATCCATAACGTAGAGCGGCAGAGGATTGAACGGGCAGCGGCTGACGATATCGAGGAGATCCTCTTTCAACATCCCGACATGCTCGCTCATAAAGCCATTGTGCTGTCCTCAGAAAAATGGCATCCGGGGGTGATTGCCATTTTGTCTGCTCGTATTGCAAAGCAGTATAACAGACCTACGATCATCATTTCTGTGGAACAGGGGATGGGGAAGGGTTCTATGCGGACGATCCCTGAATTCCCCCTTCTATCGGTTCTTAAAGAAAACGAGGCGCTGCTTGTCAATTTTGGCGGTCACGATTATGCGGCGGGACTTACGATTAAAGAGGCGAATATCGCTCTTTTCAAAGAGAGGTTCCTCGCCTCTGCAGAAAAATGCTTAAAAGATCTCGACGTGACGCCAAAACTGCATCTCGATGGGAAGGCAGACTTTAACGATTTGACCTTTGAATTCATGGAATCACTCAATCTCTTAGAGCCGTTCGGCAACGATAATCCGCCGCCCACTCTTTATTGCGAGGCGACTCAGCTTTGGCCCCCTAAAGTGATCGGCCAGCATCATCTCAAGCTTTTTTTAGAACAAGGAGATAGGGCTTTGGAGGGAATTGCTTTTGGACTTGCAGGAAGGAAAGAGGAAATTGCGCGCAGAAACATCCGCCTGCGCGTGGCCTTTACTCCCCAAATCAATACGTTCTTGAATAAGGCGAGTATTCAACTCATCATTAAAGATTTTCAGGTTCTCTAAGATGCGGAAATTATTTCTTTATGGGCCCTAATTCGCGACTTTCGATCCTCTGCTGAGGTAATTTTCCTGATATCCCTTAATGTCGTCGATGTGGATGACCCAAGCAGCGCCTTTGCGATGCGCTTTTAAAAGGCCTACTCGTGTGGCATAATAAATTTTTTGCGCAGGAACATTAAGAAATTGGGCGGCTTGATTGACTGAGTAGAAACCTTTTCGGTTATCAAAGAGAAGTTCTCCATCGAAGATCGATTTTGTGCGTGAATATTTGTTTTTACGGTATTCTTCAAGATCGTCTAAATGAATGGTCCAGCGGGTGGCGTCTTTGGAGGCTTTGAGTTTTTTTTGTTTAATTGCCACATAGATTGCCTGGCGTGTTACATTATTAATCCGCGCGGCCTCTGTAATCGAGACTACCTTCGTAGTGTCATTCTGATCTTGATGGGTTTCTTGTCCCCATAATTTTTCTTGGTCCATGGTTTCTCCCTCAAATAACAGTGTTTAACGGATCTCTGACTAGCCAGTTAATTAAAAATGCAACAAGCTCTCAGTCGTTAATTTTAATTCTTTTGAGTAACCATTATTTCATACAGCAAACTAAAAATCAATAAAATTGATCTAAATTATTATCTACTAATCCTTTCTTCGTAGTGCTGTTATATATTTTATTGATCGTATTAAAAAATTAAAGTATCCCTTATTTGTTGTTTTTGTACATAGTTTACTTTTAATTTTGTATAATATTTAGATATAGTTTGTTTTTATTAATGCAATATCGTTGATTGGGGGGGGTTATGTCTGTAACATTTGTGGGATTGAAAAAGGAACTTGATGCAGTAGAAAGAGGAGGGATATTCGATTCACAAGCAACCAAGACTGCAAGGAATGACGCTGTTGCGAAGATTGCGGATCAAGTGATCCAACTGTCTCTTAGTAAGGGATGTGCGAATGCGGATGCTGATGAATTAGAGTGCTATAAGGCGCTGCACAAGCGCTATGAAAGTGAAGAAGTCATTGATTTAGACATGAGCCAAGAGCTTGATGGTTTCGAAAAGGCCTGCATACGCACTGCCAAGGCGATGCAGCAGTGCGCAGCAAAGCATTCTCCCGAAATTTATATGAAGCAGGGCAGTTCCTCTCAGGCTGCAGAATGTTGGCGTGAGCGTGACTGGTTGTGTCAACGGATGACAGAACTCTTCGACGCCTTAAAGCGGATGCAATCAAAATTACTCAAAGCCCAGTATCAGGCTCCGCGGGATTCGTTAGAGAGCATAGAGGCATTTTCCAAGCGCCGGCAGACAATGATCGCCTCCTTCAACAAAATCGCAGATCTTCAGGAGGCGCTTACTCAAACTACGAGTTCTCTGGACTCTCAAAAGCTCTTTGAACAGGCATTAACGCCTCGGTTGGAAGCAGATCGTGCTGCGCTGAATCAACGCCACGCTGCCAAATTGGGAGCGTTGCAAAAACGCTTGGCTGTAGTGCAGAGGGCCTCTCTTTGTGCGGCCGTAGCTTTGGGCGTTTCCGGAGTTCTTAATGGGATGGAAGGCTCCTCAATCAAGGCGGGTGCCTTTGTATGCATAGGGGTGATGACAGTTGCGTCACGTTGGCTCATAAAATAAGCCACGGTTTCAAAATTATCGATATAATTACTAATGAATTATGAGGGTTTTATGACTTCGTCAGTTTCTATGTACGATCGGTTGATGCAAGCGTTGCACGCGCTTCCCGTTACGAAAGATCCAAAAAGGGATGATGTGCTGCAAGAGATCGCCTTGAAGATCGATGAGATTTCCCCGGCTTTAGGGGCGCGTGACCAAGTAAGGCTTGCCTGGGCGCTGAAAGCAGCCCGCTGTATGTGTGTCTCTGAACTATCCCAAATGTTAGAAAAAGATTTGCCTTGGTTCGAAAGGACAGGAAGGCTCGCAGCGGTTGAGGAGATCGCCTCTCAAGCGCTTAAGCTATCGAGCCCAATTGCAACGGAAAGAGAGAAGGAAGAATTAGAGCTTTACCGAGCGTTGAGTAAAAAGGGTGGCGGGGATGTTTCCCTAGAGAATGCAGAGAGTGAGTTGATATCGGTAGATTGCGATTTATCAGGAATATCCAATACCACGGCAATGCTTCGTGCCGAATACGGGAACTTATGCAATGACCCGCAGCCGAATCAAGCTTCTCGCGATGCGTTTGAGAGTAGGCGCCGCCAATTTCGTCACCATGTAGTGAAGAAGGCGATTACGCAGCTGTCTCGGTGCAGAGAGACTCTTATTAGAGGAGTCTGTTCTTCACAAAGCGCCGATCATAGGAATGATGCACAGGGGTTATCCTTGCGTATCACCCATTTGCAACGTCTTGTAAAGCAGGTCGATCAATGGATTGGTTTTCTTGAGGGTTGCAGTCGTTCTGTTGATGGCAGGCAATTAGCCGCAGATTATGCCCAGATGACGCAAAAGGGAGGAGTTCAGTCAGAGAAGGCGTTAGGATTTACTCTCAAAAGGGCTGTTAAAGCGTTCCTGGGAATTGGGATGATTGCAGGAGGCGTCATAGGATGTGGTGTTAGTGGGGTGAGTGTTTATAATAAGTATTATAAACATGTGTAATAATATCCCGTTAACTGTTTTTTTGTTTATAAATAAGTGAAATAAGTAGTATAATTTTCGTATTGTAATGAAATGAATTAGAGGTTGTTTTTATGACTCATCGTGTTAATCCTGTTTCTCCTGTACGGCTAGGTCAAGCTCAACCACAAGCCACGACGATACAGCCTTGCCCCCTGAATACGAGTGCTGGGGCGGCTCTAGCAGATCAAGAAATGCTCCACAACTGGTTTAATCGCAGGATTACGTCGTATGCGCAGTCGTTTAACGCAGCGCAAAAACGGTATGAAGATGAGCATTGCTGGTACAAGCGGAATGCGTGGACGAAAGCGCTCCCGCGTTTGGAGAGAGAGGTTATAAGCAGCAGAACCCGGCTGCAAGGAAACTTAGAGAATTTGCGGATCGAGTTGGCTGAACAGGCTATTGCAATGCAGCTCCCTGCGGCAGAGTTGCAGACTCTGTATGACAGAATTGAAACGGTTGCAAAGAACGCTAGACTGAGGGAGCAGGATGAGACTGATTCCGGTATTACTCTGAGGCCTGCAGATTTGAGTGGGGTTCCGCAGCCGCTATCGGCGAAAGAGAACGAGTTAACTCTTCTGCACGGAACTATGAACTTGGGAGATCCAGCTCCCGTAGCACAGTCGACGGATACAGTAATGCACAATCAGAAGACCTTGGATACTCAGATGCGTACATTTACCCGCTGGTGCAGTACGGCAACGAAAGCGGAATTACAGGCTGCTGTGGTGAACGCCTATGTGCCAAAGCCCCGGGTTCCTGCAACGTACGTCAACAACGTTTTCACTCTGGCTGATCCTGGAACACCAGCTACTCAAGGGGGCAACGTCTTTGAGGAGAAAGTAGAAGTCTTAACTGTGGAGTTTAAGAGACAGCAGAAGCTGCTCGAGATGGAATTGCGGAAATGGAAAAACGTCTCGGCGTACGGTGTCTGCTCTGCAAACAATTCAGACGAGCTAAGCGCGCTGTGTAGGCAAAATATTGAGGAAATTACCGCCTTGATCGCAAAAAATAAAGAGACTCTCTCTGCATTAGGAGCTATGCAGCTCGATGATGCGTTAGATGCTGCGCGTACCGGCTCTGCCTACTGGGTCAGAACCAAGAAGTGGTGTAACGGTCAAGTCGCCGATATGCTTGATACCGTGGGTTCTGTTGCTGATAGCGGGGTAAAGGGTCTCTTCAAAGGTGTCTTATGGGGCACGGTAGGGGTGGCAGCAGCCACCGTAGGGGGTACGGCTCTTTACTGGGGAGGGAGGGCAGTCGTGCCGGTCATCGGCAGCCTTATTCCTCCATTAGGCAGGCTGGTTGCATGGATGGAGTGGGTCTAAACAGTCGAGCCAGTTGCAAAACTATCCGCCGCCGTAAAATCCGCCGCCCTTCGGGCCTGGGCGCTTCGCTTCCCTGCTCCGCACTGAGAAGGTCCATCAGGACTTTCTCGTGTTTCCGCAGCCTCGCCTGCCCACTTGGGCAGGCCGCCGTTGTCGCTGTCCGGGCGACTATGTCGCCCTTCGCAAAATCATCGATTTTTCAAGGGCGGGGAGTTTTGTAACTGCCTTCAGTCTCTCAAATCTGTACAAATCAAGCGCAACTCCCATTTTCTATACCGCGCGGTATAGAAAATGGGAGTTGTGTGTGTGCTCCATCGCTTGCATTCCTTGACATCAAACCCTAGTTTCTTCTACGCTGCTTCTTTGTTCATACGTTGTCCAAGCCCATGAGTAAAATTCTCTTTTATCCTTTTTTCATTCTTTTTGCCCTGACCGCTCTGTGTTTTGAAGGACAGGAGTTTATCCCTGTGCGTAGGGAGGGGGGGGCTGCTCTTGACTATCACAGTTATTTACAAGAATCTCTGCGGGATCGGGATTGGTGGTCGGCGATCGATTACGCGGGGATGATCTCTCGTTATTTTCCCGATAGTCCGTTTGCCCAAGAGGCCGATTTTCTCGCTGGGGATGCCTACTACAAGTTGGGGCAGCTCGATTTGGCTAATGAGAGCTTCAGCGCCTACTTAGGCCATTCTGCCTCTCCGAAACACTTCGAGGAGGCGATCCTCTATAAATTCAATATTGCTGAGCAGTTCCGGTCTGGGGTCAAAAAACATTTATTTGGATCGCATAAATTGCCTAAAATCCTCTCCGCTGATGAGGATGCAATCCAGATCTATGATGAGGTGGTGACTGCGTTTCCTCACGACGAAGTAGCGGCAAAAGCGCTTCTCGGTAAAGCGGAGCTCCAGGCGAAAGCGGAGGATTATAAATCCAGTCTGGAGACTTTGGATCTATTGATTCGGCGATTCCCGAAACATGATCTAGCGGTGCGGGCTTTTCTGGAGAAAAGCAGGGTGTACCACGCCGAGTGCAAAGAACAAAGTTTGGACCCAGCTCTTCTCGATCTCGCTGATCTTAATCTCCGTAAATTCCGTCTCGCATTCCCGCGGGAGGATCGCCTTGCAGAGGCTGAAAAAGGGTTGCGAGGGATGCAAGAGATTTTTGCAGAACATCTCATGGAAACAGGGCGCTTTTTTGAAAAAACTCACAAAATTCCTGCCTCCATTATCTATTACTCGAAGGTATTGTCCCAATACCCCGAGACGGAGGCTGCCTCTATCGCTAAGACAAAATTAGAAAGTCTGCAAGCGTCTGGGCATCTGTAAAATAAGCATCCTGTTTCCATTCCTTTTGTTTGTTAGCTGTGGATACCATTGGCAGCCAGCCTATCCCCATGGAGAGGTGGTGCGGCCTACCATTGCGATTCCCTATGTATCTGGCGATGCAGACGGCTCTTTGACAGGAGAAGTCGTTCGGGCGGTCGCTTTATCCGGGATCGGGGAGGTGTGTCAGGGGGAGGCGCAATATCGATTCCAGGCTCGGATTGTCCACGCGGAGACGCAGCCGATTGGCTATCGACGCGATCGCCAAGAGATCCGAGGAGAGAGTCAAAAAAATCTCGTGGCAGCGGAAGAGAGGAGGACTGTGATGGTAGAAGTGGCATTGTATGAGGGGGATTCTGAGCGGATTGTCAGCGGTCCTTTTCGGATTGAAGCGTACTCTGAGTATGATTATGTGGACGGGGATTCGATCCAGGATCTTGTTTTTTTCAATTCTAGGGGAAAAAGCGAGGTTGTTCTCCCCTTTTCCTTAGGTCAGCTCGAATCGATCGAGTCGGCACAGGAGGCTGCTATGCGTCCGCTGAATGTGCGCCTTGCGAAAAAAATGGTCGATGCGGTTTTCGCAGAGTGGTAGATTAGGGTCTATGTATGAGAGAGCCTCTTTTACTGCGACGATCGAACACCTGGCGCAAATGCTCTCTTGGTTGCGAGAGAGATTTTTCAAGGGGGGCGTGGATGCGAAGACTTCTCGCAGAATGGAGCTTGCCTCGGAGGAGGTTCTCGTCAATATCATCCATCACGCCTATCCTGAGCGAAGCGCCCGGGTAGAGATCGAAGTGACGATCGGGGAGAAGCGTCTGGAAATTGCCATTCGCGATTGGGGAGATCCCTTTGATCCTCTCTCTCAGCCCTTGCCTGAGCATCTGGATGCGGGAATCGAGGAGAGAGAGGTTGGGGGGCTTGGTATTTACCTCATGCGCCAGATCGTCGATGAGGCGAGCTACCAGCGCGAGGGCTCTATGAATCTTTTAAAGATGATCAAGCATTTTTCTCGAAGGATGTAAGGGTCTCTTCCGTTTCTAGCATATCGCGTAAAAAGTGTTGTAAGACCTTGAGGACATGCCGTGGGGTGTTGTACACGCCATGTGTGGCGAACACGATTTCAAGGGTTGCGTTTTCTGGATGGTTCAGAGCGATCAGGACATAAGTAACAGGTTGCTCCTCTTCCGTTTTAGGGATGATCCACACAATGAACTGTTCGTTGAATAGAGTAACTTTTTCTGCGCTTTCAATAACATGGAAATACTGAGTAAGGTCTTCCGTCTCTTCTCCTTCGACTTGCAAACTGTGTAAAAGTCCTTGATCGTGTAGGAATTGCAAGTCAATACTAACAATTCCATCATGGGCAAAATGGGGAAGGTCGCAGGCGAACTTCCTATAGGCCTCTTCGATCTGCAAAGGATTTAACATCCAAACCTCCCGAGGGCAACACCGCCCGTAGTCTCAGAGTAGAGGATAAAAGTATCCTTGTCAAGGGGGGTTCTCTTTATTTTTAGGAAGCCTTTATACTGTCGGTATATGCGTCTTGTGAGCGTCTTCTTTCTTTGCGCGTGGGTTGCGCCCTACGCTCTTCCTCTGCAGCTTGATGTACATGCAGGTTCTGCCATTCTCATGAATGCACAGACAGGTGCGATTCTCTACGAAAAACATGCGTATGCCCCTTGTTATCCGGCCAGTACGACGAAAATTGCGACAGCTCTTTTCGTACTCGATGAGAAAAAGACGCCCCTTGATCAACTGCTCGTAGCGACTGCTGACAGTTTACGTAAGAAACCTGCAGAAAAGGAGGGAGTACAGTACCCGCCTCATTGGTGGGATGCCGATGGAACGAGGATGTGGTTGAAGGTTTCAGAGGCGCTCTCGTTAGATGCTCTCTTGCATGGGCTCATGCTCATATCGGGCAATGATGCGGCTAATGTGATTGCGGAGGGGCTCTCTGGTTCTGTGCCTGTATTTGTTGAGGAGATGAACCGCTATTTGGAAGGAATCGGGTGTACCGGCACCCATTTTCTCAATCCGCATGGATGTCATCATCCAGAACATGTAACGACAGCCTATGATTTGGCGTTGATGACGCAAAAAGCTCTTACGATTCCTAAATTTCGCGATCTGGTTTCTAAGACCTCTTATATGAAGCCGAAAACGAATAAGCAAGGACCCTCTGAAATCAAGCATACGAATCAATTGTTGAGTGGCGGACGGTTTCACTATCCCAAGGCAATTGGCGTAAAGACTGGGTTTCATGCAGCTGCTCAAAATGCTTTTGTGGCAGCGGCGGAGCATGAGGGGCGGACGTTGATTGCGGTGCTTTTGGGAACTGCTAATAGGCAAGATCGATACAAGGATGCGATTCGTCTCTTCGAAACAGCATTTGCGGAGACAATGGAGACGCGCCGTTTTTTTAGCAGAGAGCATCTATTTGAGAAAGAGGTGCGTGGTGCAAAAACAGCCTTGACAGCAGCGCTTTCTAAGGAGCTCTCTCTTTCTTTTTATCCTTCTGAGGCGCCTGTTTGTAAAGCATTTGTGCATTGGATGAATCCGCGGCTGCCTATTCGAAAAGGGCAGGTGGTAGGAGAGGTTCAGATTGTCAATGAGAAGGGGTCTGTCTTGGAGCGCGGCGATCTTACGGCTAAGGAAGAGGTTAAGGGGACCCTTCTCTTCGTCTTACAGGACGCAGTGCAGCGTATTTTGCAGATGAGCGTAGAATGAAAGCCACTGATCGAGGGATAGGGACTCGGGGCGCGCAGTGTGAGAAATACCCGCCTGATCAAGGGAGGCCATAATTTTATCGTGGGAAAAGTAGGTGCGTAAGGTGCTTGCAATCATTTTGCGTTTTTGCTGAAACGCGTGCCGTATGAGAGTAAAGAGGGGTGTAGAGTCTGGCAAGGGTGGGGGCCTAGAGTCGAAGTGCAATACGACAGAATCAATCTGCGGTTTTGGATAGAAACAGGAGGCTGACACTTTGAAAGAAGTGGGTGGATGGGCGTGGAATTGAAAGAGGAGCGCTAGGTAGCTATTTGATTTCAAATTGATTCGATCCGCAAATTCCTTCTGTACCATCAGCGTAAAAGAGGAAAAAAGGGAGCCGTGGCGGAGAAGTATTTCAAAGAGAGGCGTCGTGATGTGATAGGGAAGATTTGCTACCACTTTTAGGGGGCTAGTGGAAAGAAGGGACTTGAGGTCGAAAAGGAGGAAGTCTTTCTGTATAGAGTGGAGTCTTTTGTCTTGCGTCTGTAGTCGCCCCAGCTCTTGGGATAGGACCGCATCTTTTTCGATGGCAATGACGTGAGCGCCTGCTCGTAATAGGTGGGTGGTCAACATGCCGCATCCTGGACCGATCTCCAAAACAGGGTCTCCTGGGATGATTCCCGCAGTGCGAACAATTTTTTCCGCACTATTGTTATCTATGAGGAAGTTTTGTGATAGGCCCTTATTCGGATCGCGTCCGATTTTTTGCAGCAGATTTAAATGATCGGAAAGATTCATTGCAGAGAGAAAGGGTGCATATCTTCTGGAAAACTCTCTTTGATCCGTGCTGTATCAAAGCCGTAGTGCTTTCTGAGTTTTTCGATATAGACTTGAGATTGTTTAGCGAGGGCTTGTTGAGTGAGTTGTTCCCGTAAAGAGGCTGCTAGATCTTGAAAGGTCTGGGCAGGATGGTCGGTGGTCTTGATAAGATAGAAAATACGAGCGACTTTTTTGTTGTCTGTGCGACTTTTTTGCACGATGGGCGTGCTGTATTGTCCCGGTTGCAGTGCAGAGAGAGTTTTGCGGTGTGTCTCCGTGATTTCCCTGTCCGAAACGCTGTACTCTGGAGAGATCTGAACGGAGGGGTCAAGATGAGAGAGTTCTCGAGAGAGCATATCTGGACTCTTTGCGCTTTGGGCTAAGAATTGGTGGATTTGCTGCGCTTTAGATTCAGGATCGGATGTGGCGTCTTCAGATCGGATGGAGACGATCCGGTACTTAATTTCTTGATAGGCTGGGTGTTCCTGTAAATAGGTTTGGTATGCTTGGCGGATGTCCTGGGGAGTCACGCTTTGAATGGCCTTGGATTGGACGAACCACCAGCTCATACGATGAACGATCAGTTCGTTCTTGAGGAGCTGCCATGCCTCATCGTAACTGAATCCCAGTCGATCTAATGTAGAGAGAACGTGGGGGCCGAAGCGGCTTTCCATCTCTTCGCGCACCTCTGCATCGGAGATCTGAATGTCGTGATCGAGCGCATCGGCTAAGATCAATTCGTTATCGATCATCTCCATTACAATAGGGCGCCAGCTTTTTTCGTAGAATTGACAGCGTGCTTGGTTCGATTGGCTGAGCTGAGGGTAATGCTGGTGGAACAGGAGATCCATTTTCTTTTTCACATCGATCATGGACAGGCTCTTTTCTCCTACTTTTGCGAGAATGGAATTCTGTACGGCGATCTTTTGGTTGTCGGAGGACTCGAGCGGGGGTATTTGCGCAGCGAGGGAGAGGGCTATCAGTAAAAGCGCCGAGAGGACTGCGGGGATGCGTAAATTTTTCATTGCGGTAGGAATGATAACATAGTTCTATTTTTTTCTGAAGAGAGCTGCGAAAAATCCATCGGGGCCCTCTTCTTCGGGGAGCAGGGAAAGGGGGGAGGTTTCTAACGACAGGGGGTGGGAGGCAAGAAGTCGTTCTACTTGCGACTGATTTTCTTCAGAGAGGATGCTGCAAGTGGCGTAGACAAGGCGCCCCCCTGGTTTTAAATAGGCGATAGCCTCAGTGGCGATTTGCTGCTGCTTTTCGATCAACTGCTGAAGCATGGGGGCTTCGAGATTCCATTTTTGGTCGGGATTACGGCGCATTGTTCCTGTGCCACTGCAAGGCACGTCAATCAATACCCAATCGCACTTGCCCTTCAATCTGGATAGCTGCCCATGTCCTGGAGGGAGGATTTGTCCATTTTGTATGCCTGCCCGTTTCAGTCTTTGCTTAGCCTCTCTGAGGACAGAGGGGCGCACGTCGTGGAGATAGATCTGACCGCGTCCTTTCATCTGAGGGGCGAAAGCGAGGGCTTTCCCTCCGGAACCGCTGCAAAAATCAAGCACCGAATCGCCTGGATTGGCAGCGATTAGAGACGCCACGAGCTGGCTCCCCTCATCTTGCATTTCAAAAAGTCCCTCTTTGAATTCAGGCAGGGAAAAAAGGGGTAATCTTTGGGCAAAGCGGATGCCGGAAGGAGAATATTTGCAAAGGGAGGCAGGGAATTGCCCTTTCCACTTCTCCAGAAGAGCTTCGCGGGTTGTCTTCAGTAAATTAGCTCGGATTGTAGGAGACGCTGGGGTATTCAAGGTCTGGCAGAGGCGCCAAGTTTTTTCTTTCCCGTAGTCGGCAACGAGCTTGTGGAAGAGCCACTCGGGGATGCCGCAACGGATGTATTCGGGAATCAATGTATCTTGGAGGATGGAATCGAGAGAGAGGCTCCGGAAGCAGTGAAGACGATCGATGGATGTAGCAGGGGAAGGACACAGGTGATCGATGAGCGATTTCCAGCGCACCATGCTGTAGGTGGTATCTCCGATGCATTTGCGATCTTTGGCGCCTAAGCTCTTATGCGCTCTGAAATAATTCCCCAGGGCAAGGTCCAGTGGAATTTTGCGGGAATCGTAGAGTAAAAAAAACGCTTGAATGTGGTGGTCGCAAAAAGAGAGGCGCATAGGGGGGCAGTATAACGAAACTGGTAATTTTAGCTCTGGCAAAATATCCCCTAGTTTGACATCTTTTCTACGGACATCCTCAAGGAGTTTGGCGTGAGGTTTTTACAATCGGGAGCGGTAGCGCTAGCGCGGATTTGTTTAAGCGTTTTCTTTATTACCTCCAGCATTCATAAAATTATGTATTGGCGCGAAACGGAAAAAGAATTTTTGGCCATGCTCGCTGATTGGCAGGTCTATGTATCAGTCTCGTTGGAAGGCATGCAGACAGCCTTTAGTTTCATGATGCTTTGGGCTCCCATCATTTTAATGGGGGGGACTTTTTGTGAAATTCTAGGGGCATTACTGCTTTTTTTCGGTATCCGAGAAAAGCTTGGAGCAGGACTTCTTGCCGCTGTCTTGCTTCCTGCTACTATTCTTTTTCAGCATTTTTGGTTTTCTGAAGGGGGCGAGAGAGAGTTGCAGATGTCTTTCTTTTTGAGAAATTTGGCAATTTTCGGGGGGCTTTTGTTGGTGATCGTGCAAGGCGCGCAATCGAAGCAGGCTGATGCTCCTTTCTCCTCTGCGAATTTCTAGCCATGGGAAGATTTGCTTCTGGTCCTTTTTGGAGCGGATTTTTTCTGAGTCTGTTCTTTGTTGCTTTCGGCCAACCTGCATGGATTGCGGGAATGGGGATCTTTGCAGCCGCGTTTGGATATGCCCTTTTTTGGATGAGCATGTTTCTTTTGCAGGAAGGCAGGCATAGATTTTGGCTGGCCGTGATTTGGTATGGGTGCGTTCAAGGAATCCAACTTTCCTGGATGACGTCGACCCACTACATGGGCCCCTTGATTTTTGCCGTCTACGTAATGCTGCTCGTAGGCCTTGGGATTCAATTCGGGTTTCTTTCCTCATTTTTACGTCCGAAAAAGGCCCTTTCTTTCATGGAGACTCTGGGATTTGCGGGTTTTTGGATTTTATTGGAGTGGTCTCGTATTTATTTTTTGTCGGGATTTACCTGGAATCCTGCGGGACTGGCGCTTGCAGACAATCGCTATTCCCTTCAGATCGCCTCTGTGTTCGGCGTATATGGGCTTTCATTTTGGGTCATCTGGACGAATTTGGCTGGTTTAAAAGCGTGGATGAGTCGATCGAGACTTGCGATTGCCATATGGGCGCTCATTGCGCTGATTCCCTATGGATTCGGATGGGTTTATCAGGCGGTTGTTCGTTCCCATTTCCAGGAGGGAGGGCAGATGACGGCGCTTCTTCTTGAGACGGGCTTGCGGGTTGAACAGAAATCTCGAGATGGACAGAACCCTGAGGCGTTCATCCCAGCGCTTGTCCAGTGGGAAAGGATTTGGGAATATCTAAAAGAGGCGGAGCCTACAGGTTTGATCGTCCTCCCAGAGGCCGCTTTCCCTTACGGGGCTTACACCCCTTTTTGCCGTTTCGAATCTTTGCAGTGGAGATGGAGTCAGCATTTTGAAGCCTCAGCCAATCCCTCTTTTCCTCCTTTGGAGTTCCCTTACGCGATTCCTATTGAGAGGGAGGACGGGGCGGTTTGGATGGTTACGAATGCATTTTTAGCGCAGACGCTGGCCAATGAGTTCCATGCGGATGTGATTGTCGGACTTGATACCGAGGAGGGGGGGCGCCGCTATAATGCTGCCTTTCTCTTTCATCCAGAGGGTTCTGTGCCAGAAACTTATGCAAAGCGGGTGCTAGCGCCTATAGGGGAGTATATTCCTCTCCAGCAGATTGCTTGGTTTAAGGAGTTTCTTAAGCGGCATTTTGGGATAGGAGAGTCATTTGATGTGGGCAAGGAGGCGAAGGTTTTTGCCGCGCAGGTTCCTCTGGGTGTTGCGATTTGCCTTGAAGAAATCTACAGCGCTCTTGTGCGTGAGATGCGGCAGGGAGGCGCGCGCCTTTTGGTGAGTCTTTCTAACGATGTCTGGTTTCCTGATTCCAGACTAGCCCGTCAGCACTTCGATCATGGACGGATTCGGGCAGTAGAAAATGGGGTGTTTTTATTGCGATCGAGCAATATGGGGATCACGGGGGGGGTAGACTGCTTTGGCCAGCCTTTCGGCCCCCTTTTTGAAGGGAAGATGTCTTTGAGTGCAAATTCTGCAAGCGCCTCGCCTCGAGTAGAGGGGGTTAGAGTGTCTGTTCCCCTTGTTTCTTACGCCACGCTCTATTCATTTTGGGGCGATAAGGCGATCCTAGGCTTCGGAACTTTCTCTTTTTTCATTGCAAGAGTCTGGAAATGGCGCTGGAAGAAAAGGTTGCCCTAAAAGGATTGCTACGCTAACTTTTCACTAATAATCTGACGAGATTCTTTCAAATGCTGAAGTGCCGCGCATGATTTCTTCTTCTTGTTCCTCCCACATGCAGAAAACATTGCAACAAGAAGTCTCTGCTGCAGGCAATGGTCTATTTACTGGAGAGAAAGTCTCCTTAAGAATTTGTCCCGCTGCGCCTAATCGAGGTATCCTTTTCAAGCGCGTTGATTTGCCGGGTAGCCCCGAAATTCCTGCCCTTCTTTCTTTTGTGCGCGAGGCGCCTCGTTGTACACGTCTTGCAAAAGAAGAGACGAGCATCATGATGGTGGAGCACCTCCTTTCGGCGCTTTATGCGTATGGGGTCGATAATGCGGTAGTCGAGATGGAGGGACCCGAGCTTCCAGCGGCGGATGGTAGCGCGCAGATGTTTGTCGATCTCATTGAAAAATCAGGACTTGCTTCTCAGGATGCGTCGCGTAAGTACGTCCGTGTTTGCAACCCTATCTATTGGTCCGAGGGGGATGTCCATTTGGTGGCTTTGCCCTCTGAAGAGTTTCGGTTGAGTTATACCATGCACTATCCCCACTCTCCGCTGCTCCGCTCCCAATACTATTCTCTTCCTCTTCAACCCTTGCGCTATAAAGCGGAAATCGCCCCTTGCCGGACATTTTCTCTCTATGAAGAGATCCTTCCCTTTATTGAGAAGGGACTCATCAAGGGGGGGGGGCTTGAAAATGCCCTCGTTATTCAAGGAGGCAGAATTTTAAATCCTGAAGGCGCCAGATTTGAAGATGAAATGGTGCGCCACAAGATTTTGGATTTGATCGGCGATCTCGCATTGATCGGCGCTCCTCTTCTCGCTCATGTCATTGCGGTCCGTTCCGGTCATGCAAGCAATGTTGCGTTTGCAAAGACTCTTTCAAAATTAGTGAAGCCGGAGATTTAGAACGATCTATGTCCCCAAATAGTCCAGAACGCCCTTTTCTCTTCGATGCGAAAGAGATCCAACGTATTCTACCGCACCGCTATCCTTTTTTATTGGTGGATCGAATTCTGCACATCAATCTCGAGGAAAACGAGATTATTGGGCTCAAGAATGTAACGGTGAACGAGCCCTTTTTTCAGGGACATTTTCCAGGGGTGCCTATTATGCCTGGAGTGTTGATCCTGGAGGCATTAGCGCAGACTGGTGGCGTTCTCGTGCACCAGAAGGGTTATTCAAAGAAGATTGCCGTTTTATTGAATGTGGCTAATGCCAAATTTCGTAAGCCTGTTTTGCCGGGGGATGTATTGCATCTGCATGCTAAGGGAATTCATATTAGTGCGATGGGCGGTAAGATTAGTGCAAGGGCAATGATCGGAGAGCTACTGGCTGCTGAGGCGGAGCTTAGTTTTGCTCTTATTGATAAAGACAGTCTCTAATTTAGAATGTAGGATTGGTATACCATGGGTCATGTTCACCCCCTTGCTGTCGTAGAACCGGGCGCTCAATTGGGCAGGGATGTTGTGATCGAGCCGTTTGCAGTTGTCAAAGGGACGGTGACTTTAGGCGATGGCGTTGTGATTAAGTCGCATGCATACATCGATGGGAATACGACGATCGGAGAGGGTACTGTGATCTGGCCAGGAGCCAGCATTGGCACAAAGGCGCAAGATCTCAAATTTCGTGGAGAAAAAACTTTTGTTTCGATTGGCAAACGCTGCGAAATTCGTGAATACGTCACCATCAACTCCTCGTGCCAAGAAAATTCCACAGTGCGGGTGGGTGACGAGTGTCTCCTGATGGCGTATTGTCACGTAGCTCACAATTGCGAAGTGGGCAATCGAGTCATCATGTCAAACAGTGCTATGCTGGCAGGCCATGTGATCGTTGAAGATTATGCTCGCATTGGCGGTATGACTCCAGTACACCAGTTTTCTCGTATCGGTTGCCACGCTATGGTAGGAGGCTTTAGTGGAGTGTTGCGTGATGTGCCTCCCTATACGATTGGAGGAGGATTTCCTTACAAGTTCGGGGGAGTCAATATTGTAGGGTTGAAACGCAGTCAGTTTTCTTTGGAGGTTCGTGTAGCGATCAGTAAAGCGTTTAAACTGACCTATCGATCGGGGCTCCGCCTTGAAGAGGCTTTGGCTGAAATCGAGAGACAAATCGAACCGCTGCAAGAGATCAAACATTGGATCAATTTTTGCCGCAACTCCAAGCGGGGTATTCTGGGATTAGACAGCTCTGGAAGGGCTCAATCGGAAGAAGATGAGCCGCTGATTTTGGAAGAATGATACCAAACGCAACAAATAACTTCCTATTTGAACGTGTCAAAGCGCCGAAAATCGTCGATCGCAAGTGGCATTGTATTGACTTAATACAATGCCACTTGCGATC
>JACRBF010000052.1 GCA_016213175.1 Chlamydiia bacterium
AAACGGCATTGTATTGGTTTAATACTATGCCGTTTGCGATCGCCGATTTATCGGCAGCTTTCACGCTGGCCAAACTCAAAGTTATTTCTGATAAAAGGTATTACGCGTTTCTCTAGTCTAATATCCATTCAATAGCTTATCATTTTCCTCCAAAAACAGGAGAACAACAATGGCAGCACAAATCCCATACGATTTCGGTTTATCCCAGGCTTTTGAAGCCTATCGAACAATTGTTAACGGACTCTCAGCAATGCATAGGTTTGAACATGCCAGATCTAAAGCAACTTGTGATCTTGTCGCCGTCAACATTAATAGGTACAGTCAGCAAGTCAGAGATTTTTTACGCACTGCCAACCATCAGAGAGCGGATAGCGAAAGAATGCTAACGCGGAATTTAGCCACATCTATGGCAACAATCGTGAATACCAGACAAAAAATCGAAATACTATCCCGATACATTGCTCTCGGAGCGCAATTTTTAAAAACCCACCCGATTCCCGTGTTCGATATACCCCTCAATCCAAGATACACAGAGACAGGTTACGAGACTCTTCTCAAGCACGCAGAGTCTATAAAGCAGCTGGATGACCGACTTGCAGTACACGCCCGCTCTTTACGGGATCTATCCAAGGCAATAACGGTTGTCGAGGAAGAGAAAAACCCCGCTCGCCAAAATCCCAATTCTTGAATCATGTTCGATATACACAATAGGTGGAATATATGGCAGTAAGACACGCCAACATCCCTGCAGACCCATTTCAAGCCCAGCAACTTTTTTCCGCATATTATACGGCACATGAGGGACTCAGAGAACAGCACGAAACCATTTGCGCCGCATGGCACAAAATCTCTGAAAATATTGCCGTCAATACAGCAAGATGCAACGCCCTGTTAGAGCGTACAAAACAGCAGCCCTCTGATGTAGACTTGAAGGAGGCAGTAGACCTAGTTTCTTGGGTTCCCAAAATCCAAGAAACACTGGCCACGACACAACAAAAAGTCTCCATGCTTGTGCAGAATATTGCGCTTGGAACTCAGTTCTTACGGAATAAACCAATTCCTGCACTCTTGGTGCAGCCAACATATGCCGTAATATACACCCCCCCAAAAAACGATATTCAGGATCTCGAGCAATGGGATAAATCAGCGAAAGAGACTTTGAACACAACTCAAGAACACGCACGCCGTTTAAACACTCTGCACAGCTCCATGAAAGAGCGTTTTCCCGAATTGCCGAACATCGCTATTCAAAAAATTGACAACGAACCCGAAGAACCTACACGCAGCCTTTTCACTATGTTAGAGAAGTCCTACGAGGCGGCTTACACAAGTCTCGGGTTACAGTATCATACAATAGACTCTGCACGGGCACAGGTTCTCGACGCGGCACCATTTATCACCAACCTAGGAGCAATCGACGCATTGCTACAGAAGGATCCCGTAACAGTGCGCGCTTCCACAGACGATGCATTGTCCATCCAGAACCTGTTACAATCCGGTTTCGCCTCAATGTGCACAACGCTTAAACTACAACAGGAGAATCTGGACATGTTGGCAGTAAATCTTGTAGAGAGCATCAAATTTTTACAAACCCAACCCATTCCCCTATTTCAGTTAGAGCCAGGGAAAACAATCGTGTGCGCACCGAAGCAAGAACACCTCCGCCAGCTTAACTCTTGGCACGCTAGTACGCTAGAGCACTTAAAGACTATCGAGAAAGCTAGCTGCTACTTAATAAACGCGGAAAATCAAATGAAAACAAATTTTTCGTTCCAAAATTAGGAGAATAACATGGCAGCAATAGATCTAAATAAATCGTTGGTCAATGATCGCTATTATGGCGCCCTGAAGTTTTTTCTTGTGTATAATGATGTGCATCAGACCCTAAAAACACACTATACTACAGAAGCTCCACAATGGCATCAATCTATGCAAAACGCTCAGATTGACCTACACATACAAGAATGCAATCGCCTTCTGAGCCAGTCAGAAGACGATACATTTCTCGAAGAGGCAGGAGTTGCAACGCAACAATTTCGATGGTTCGTTGAAACAAACAAAACGCTCAATGCTACTCAGGAAAAAATCCAAGTATTTGTAAAAAATTGTGAGTTAGGTATCAATTTTTTACAAACACAGCCTGTCCCTCTCTTCTTTACAGGAAAAAATACCACTACAGCATGCCCCGAACAGACGCTCCTTGGCTATCTAGCCCAGATTGATCTATGGAAAGACAAGGCAACGGTGACTCTTTCTAACGTGCGGTCAGTTCTAGGTTCCTTGGGAACACTGGAGACTAGGATGAAAAAACACTTCCCCAAATTAGTAACACAATTGAACCGGGATCAAAACAAATAAGAGAAGAGCCGCGCGATATCCTGGTAGGTGACGTAGACAAAAAAAGCGATGAGGAGCCCTACAAAAGGAATAACAAGCCGTTCCATAGTCTTCGCTTTCAGAGGGCGCCTCGTGACCATCTCGAAGAGAGAAAATACAATGTGTCCGCCATCGAGAACAGGAACGGGAAGTAAGTTCATAATCCCTAAGTTAAGGCTAATCACAGCCATCCAAAAAAGCGCCTCTTTCGCCCCCACCATCCAACTTTGATGAACGACATGGAGGATACCCACAGGCCCACTCACATACTTAGGACTGAGAAGGCCGGAAAACAGGCCGCTTAGAGTGCGCCAAGTATCCTCTAAGACTGCTTGGAATTGTTGTAGTGGGTTGGGGTTATAACGCACCATTCGATCATGTAAAGAGAGCCCCAGAATGAGCTTGTTCTGCCTCTCTTCGAGCTGCTTGAGAGCAAAATTTCGTTTTTCTGGATCTTGGATTGATTCGATCTCTTTTTTCGCAGCGCTTATTCCTCGAGCAGTAGCGGCTTTTTGCTCTGCTGTGGTGGCAAAATCGTTTCTGGACACGGGAGTGATAGAGCGCAAGAGGCGAAGGGAACCGCTTGTCTGAATTGGGCGTTCCGTCCCAATCGAGGAGACGAGCGCATTGAGATCATCTGGATTAAAGTCATCGAATTGGGCATCCCCTTTCTCCCAAGAGACGCGTCCCATGGAGGCGCTGCCGCCGCGTTCAACAATTAACACTACGCGGCGCGTTTGAAGCGCCTCCAAAATCTGGTAAGCAGAGTGGACTGAAGTCCCATCCACTGCAAGGATTAAATCTCCCTCTTCCAAGGGAGTGAAATAGGTGCACCTTTGACACTTCTGAAAAGCACTTTTGGCTTGAGCCTCTTCAATGAAATCGATCCTACTTTCCACAGCGCAGCTTGGGGAAAGATTATAGGGGATGAAGAACAACTCCGGCAGCTTTCCTGGCAACCCTGCTTCATACTGCCAATCACCAATTTCGGCTCTCTCTGAAGAAGCAAGTCGTAAATCGTCGAGAGGGATGCGAGGGACTTTCGTCTGAAAAATCTGCCCCCTTCTCTGCACTGTGAGGAGAGCGCTCGATTCATTAATCAGAGCGCTTAATTGGGGGACGGAAAAAACGACCTCGCCATCTGCCCAAATCACCCGATCGCCTTTTTCGATGCCACTCGTCTTCATGGAAGGGCTCTCTAAGCCTGCGATCTCGCTAGGATCGAAAATCAAGTAGGAAGCAGGGGAGGCAACGCCGATTGTATGAAGCTTTTCTTTGAGAGCGTGGAGATTTTCGTATGTACTGAGAGTATAATCGAATGCATATCGTTTCCCCGTTGCATAGTCTACTTTATATCCTTCAATCCGCGTCGTCTTATCACTCATGAGAGAGGCAACAAGGAGATCTTTGAAACCATGGAAGGGTCTGCCATCATAGCGTTGGATCACGTCGCCGGGACGTACGCCTAATTGGTAGAGAGCAGACTGGGGATCGACCCATCCAATCCGATGAGTAAACTCGGCAAACTGCTTATTGCGTCCACCCAGCAGCCAAAGAACAGTGAAGATAGCGAGAGCAAATACGATGTTGACGAGAGGCCCTGCAAGAGCCACCTTGATCCTTTGCCAAGGTCTTTTCCCATAAAATCCGTCGGAAATTTGAGCAGGCTCAACACCCCCCTCCCTCTGCATCCCTGCGATGCGCACATAGCCCCCAAAAGGGAGCATCCCAATCATCCATTTCACCCCATCCTTCTCCCAGGAATAGAGGGGCTTGCCGAACCCGATTGAAAATGCCTCAATGCGCATCCCTTGACGCCTTGCAATAAAAAAATGGCCCAACTCGTGAATAAAGACGAGGAAGCCGAGCCCGAGAATGGCGAGAATGGTGTAAAGAATACTTTCTAACATCTATGCCCTTGCAGCAAGCTCTCTGGCAGAACGATCTACCGAAAGAATCGCCTCCAAGGCTACCATATTCTCAGGCTGGTGTGAAGCGATTAATTTATCCAACCTCTCTCCGATCGCTGTCCATGGGATCTCTCCGGCTAGAAACCTTTCCACAAGTACCTCGTTGGCGGCCGAGAGAAAACAGGGATAGCTTTTCCCCGCCTTGAGGGCGTCTTGGGATAATTGCAGACAGGGAAATCTCCCTCGATCGGGAGTAGAAAAATGCAAGGTGCCATTTTTGAAAAAATCGTAGGCGGGCAGCATCCCTGGCAACAGATCGGGATAGGTCAAGGCATATTGAACTGGCCAGACCATATCGGATTCTGCCATGAGGGCAAGGAGAGTGCCGTCGATGAATTCAACGCAGCTATGAATCCGACTTTGGGGATGGATCACCGCTTCGATCCGATCTGGCTCAATCTCGAAGAGAAAATGGGCTGCGATCATTTCAAGACCTTTATTCATCAGGGTCGTGCAGTCGACTGCCGTCTTGGGCCCTGCCCGCCAGTGCGGATGCACGGTTGCCTCTTGCACCGTCACTTCTTGCAACGCCTGAAGGCTCTTTTCTCGAAAAGCGCCTCCGGATGCTGTGAGTACAAGGCGCCGCACCTCCTGCTTCTCTCTGCCTTGAAGACAACGGTGCAGAGCGCACTGTTCACTATCAACCGGCATCAACAGCGAGCCACGCTTCCTAGCTAAATTACACAGCCACGCTCCACCGCAGACAAGCGCCTCTTTATTGGCAAGCCCGATCCGTTTGCCTTTTTCAATCGCTGCAACCGTGGGTAGAAGCGCTATGCTTCCAGGGATCGCCACTAAAACAAAATCGACCTCTTCCAATGATGCCGCAGCGCAAAGCCCCTCCATACCAGCAAGCACTGTGACCTCAGGCAGCCGTTTCTGTAATACAAGCGCTTGAATAGGATCAAACACACTCACGATTTGGGGGCAAAATTCGAGAACTTGGGTATAGAGAAGATCAATATTGGTTTTAGCTGCAATGGCTGCAATTTCGAAGCGCTCGGAGAGATGGCGCACAACGCGGAGCGCATAGGTTCCAATAGACCCTGTACTGCCGAGAAGCGCAATTTTTTTACGCACGCTCATAAACCTTGGTTACCCTGAACCCTCGGATGACTGCGCAAATCGCGTACAAAAGTCCTATTACGCAGACTACAAGCCCTCCGGTTGATAGGGGAATCCCATATACGCTCAAGAAGTGACGCGATAGGGCAACCCCCACGAGAGCACAAACCATGCCCAAAAGCGGCGTTACGATCAAGAGGTGCGCAAGGCGCTGGATGAAAATCCTCGCAGTGAGATAAGGACCTACCAAAAGAGCGAGAACGAGAAGAACGCCTACTGCGCGAAACGCGCTAACGCAGACAAGAGAGGTCAAAAAAAGGAGGAGGAAATGAAAAAAGCCAGCAGGGATACCGAGAGCTGCTGCATAGGACCTATCGAAACTGGAAATTTGGAACTGCCTGTAAAAAAGAGCGATCACGATACTGTTTAATCCAGCTAAACATACGGAGAACTGTAAATCAAACCCCTGCAGCATATCGACACTCCCCATCACCGCCTCCACCCCTAAATGTACGTTACGAGTATAAAGACTGACTAGAAGCACTCCCAAGGCAAAGAGCGACGAAAAGACAAGATTGACGCTGGCATCCTCTTGCAGGCGGAAGACCCGCGTCAATCCCTCTGTAATCCAGGCAGTCAAGAGAGCTGAAGTCATCGCTCCAAACAGCAATGTAGTAGGGGAAAATAGCACGGAATCCCAGAGGAATGAGGTCAGTAAAAAAGCCGAGACCACTCCAAGAAGCACCGTATGAGATAGGGCATTCGCGAGCATGGTCATCCGTTTTAACACAAGAAAAGGACCTACAAGGCCGCAGGAAATTGCAATGCAGAGGAGAACTCCTAATTGCAATTCATCCGCTTCTCCACGAAGAGGCGCCCCGCATACCCATCTCATGCAACGTGAAAAAAGGACGGCAAAAAACTCGAAAAACGTAGCTCCCCAATAAGCGCTCATCCAATCCCCTGCGGTTTTCCTGGAATCGGTTGGTGATGGGGATCGGTTGTCGGGTTCGCAAGAAGCCTGGTAAGCCTCTCCTCGATATCTGGTGTTAAAATATGCTCCATCTCTTCGGCGTTACAATGAATTTTCTCTTTCTGAAATCCAAGCTCGCTTGCAAGATAGAGTTCCCAAAGACGGTGGAGCCTCACCACCGCAGAAGCTTTCTGATACCCATCGTGCGTTAAGCAATATCTCCCCCCCTTCCCCTCAATCCACCCTTCCCGTTTTAAGCGCCACAGGACAAAGGCAAGCCAGCAGTTAAGACGAGAGCCTTGCCAAATCGGAAAATAGACGTTTGCCCTCTTCCAAATTGTCTTTAACACATTTTCTTGAAGGCATCGAAAACGGAACAGGGCGATGCGGCCCATCCTGAAAACGAGTCCTCTTTTCGGCGCAAGGAGCAGAGAAGCAACAGCAAAAAACGATCCCACTAAAATGATGGAAGGTCCTGTGGGCAAAGCATAGGTAGTACCTGTGCCGAAAAGGGCGCTCAAAGAGGAGAAGAAGTTACCCAAAAAAGCGCTTGCGGCACCAAAAAAAGCAGATAAAACAAAAAGAGGTGCCAACCGGTCTGTAAATTGACGCGCAGCCACAGCGGGCGCCACAATCATCCCCGACATCAGGACGATCCCTACGCTCCGAATCCCGAGAGTAAGCGATAAAAGCAGAAGAAAAAAAAAGGTTTTTTGTAAAAACCGAACGGGAAGCCCTGCCCCTTTGGCAAAATCAAGGTCGAATAAAAATGCCTGGATAGGACGGAACCAACCCCAAAGAAAGGCAATCACGACGAGAGCCAGTCCCGCATAAAGACCCGAATGAAAATCGCTCATCGTCGCCGCCTGACCAAAGAGCAGCGTCTGCACCTGCCTGCGTCCTGAAGGAAACAGCCATTGCATGGCGCTCGCAATCACAGTGCCAATGCCAAAAAACAAAGAAAGCACAAAACAGAGTGCAGCATCAGAACGCACTTTCCCTGATGTTTCCATCCATGCGATGATTTTCAGACCCGCAAAGGAGCTCACAAAAGCTCCTATAAGACTTGCTAAGAGGATCTTTTCACCCGCTTCTGGAAAGCAGAGAGCGCCCAAGGAGACCCCCAGCACAATGCCGGGATATGTTGCGTGCGAAAGAGACTCTCCAATTAACGATTGCCTTTTTAACAAAAGGAGAACGCCCATCAAAGAAGAAGGGATCGCCATGAGCAGAGTGCCCCACGTAGCGCCCCGAAATACAGGGTCTGTGAAAAGATCCCAAAAATTCATAAGATCCCTGAGCTTTTTTTAGCCGAAAGATCGACCGCCTCATCGAACAAAGATCCCGTCCTGCCAAATGTTTGCCTTAATTTTTCCAGCTGAAATACCTCTGCAACGCTTCCACAAGCCACTAATCTAGTATTCAGCAATACGACCCAATCGAAGTACTCTTCCACCGTAACAAGATCGTGATGGATGATCAGAACAGTTTTTCCCTCATCCTTTTGCTGCTTGAGAATCTTCATGATCGCCTTTTCTGTGGCCACATCGACACCAGAAAACGGCTCATCAAGAAGCAAGAGATCCGCATTTTGAACAAGCGCGCGTGCGATGAAAAGACGCTGCTGCTGCCCACCAGACAGCTGGCTAATCTGGCGCTCTGCAAAATCTTCCATCCCAACGAGAGAGAGAGCCTGTTCCGCTGCTTCACGGTCCGCTTTGCGAAGGCGCCCCCAAAATCCCATCCTCCCGTAACGCCCCATGAGAACCACCTCTTTTGCTGTGATCGGAAAATCCCAATCGATCGACTCTCGTTGAGGTACGTACGCTACCCGTTTTTGCACGCCCACAGCAGGAGATCCCAAAAGAGTGATACTGCCTGACAAGGGGTTCACCAACCCCAAGGCTGCACGAAATAAAGTGCTTTTTCCCGCTCCATTAGGCCCCAAAACGCCGGCAAGAACCCCTCGAGGAATCTGAAAGCTCACGTCCCAAAGCACCGTCGTACTTCCATGGCTGATATGCAACGCTTCCGACTCAATTGCGTACTGCATGTTCCTCTCCTTCCCTCAACTGCCCAGCGATCACTTCCGCATTACGCTTCATCATTTCCAAATAGGGCAATCCCCCTGTAGAATCCCCGTACAAAGGCTGTGTGCAAACACGCACGTTCCACCCCAGTTCACGACCAACCGCTGCCACCTTCACTACCGCATCTCTACTGACGTTGGATTCGGGGAATAAAACCGAGATCTGATGGGCGCTCAGAAAAGCGAGTGTGCGCTGAATATCGACGGGACTGAGCTGCCCATCAGGAGCAAGCCCTTCCGGCGCTGTAAAGCGATCCGATCCATCCCGCTCACCGGGATCTGTCAAATAGCCGCGCGCAAAATAGCGGAACGCATCATGACTCGTAATTAAAAATCTTCTGACAGACGAGACCTCTTGAAGCAAACTGCGCATATAGGCATGGGTCTTGTCCATCTCCTCTTCTAAAAGACGGGCCCGCACGCCGTAGTAAGCCGCCCCTTCAGGATCTTTAAGCACAAGGCGCGTCTCAATCTCTTGCACCGCCTGCTTCCATAGGGAGACATCCATCCAGACGTGAGGGTCGATAATCCCCTCCTTTTGTAAAATCTGCTCCGGCGCCTTCTGACGAATCGCGTCTCCTAGAGCAGTCCCCTTGCCACTTTCTCGTAAAAAAGAGGACAAACCCGCCCCATGTTCTAAGCCAAGCCCATTATAAAAAATTAGATCGGCCCTTTCTAGCTTTTCTCCATCCCCTTTGACAATCTCATAGCTGTGAGGATCGAGTTCAGCAGGCACCAGAACACACCCGTCCACTCGCTCCCCCCCCACAGCCGTCACTAAATCGCCAATTTGAGCAATCGTGGAGAGCGTCTTGATCTTCCCGCTCTCCTCCATCCACTCGGCTGCGCGTGATAAAGATTTTTTATGACTACAGGAGGAGAAAAGGAGCGTAGCCGACAGGAGAAGAGAAAGGATTTTTAATAGAGAGCGCATATTTGTATCTCAGATCGCTGATTTGATTAGATGCTAACAAAAAAAGACGAAAAGCAAAACGCAATTTCTTGCATGAAATACTGAATGTTTATACAATGCACGAATATTCAATACCTAGCTTCTTCAACACAGCGACAAAATAGGGATTGAAAATAAAATCTCGATCGACTAAATCAGTGACTCGGTTCACTTGGCAGTGATTTTTTGAAACATCCGAGAGAGACTCTCTCGCAAAACGCAATATTAGGGCGGTACCATGATCGTGACACACAAAGAGGAAACAGAATCCAAAACGTCAAGAGGAACGAAAGACGTGGAGGAAGTGATTGCAAAGGCCATCAAGAAATTGGGCGCAAAAAAGGAAAATGAACTGTGCAAATATCTTCCAATGAAATCAGGCGGATACATGCACCACTTCACCTTCAAAAAAATGAAACATAAACAACCACAAGACCTTGCGATAATTATCGGGCGCCATGTCTTGGACGCAGATAGACCCATCGTGATCGCTCCAAAACAACGCGCCGCCAGAGGTTCCCGTAAACGCCGAGACCACATGAATTTCACCCGCATTCAACTCGAGCGAATGCTGAATATTGCACGTCTTGCCGGAGACAAAGAAATCATTACAATTTTAAGTCCCAAAAAATCCCTTTCCGCGTGCAGGAAAGAATTGATTCAATCGATCCGCCACAACCGCGTAGAACCAGAACTCTGGAATAGCTACGTTGAATCGATGCAACTACAGCAGCAGGCCGCGGCTCTCGATCCATCGCTTGCCCATTCCTTAAACTAGTCAGTTCTTTTTAAAAATTTCCTATCCAATGGCCCCTGAGATCTCAATAATCTCAGGGGTCTTTTGTTTTTCCCTCTTGCTTTTTAACAGATTTCATCTATGATGTTTGCTTGGTTAACAAGAGTTCTCTATTTGAAGATCTTTTGATCCAAAACGGTGCGCAATATTCAGTATAAATGACTTGTGAATCGCTCTGGGTCAAAAAAAAATTAGAGAGCGCCTCGTAATCAATAGTTAAACATTACGAACTTACTCTGAGGATAAATCGATGGCTCAGTCCACCACTAAAGAATTTGGAAAGTGGCGTTCTATGCTCTGGCCAATCCATGGCTTCGAGCTGAAAAAATTCCTACCCATGTTCTTCTTGTTCTTCTTCATCAACTTCAACTACACCATCCTACGGGATACAAAAGACACGCTGATTGTGACTGCTACAGGCGCTGAAACAATCCCCTTCCTAAAATTTTGGGGAGTCGTGCCTGGAGCAATCATCTTCATGCTCCTCTTTACGAAATTGAGCAATATCGTGAAGAGAGAACATCTCTTCATGGGACTCATGGCCTCTTTCGGTCTGTTTTTTGGCCTCTACGCAACGGTGCTCTATCCGAATCGCGACGCCATCTCTCCCATCGCCCTCACAAACTGGATGTACGAACACCTTCCCCAAGGATTTCGCGGCCTCGTCGGCATGATCCGCTACTGGCCTTCCTCTCTCTTCTATATCATGGCGGAACTTTGGGGATCGGCCGCCGTCTCACTGCTCTTCTGGGGATTTGCTAACCAAATCACTAAAGTAGCCGAATCAAAACGATTTTATGCCCTCTTCGGTATCGGCGCGAACTTGGCCATGTACCCCTCTGGTTACCTCATCAAGAAATTTGCCCGTGTAAAAGATTTCCTTCCCGCGGGAGTCGATCCTTGGGGAGTCACTCTTCTCTACACGATGAGCGCTGTCGTCATTGCTTGCGCAGCTGCAATTACGATCTACTGGTGGATCAATAAAGAAGTCCTTACAGACGCCCGTTTCTATGACCCGAACGAAGTGAAAAAGGATAAAAAACAAAAAGCCAAGATGTCGATTAAAGAGAGCATGCTCTATCTGCTCCGCTCTCCGTATCTCGGCTGCATAGCGATCATCGTGATGGCTTACGGCATGTCGATCAACCTCGTCGAAGTGACTTGGAAGAAACAGCTCGGACTCCAATACCCGAATCCAAACGACTATCAAGATTTCATGGGCAGCTTCTCCTGGGCCACTGCCACCTTGACCATCTTGATGATGCTCTTTGTGGGGGGTAACGTCATTCGCAAATTGGGCTGGGGCGTAGGAGCTCTCTTCACACCTGTGGTTTTGGCAGTTACTGGAGTCGCTTTCTTTGCCTTCGTGATTTTTCGAGATCAACTGGGAGGCTTCGTCTCTCTGTTCGGCACCACCCCGCTTATGCTTGCTGTACTCTTTGGGATGATTCAGAACGTTATGTCGAAGGCAACCAAGTATTCGATGTTCGATCCCACCAAAGAGATGGCCTACATTCCCCTCGACCCAGAAGTGAAGTTGAAGGGAAAAGCAGCCATCGACGTTGTGGGCGCACGCCTCGGCAAATCGGGCGGCTCGGTTGTACAGCAGGGACTGTTGATCCTGTTTAATGCAGCAAGCATTGTGGAGGTAGCCCCTTACATCGGCTTTATCCTCCTCGGGATCATTGTCGCATGGATCATCGCGGCGCTAGCTCTCAGCAAGCGCTTCGCCGATCTCAATGCACAAAAAGAAAGAGAAGCCATTGCCGAAAAAGAAAAGGCCGAACTCCCTCAGCCGAAACAATCTGCAAAAACAGAAGCGGTCACCTCTCAGCGCGTCTAAAATTAGCGCTGAGCCCCTTTTCCAAGAACCCACCCCTCTGGTGGGTTCTTTTGTTTTTTATCCCTGATCGTAACACAGCGTAAGGTCGATAGCGACCCCTTCTTCGATGGAGGCGTTGCGGTCAGATTACTAGCCAAGATTTGATCTACTCGATCAAAAATCGATTTTCTCTTCGCCCCCTTTTTGTTTTTTTTCTCCTCGGACTCAGCGGACTGCCGATCCGAAAAAGTATTACCTACTGATTGGGCAGGCGTTGTTAACACATTGTCCATACAAGCACATTCCCTTGACATGTTCTAAAGTTAAGGAAATGTAAAGAAAAAAAAATTATTTGACAAGGATGCCCGAGAGGATTCTCCACTTCCCTTGCAAAGATCCATCCTAGTGCATTAAACTCGAGTTCCCATGTTTACGTATGACCTGAAACGAATTCGTAATTTCTCCATCATCGCCCACATCGACCACGGCAAGTCGACGCTTGCTGACCGCCTCCTGGAATTGACTCACACCGTGGAGGCGCGTGAAATGCAGGAGCAATTCCTCGACAATATGGATCTCGAGAGGGAACGGGGCATTACGATCAAGGCCCGTCCCGTAACAATGCTCTATAAAGCGCATGATGGCCTCATCTATCAGATCAATCTCATTGATACTCCAGGACATGTCGATTTTGCCTACGAAGTTTCGCGCTCGCTTGCCGCGTGTGAAGGGGCGCTTCTCGTGGTTGATGCTGTACAAGGCGTGCAAGCGCAAACGCTTGCCAATGTCCATTTGGCCATTTCCCGCAACCTGGAGATCCTCCCCGTTTTGAATAAAATCGATCTCCCCTCCTCAGACGTGGAAGCGGTGAAAAAACAGATCGAAGATGTGATCGGTCTTGACGCGTCGAACGTTCTTCTCATCTCCGCCAAAACAGGACATGGCGTTCCTGATGTCCTGGAACGCATTTTAACAGATATTCCAGCGCCAAAACCTCCATCCGACAATCTCTTGCGGGCCCTTGTCTTTGATTCTCACTACGATCCCTACCGCGGAGTCATGGTCTATGTACGCGTGATGAGCGGCGAAATCACGAAAAAATCACTCATCCGTTTCATGGCTACGCAAAAGAGCTTTGAGGTAGGCGAAGTCGGTATTTTTGTCCCCAGCGAAAAACCGGTCGACGTGTTGCGTCCCGGGGAAGTGGGTTATTTTGTCGCCAACATCAAAAATACAGTCGATGTAAAAATCGGCGATACCGTGACGCTTCATAAATTTCCGGCACCCTCTCCCCTGCCTGGGTTCAAACTCATTGCTCCGGTCGTATTCGCCGGCATCTACCCTGTAGACACCTCCGATTTCGAATCCCTGCGCGATGCGCTTGCCAAATTGCAACTAAACGATTCGGCGCTCCATGTAGAACAAGAGAGCAGCATGGCCCTCGGGTTCGGTTTTCGCTGCGGATTTTTAGGGCTTCTTCACCTCGAAATCGTCTTCGAAAGACTAACCCGCGAATTTGATCTCGCTATCATTACAACAGCGCCGAGTGTCATCTACCGCTTTACACAGACAGACGGTAAAGTACTGAAAATTGACAATCCCGCCCGTTACCCCGATCCCGCGCACATCGAATTTGTAGAAGAGCCTTGGGTCAAGGTTCATATCATGATTCCTGCCGATTATCTCGGCGCCATCATGGGACTGTGCACCGATAAGCGCGGCGAACTGCTCAAAACAGAAACGATGAGTGCCTCAGGACTTCTTCTCACCTACCGACTTCCGATGAATGAGATCATCACCGATTTCAACGACAAATTAAAATCGGTTACCCGGGGCTATGGCTCTTTCGATTACGAGACGGATGATTACGGGAAAAGCGATATCGTAAAACTGGAAATCCGCGTGAATGAAGAACCTGTCGATGCTTTCTCCTGCCTTGTCCATCGCTCGAAAGCGGAAGCGAAAGGCAGAGCCATTTGCGCAAAACTTAAAGAGGTCATCCCTCAGCAGCTCTTTAAAGTCCCCATCCAAGCTGCCATTGGAGGCAAGATCATTGCCAGAGAAACAATCGGCGCGATCACAAAGAACGTGACCGCCAAATGCTATGGCGGCGACATCACCCGAAAGCGCAAACTCTGGGAGAAGCAGAAAGAGGGGAAAAAACGGATGAAAGAGATCGGCAAAGTCAATATCCCACAAAGCGCCTTCATGGACGTCCTTAAAGCGGAGTAATCCCAAACGCAACAAATAACTTCATATTTGAGCTGTGTGAAAGTTGCCGAAAATTGTCGATCGCAAGTGGCATAGTATTAAGTCAATACAATGTCACTTGCGATCGACGATTTTCGGCGCTTTGACACGTTCAAATATGAAGTTATTTGTTGCGTTTGGTATAACCTATTCTGGTTTCTGAAGTACAGCTGCAATAGCTCCTAGGCCAGGCATAATCTCATTGGGGCGGTTTAATATGACAGGAACCCTATTTGGGGAATAAACTAGAAAATGGTCGATTGCTTTCGACTGCAGTGCAATAGGTGCAATATTTGTGCAATAAGGCGCATAGAGATAAAAAGGTGGATTACCTGGGAATGCTTGTCGGATCGCATCTGACATCTCTAACTCATTGAAATTCATATCTCCCATAGCGATTGTAGTCAAAGCGGGGTCGAATGTATTCTCTAAGTATTTGGTAAATTCAAAACGGGCTGGCTTTGTCGGGTCACCAGGGATATGGGCATTGAGAATGCGTAAGTTTTGACCATTGTCTAAGCGGCGGAGTACGACATCTATGAAAGTATCCTGAGGTTCATCTGTGTATAGGCCCGGTACTTCTTTTTTTGATATGATTTCAAAGCGATTGCGATTGAGAACAATCGTTTCCTCGCGACCCTTTATGATTTCAAAATGGACAGGAAGTTTTGAGCGAAGTTCTTCGACGAAGGTCGAACTGCATTCTTGTAAGCAGAGAAGATCGCGTGGATGGGTGGGATGTGAAATCATTTGGAGAGTCAGATCGGCAACATGTTTATCTCTAATTGTGAGTTTGGAATCCCCGATATAAACATGTTCATCGGCAATCATCGAACGACTCAAGCCTTGCGAATTCTTTTCAATCACCCAACTCATGTATTCGGCATCAAGTACGTTCCAAGAAACAATATTGAGGTTGTCGAAAGTCATGCCGATCGGTAAGTGGTCGGAGGGGAATTGCCACTTCTCTTGAAGTTCGTTGACGTAGGTGCCCATAGGCTGTAGAACCGGCGCTGCAACCAATTGATGCTTCATTCTTCTGATGGATCTGGTTATGGCGATGGCGATCAACTACCCTCGCCTAAAGGAGAAGGTTTGACCGTGTCAGGCGACCGGTCTTCAGACTTTGACAACCAAATATCCTCCCCCTTTTTCTGAATCCGGTATTCACAAATGACCCCACGCTTCTTATGCACTACAGTGCATGTACCATTTATCAACAAAAAGCTCTCTCCCTACACCCTTCATTCTCTATACTGCACAGTGAATATACCCGTTGAACCTATCCGAATAAAATTTTTCGTCGAGTTTTTGG
>JACRBF010000051.1 GCA_016213175.1 Chlamydiia bacterium
GTTTTGATCTCGACGATTTTCGGCGCTTTGACGCGGTCAAACTCAAAGTTATTTTTGATAAATGGTATAATGTTGCTAATCAGAAGAGTGAATATATACCGTTTACCGTAAGCGGTCTCGAATAAATGCTCGAAGGTTTAGTTGTTCATAGAGGAGACATCGTCAAATGGTGACATGGGCGCGGAGGGGGAGTTTGGTCGTTGAGCAGAGTTGGGGTTGGCGGAAGCTGGTGCATTGCTTGGAGCGGGGTTTTGAGGACTTTTTTCTTGAGAAGGTGGGGCGAAGTGGTCGGATACGATAGCTGGTAATAGTTTACTGGGGTGAATCTGAGCGGATGTCTCCTGCATTAACTCTTGCAATGTGGTGTGATGCAGTAAAATCTGTTCAGAAAGTTTTTGTATAATCTCTATTTTTTTTGCAAGATCCTGAATTTGAGGGTTTAATGATTCTTTAAGCCATGGGATGCCAAATGTTGGAATGGGGGCTGCCTGTAAAAAATTGCATCCGGTCTCGAGCAGGCTTTGCAATTCACAAATGGGCTTCTGTATCGCAGGTATTGAATCTATGCAATGCTGGATTTTCACATTGAGTTCGTTCAAACCTTGCCTTTTTGTGTCTCTAATATCTTGTGCGCAGCCTTTAGCAGATCTCTGAAAGTTCCCAATGGACTGCGAGACATCGTCTACAGATTGGAGTAAGGGCGTGAATTCATGCTGATATTTCCGAGTCAGACCCTCATAGATGATCTGATACGTCCCCAAAGCTCGAAACAAACCATAATCATTGAGTCGTTGCGGTGCTGCTGCCATGTGAACCTCCGTGGTTTTTTAGGAGGAATGACTATAGTCAAATGATAATTTTAGGTAAAGAAATAGTTTAAACGTTATGAAGGAACCAGGAGGTGTAGCGCCTCCTGGTGATGAGAACATCTACTTATCGCCCTCTTCGTCATCGACGATTTCGACTTCGGCCTCTTCGGCATGGGGCCCTTCCTTCTGTTTGGAAGATGATTTGCCTTCTGGGGGAGGGGGAGCGCCGGCGCCTGCTTTGGACAGCTCTTCGCCGATTTTCTGCATGTGCTCTTGCAGAGCGGCTGTGTTTGTTTTAATGAGCGCAATCTCTTGTCCTTCGAGCGCTTTTTTGAGGGCATCGATATGGGACTGGATATCGGAGACGACTCCTGCGGGGAGTTTGTCCTTAAATTCGCCGAGCGATTTCTGAGCGCGGAAAGCGAGAGCGTCGGCTTCATTGCGCACTTCAATTTCTTCTTTACGCACTTTGTCTTCGGAAGCGTGGAGTTCGGCTTCTTTGACTTTACGCTGGATTTCGGCGTCGGTGAGTCCCGATTTAGCCTCGATCCGGATTTTTTGCTCTTTGCCGGTCTGCTTATCTTTTGCAGAGACGTGAAGGATACCGTCAGCGTCGACGTCGAAGGCGACCTCAATTTGGGGCATGCCTCGAGGCGATGGGGGAATATCGCTTAAATCGAATCTTCCGATCTCTTTATTATCCCGTGCCATGGGGCGTTCTCCTTGCAGGACGACGATCGTTACGGCGGGCTGATTGTCACTTGCCGTGGAGAAGACCTGCTTTTTCTGCGTGGGGATTGTTGTATTGCGTTCGATGAGGGGGGTCATCACGCCGCCAAGAGTTTCAATGCCGAGCGTGAGAGGGACCACGTCGAGGAGAAGGACGTCTTTGACGTCTCCTGCGAAGATCCCTCCTTGGATCGCGGCGCCGATGGCGACCGCTTCATCGGGGTTGACCCCTTTATGAGGTTCGCGTCCGAAGAGCTCTTTGACTCTGTGCTGTACGGCAGGCATACGGGTCATGCCTCCTACGAGGATCACTTCGCCGATATCGCTATTCGTTAGCCCTGCGTCTTTCATCGCTTTGCGGCAAGGCTCTACAGTGCGTTCGATTAGGTCATGGCACAGGCTTTCGAGTTTGGCTCTCGTTAATGTGATCGCCAAGTGTCTAGGTCCTGTCGCGTCCATCGTGATGAAGGGTTGGTTAATCTCTGTAGTGAGGGTGCCAGAGAGTTCGATTTTCGCTTTTTCTGCCGCATCTCGCAGGCGTTGTAGAGCCATTCTATCTTTTGACAGATCGATCCCTGTCTCTTTTTTGAATTCGCCGAGGAGCCAATGGATGATCGCATTGTCGAAATCATCTCCCCCGAGACGAGTGTCTCCGTTCGTGGCAAGTACTTCAAAGACGCCGTCGCCGATTTCGAGGATCGAGATATCGAATGTGCCTCCGCCGAGATCGTAGACGGCCACTTTCTTGTCGGTGTGGAGTTTATCGAGGCCGTAAGCAAGCGCTGCTGCGGTAGGTTCGGGGATGATCCTTTTGACGTCGAGACCTGCAATCCGTCCAGCGTCTTTCGTCGATTGGCGTTGGGAATCGTTGAAATAGGCGGGCACGGTGATAACCGCTTCAGTGACCTTTTCTCCGAGATAGGCTTCTGCGGTCTCTTTCATCTTCGTGAGGATGTGGGCGGCTGCCTCCTCTGGCGAAATGGTTTTTCCATCTACTTCAAAGACGGCGTCGCCGTTTGCGTTTTTAGTCACCTTATAGGGGACTGTTCCGATCTCCGATTGCACTTCGGAAAATTTACGTCCGATGAACCGTTTTGTCGAGTAGAGCGTCTTGTCGGGATTAGTGACGGCTTGTCGTTTTGCGGGAACGCCGACGAGCCGCTCATTGCCCTTGTAGGATACTACGGAAGGGGTCGTTCTCGCCCCTTCAGCGTTTGCGATGACGACGGCCGATCCCCCTTCCATGATGGCGACGCAGGAGTTTGTTGTGCCTAAATCGATACCGATAATTTTTTTCTTTGCTGATGCCATAGTGTTCTTCCTAGCTTTCTGTTTTTTCTTCCGCAATAGGTGCGGTAAAGTTGTTTTTGTGTCCTTTTTTAGCTACCTTGACGCGTGCAGGGCGTAAGGTACGGTGGGCGCTTTTATAGCCCTTGGTAAATTCATGGAGAATGATTCCATCCGGATGGGCGTCCGTCTCCACCGTTTCAACAGCCTCGTGGAGAGTGGGATCGAACTTGTGTCCCTCAGAGTGGAACGAGACGATGCCATGCGATTGCAGCACCTGTTTGAACTGAGCGAGGATCATTTCAAAACCGATCGCCCAATTTTTCACTTCGCTGCTAGACCCTTCGGCAAAACGAAGGGCATTTTCAAAATTGTCGATGGCGGGGAGAAACTCGCTGATGGCGTTTTCAATGCCAAACTGCGTCGTCTCCTGGCGCTCTTTCTGCATCCGCTTGCGCATATTCTCCATCTCCGCAAGGGATCTGAGGTACTTGTCTTGCCAATTGGACTCCTCAACGTGAGGCTGAGGTTCTTGCGAGCTTGTCTTTTCTTCTTCGGTCATTTCCATTTACCTTGATTGATCTTCTAATAAAATAGAGTTGTTTGCCTTGTGCAGTTCGGTATTTCTTGCTGGCTGGCGAAAGGTGATTTTATGTTTATAGACTTTTTCCGTAAGCGCGCGGTTGATTTGCTCGCTTAATGCCGCCATCAGGCCAAAGAGATTGCGGTAAGGGATGCGCATAGGGCCTAAGAGGGCAATGGCGCCAGCGGCTGTCTGTCCGATTCGATAGGGGATAGCGATGACAGAGCACTCCGATCCGGGCAAAATCGCAGGACATAGTTCGTCTCCAATCCAGTAGGTGAGAGTGTTATTTTTAAGACAATGCTTCAGTAGGTAGCGCATCTGGTTTTCGTCTTCCAAAAGGGCGAGGCTGCTGACGAGAGCCGCGACATCGTTGAATTCTGGATAAGAGAGTAATTTGGAAAGTCCCGTGCATACCACATCTTCTTGTAAAAAGTTGGTATAGCCTACGACATGGCGCACCAGGATCTCGTTATAGATTTTTTGGGCGAGTTTCGCGTCCGATTCGTTGTGAAAGGGGGGTTTATCCCCTTTATTCGTGCGCCAGAGGAAATAGGATTCCGCATTGCGTAAAAAAGCGGAGTCGGTGGGGTGCTCGATATAGAGGATCTCCGTGCGGATAAGGCCGAAGTCGGTCATGACAATCACGAGCAGCCTTGAAGGGTCAAGCTCGATGAGCCGGACGTCGCGGATAAAGTCGTGATCGAATCTGGGTGTGGAGATGAATACGGCGCATTTGGACAGTTCGCTGAGCGCTTCTGCCGCTTGGTGGACGACGGCTGTTACTTCGCGTCCTTCTCCTTGGAGCGCCCTTTCAAGAGCCTCTTGCTGCCCTTTTTCTATTGTTCCTTGTTGTTGGTAGACTGCGGCGTACAGGCGAAACGCTTTTTCCGTAGGCAGTCTGCCGCCTGAGGTGTGGGGTTGTTTGAGAAGTCCCTGGGATTCCATTTTACTGAAGTAATTACGAATCGTGGCGGGGCTGAGCGATTCAAAGCCATTTTCCTGCAACGTACTGGATCCGATGGGTTTGCCCGATTTAAGATAGAGGTCGATCAGTCCCAATAAGACCGCTTGCTCGCGGTCGTTTTTTGGAAGCTTCTTAGCGGGTAAGGGTTTGTAGGTTGGGTGTTTCATGTGTGCCTTCTAAGAGACTGTTAACGGATTTGGATACAGAAACCAAATCCATTAGCAATCTCTAATGATACATTGTAACAGATGAGCTGGGCAGGGCGCAAGATTTTTTAGCAATCAGATGGCATGATTGCTTGGTTTAGTGTGTAAGTATTTAATTGTTAATGAGAAAAGAGGTGTTGATCGTTTTCTAATGTGGGGAGTACGTCCTCTACCGAAGGGATCCAATCGAGGCCTCTTCCGTAGACGAGTCTTGAGGCAATATAGCAGGCGATGATCGCTTTTTTATGCAGATCTGGCATGGCGAGGATTTTTTTGAGATGCGGCTTTCTCAAGATGGGGGGACAGTATTGGATGAGACAGCGGATCAGGAAATTCTGCGGGTCGTGCGAGAGGGAGAGGGGGCTTAAATGATCGAGTAGCTCGTATTTGAATCGATTGATCCTCTCTGAAATCTTTTCTGAAACATCGGTGAGATCAGCTCCTGTTGTTTTGTGGGTATTCAGGAGAAGGCGCGCTTCTCTTTCCGCTGCTTGTCTGATGATTTCGAGCACCTCTTTTACGTATTCTTCTTTATTTTTGAGGAATTCCTCTTGGGTCATGCACAGTCCTGCAAGAACTTCAAAAGAGGAGGTGATCACCCCTCCTTTATTACAAGAGCTGTCTTTTAAGATAAGGCATCCGAGGGATTCGAGTTTCTTGCGAGCGCCTGGGGTGAGATAGAGATTGGCTCCTTCAACGATAGCTTTCGACGTGGGAGCGCCTGATGGGGTGAGATAGGTGGTATAATTGGTTTCGTTGAGCGTTCGGGGTCTGCCGCCTGCGGGGACAAAGACGTCAGCGATGGTTTGGTGTATATTATTGCGGTAGAGGAGATGGGTCTCGTTGCTAGAGAGCCACTGTTGCACGTTTTCTGCCCCTTGCTTACGCCAGAGGAGCGTTTGTTGTGTGTCAGGGGCGGAGCCGCGTTTGGTTCCAAGATCTAAGAGAAAGGCTTTATTCGAGAGTTTGGGTGCGGGGTAATAGCGAATGGGCAAAGATTTGCGTACTAAATCGGCCATCACATCGAGGTCGAGCCCGTTTGGATCGTAGATCGTGCCTGAAACATCGGTAAGAGCGACCAGTTTTGCAGTTCTTGGGTAGAGTTTATGGAGGATCAAGAGTTCATTGCCGGCGACATCTCCGTCCGGTCCTCCCGAAATTTTGATGGTAAAGGCATCCTTTTTCGGATCGATACCTAAAAAGCGGAGCGTCTCTTCCAAGTAGACGTTTACGCCAAACGAGGTGACTCCGTATTGTTTATGATTGATCCCGAAGCCAGGTTTGCTGCTCATAAAGGAGAGCCCTGGTCTGTAGCCGGTGCGCTCTGCATAACGGGCGATCCAGAGGAGCATCTCATTGGAGATATTTTCATCGGGACCTAGATAAATATATTCGGGCTTTTTCCAATAATCGACGATCGCCTTGTCGCGCAAGCTGCCGTCTTCTTCGCAATCGATTAGAGTCATGAAACTTTCGATGAACGATTTTTGCGAATCATTGATGTAGGTCTGTCTCTGTTCTTGCCGATAGGTGGCCAGTCTTTCTTCGCAGGCATCGGGTGTGAGGCCTGCCTCTTCTAAGCGATTGCGATCAATCTGCTCTTCATCGAAAAATACATCGGTAGGTTCTAGGAGAATCGCGGTTTTCGCGCCCCCTTCAGGGATGTCTTTGTTTTTTTTCTGCTGTGTGAGGGCAAGATTGTAGGCTTCGGTGAAGATCGCATCCCGTTCTTGGAAGAACTGTTCGCGCTTGTTGGGGAGAACCGTTCTAACGCCGCCTCTAGCTAAATCTTTGAAACGGACATTAAAGCCTATAAAGAGAGCGCCGCGGATAAAGAAGATGCCAAAGGGCAGCTCAGGAAATTTTTCCTTCCTGTCATAGGGTAATTGGTCGAGATAGAGGGGGTCGATGCGGAAGCTGAAGGAGGTTTTATTGATCCGGTAGAAATTGGTCTTAAGAGTGAAATCAATGCACTGCACTCCTTGCCGCAAGATCTGCTTACGGCGTAGGTCATTGCCTGCTTGGCCTGTATCGAGAGCCTCGATTCGTTGCAAGATCTCCTCTTTTTGTTTTGTAAAGAGAGAGAGATTGTGATGAGTTGGATGGAATTTTGCCTCGAAGGCTTTGCAGATGAGGATTGTTAAGTCGGGATGATGGCAAAAACCTTCTACGATATGCTCAAAAGAGTAGAGATTGGGGTCTGCGTGGACGAGGGTTTGGTGGCTGAAGCTTACGAGATTGCGGATGAGGTGCGCGGCGTTACCAGAGAGTTTGCCAGATTGAATAAATGTAGCATCGATTAAATCGTTCGTATCAAAACTCTTGGCTAGAAGGAGTTCTCGTAAAAAGTCGTCTTGATCGAGGATCTCTTGAGAACAATGGAGGTCGAGAGAAATGAGGAGAACATTGCCCGCATTGGGCAATTCGATGTAGACGCTTAAGGTTTTTTCAATGTCGAGATGGTGCGATTTAGCCACCTTTGCCAGGCGGTGGAGGACGCCTGCTTTGGGGGCGTCTTTCCAGGCGAGCATGATCTGTAGGGAGGAGCCTTGTTTGATCAGTTCGTATTGACACTGGTCTTTTTCTTTGGCTTGGATGGCAAGTTTGAGGGCGCGTCTATGCTGCGCATTGGTCATAGAGTGAAAAAATTGCGGAGCAAGACCTACAAGCGATCGGATCGCGTCATCTTCTTTGACGTCACTGATGCGGGCGTCCTCCACGCTTACTCTATGAAAATCGAGCAGGGAGATCCGTAGGCGCCCCTCTTTTTTCCCTGGGGGAGGAGCGTTCGATATAAAGGCTCTATAGCCGCAAATGAGGGAGTGGGGATAGAGTCCTAAGATAGCTGTATCCGCATTTTCTCCATCCATACAGCAGACGATGGCCGCTTGAGGAAGTTGGAGTTTGAAAAAATGTTCTTGCAAGGAGAAATGAGAAAGGCTGTGGGCAATGAGTCTTTGGGTATTATGATCCGCTGTATCGAAGAAGGAGGCGGGCATATGTTTGGAGAGCCACTGATAGAGGCGCTCGAACTCCTCAGCCGCTAACAAGGCGTCTTTTTTGAGTTCCGCAGAGGATAGTGGTGGGTATTTCGGCATAGCTCTACAATTATCCAGTTCTCCCCCATATATCACAAATAGATTATCGAAAAAGCCTGAGACTATTGAGGCCCACGAGAACTGTTCCCCCTTCATGCATGAGGACGGCAAGCCACAGGGGGATAAAGCCAAAGAGGGCAGGGAGCGTGACGAGGCATATGACAGAGAGGGCAAGGGTTAAATTTTGTTTTACAATGCGCTGGGTCTGATGGGATTTAAAAAAAAGCCAACTGAGCAGGTGCAGGTCATCGTTTAAAAGGACCACATCCGAGGCGTCGATGGCGGCTCTACTGCCGATTTTGCCCATTGAGATGCCAACCGTTGCCCTCGCAAGGGCGGGAGCGTCGTTGACGCCGTCTCCTACCATAGCAAGTCCTCCGAAAGAGGTAAGGGTAGCAATTTGATTCAATTTTTCCTCGGGGGTCAGGTCGGAATAGATGGTTTCGATGCCGAGAGTATGGCCTACATGTTCCGCATTCTGTCGTTTATCTCCTGTGAGCATGATGGGTTTCAGGCGATTACGGGTCTTCATTGCCTGAATCAATGGGAGGGTTTGAGGGCGTATTGAATCGGTAAAACGGAAGAGGAAGAGGTCCGTTCCTGCGATGAGGATGGCAAGGATCGTGGAGCCGGAGGAGTGGATCAATGGTTCAATGGAGGCAAGCTGCTGAGGGGAGAGTCTGTTTTCTAATTTCTCAGGGCGTCCAATGAATACAGGAAGAGTATCCACTATGCCGCCTAGACCCAATCCAGGAAGAGAATGGAAAGAGGCGATTTCGGAGGGTTGAATTTGTCTTTCTGCGGCCAGTTTGCAAATGGCTGTGGCGATTGGATGGACGACTTGCCGCTCGAGTCCGTAAGCAATCGAGAGCGCTTGGTTGAGACTGATTTGCGAATCACCTAACGGTTCGATGGCGCTGCAAGCGAGTTCTCCCGTCGTCAAGGTGCCTGTTTTGTCGAAGGCAATGGTTTTGCAGCTTGCGAGAGCGTCAAGGGTGATGCCACCTTTCAACAAGATCCCCCTGCGTGCGCAGGCGCTAATGGCGCTTAAGTAGGCGGTGGGGGTTGCGATGATGAGCGCGCAGGGAGAAGCGGCGATGAGAAAGGAGAGAGAGCGGTAAATGGAACCTTCATGGCCGAAGTAGGCAATCGTGAAGAGGAGAGGAAGTGCGAGAGCGAAAATAAAAGTGAGCGAGATGACGGCTGTCGCATAATGTGTGCCGAACCGATCGAGCAGACGCTGCAGACGCGGTTTGGCCTCGTGCGCTTGGGTGATAAGCTGGATGATATGGGAGAGAGTTGAATCAGAGCTGACTCTAGTCACTTGGATGAGGAGGGCTGCTTCTAAATTACGGGCTCCTGCGGGAATCGCTGTGCCGGAAGATGCGGGTTGAGGGAGGCTTTCTCCTGTGAGATGAACGAGATTGATTGAGGAAACGCCATCGATCACTTTCCCGTCGAGAGGGGCGACTTCCCCCGTTTTGATCAGGATTTTCTCTCCAATGCTGATTTCGCGCACCGCTTTTTCGTACAGCGTTCCATCACTTGCAAGGACGTAAGCAAATTTAGGGGCGAGATCGTTGAGATGGTGGAGCGCGCCTCTTGCGCGGTTTGATACTGTGTTTTCCATTCCGTGGGATAATTCGAAGAGAACAAGTAACAGCCCCCCCTCGAGCGGACTCCCGATAAGGACGGCTACGAAGGCGGCGCTCGTCATAAGAATGTCGATGTTGATTTCGAGATTCCTCAAATCTTTTGCGGCGGCAATGAGTGCAGGGGTGCCGACTAGAAAATAGACGAGGGAAAGGAGGAGGTAAGAGATTTGGACGTGGGAGAAAGAAAAGGCAAAGGCTGCGGCTAAAAAAAAGGCGGCGCCCCCAGCGCTTTTTAAGGAGAGATTTTTCCCATATTTGCGCGAAGAGGGGGTGAGAAAAGGGCTTACACTCTCCTCCATGCCAGAGGCAAAAAATTCATCGAAGAGGTAGGGAGTTTTTAGTGATTTCATCGATATATACCGAACGTGATTCAAGAATTGGGATTTCGGCTGTGTCAAAGCCTCTAGGTTCAACGATCGTAAGTTGCCCCCATATTTCTAATATTTGGCAACTTACGATCGTTGAACCTAGAGAACTTTCACATCAGCCAAAATCCCATTATTGAATCACGCTCGGTGTATAAGTTGTGCGATAAAAAACGGGATGCCGGATGCCAGGGCAATACTGGCGAGATTCCAAATAATTGCCGGAAGGGGTTTGTTTTTTTCTAAATGGGCGACAGTGCCTGCAGCGAAAGAAATGAGGAGAGCGGAAAAGGCGAGGGGACCCCATGCAGGTAAGAAGAACAATGCAATCGACATCAGGACGCAGGAACAAAGACCGCCCAATAGAGCCCCGCAGGCTTGCTTCAGCGGATGTTCATACGATTCAAGGCGTAGTCCCAGCTCTTCTTCGAGCATGATTTGGAGGAGACGATTATCGTCCGCCATTAAGATGTCGACGGATTCTTCGAGAAGCTTTCCGGAAAATCCCTTTGCAGCATAAAGAGCCTTCAATTCTTCCCGTTCTTGAGTACGGTGGTGTTCGATTTCCCACCTCTCTTCTTCAATGAGTCGGTGGAGTCTCTCCAATCGGGAATAGCCAAGAATCGCGCTGCGCCCGGTTTTCCAAATCAGCCATCCGCTCATAAAACTTGCAATGACCAGATGGATGTTGGTTTGAAGAAATCCGAATTCTCTGAGTAAAATCCAAAATATCAGTAAAATAAAGGTCGTTTCTTTGGCGGTATCGGCAGCTGCGCTGTAGTGGCCGGGTAATTCTGCCCCATGGATTTCTTCAGAGGCGGCAATCCCTTTGAGCCTGGCATCGATGACATGTTGGATGGCCTCTTTTCCTTGGAAATGGAGGGGGGATGGTTTAGGTGTATCCATAGGTTATGACTCTTCGGAAGACAAAGGCATTTCTAAAGCGGCTTTGAAGAGTTGCAAGAGCGCCATTTCATCTTTTGCGGCAATGGTTTCTCGAGCAGAGTGCATAGCCCAGCCGGCGATTCCTAAATCCAGTGTGGCAATGCCTGTTTGCGCCGCCATAATGGGGCCTACCGTGCTGCCTGAGAGGAGATCCGATCTGGAGGCGGACGATTGGATAGGGATTTTGTGAGCAGCTGCGAGGGCGAGGATGGGTGCTGCTGTTGCACTGCTGGTGGCGTATTTTTGGTTTGCGTTGAACTTGATCACAACGCCATGGCCGAGCAGGGAAGCATTTTCAGGATCATATTTCTCGGCAAAACTCGGGTGAAATCCATGGGCAAGATCCCCCGATAGACAGAGCGAGCGGCTCTTCATCCGGTAGTAGTCTTCTCGGTTCATCTTAAAATGGGAAGAGATGCGTTCTAGAATTTGATCGACAAATAGAGAATCTGCGCCGAGATAGCTCGTTGAGCCGATCTCCTCGTGATCCCAGAAGAGGGCGCACTGGAGTGTATGGTGATTGGGAGAGCTACTGCAGAGGGCGGAGAGGGAGGCGAAGGCAGAGGTTAAGTTATCAAGTCTTGGGGATGCGATGCATTCTTTTTCGTGTCCTAAAAACGCGGCTCCTTGAAGCGGCGTCAAAAAAAGATCGAAGCTGAGAAGTGTTCTAAATGGGTGCTTTTTGCGGAGCAATTGTTCAAGCGTTTTCTCCTTTGCCGAGAGAGAAAAAATTGGTTTGAGATGATCTTGCTTGTGGACGAAGAACCCCTTATCGTCGATCGTCCGATTCAGGTGCAAGGCCAGTTGCGGGATGATGACGGGACATTCGGGAAGAGAGACGAGATGGGAGGCAATCTTTCCTTGTTCGTTTATGATAGAGATGCGTCCCGATACAATGAGATCTCTGTCTAACCAAGAGTGGAGGAGAGGCGCTCCGTAGATTTCGGTATTCCATTGGCCAATCGAGCGATTCACGACCTCGGGATGGGGTTTCAATTTCAGACAGGGACTGTCGACATGGCTTGCTAAAAGGAGGGTTTGTTCAAAACTCCTTTGAGGAAGACGGAAGGCAGCGACTAGGGCATCTCCTCTGCAAAGAAAATATCCTTTTCCAGGCTCGAGGGACCATTGCGCGCCTTCTTTGAGGGCAGTAAAGCCTGTTTTCCTCAAGGTGCTTATAATCTCGTGTGCCGCATGAAAAGGGGAAGAGGATCTGTCAAGAAATTGCATGAAAGAATCAAGTGTCATCGGTTTCACTTTGGTTTGATGAAAAAGATCTCTTCTTCTAAATACTTGTGCAGTACTTTTGGCACAAGGATCGATCCATCCGCCTGTTGGTTATTTTCGAGGAGTGCGACCATAAGACGCGAGGTGGCAAGACCTGAGCCGTTCAGGGTATGTACGAATTGGGGTTTTTCCTGGTTTTTGCGGAAGCGGATAGAGGCTCTGCGCGCTTGGAAATCAGTGCAATTGGAGACAGAGGATACCTCGTAGTAGCGATTCTGGCCGGGGAGCCATGCTTCGATGTCAATTGTCTTCGCAGAGGCAAAGGACATATCTCCCGTTGTCAGGAGCATATTTCTGTAATGAAGACCGAGTCCTTGCAGCACCTCTTCCGCTGATTGAAGCATTTTTTCGTAGATGCGGGAGCTGTCTTCAGGGAGAGTTAGGCAGAAAAGCTCAACCTTATTGAATTGGTGGGTGCGAATAAGACCCCGTTCTTGAGAGCCAGCAGCTCCTGCTTCACGCCGAAAACAAGGTGTATAGGCGGTATACAGGAGAGGAAGCTGTTCTGCTTCGAGCATCTCCTCTGCATGCAGGCCGTTCAAGGCGCATTCGGCGGTGGGGATGAGGTAGAGGTGATAATCGTCGTCTTTAATCTTGAATAATTGGCTTTCGAATTTGGGCAGTTGGGCAGAGCCATACATCGTCTCGGGCCGGACGAGGAGCGGCGGCATGATCTGGGTGAATCCATTTTTTCGATGGGTATCCAGCATGAAATTCAACAGGGCCCACTCCAGGCGGGCGCCGAGTCCCTTATAGAGCGGCCATCCAGAACCGGAGATCTTGGCTCCCCGCGGTAGATCGAATAGATGGAGGCGCTCATTGAGTTCAACGTGATTTTTGAAGGGGAAAGAAAACGAGGGTTTTTCGCCTACGCTCTTGATGCAGACATTGTCCTTGGGGCTGGGGGAAACGGGGATGTCTCGCATTGGCACATTGGGCAGTGTCGCAAGAGCTAGATGGAGCTCTGATTCGATGCGGGACGTCTCTTGATCTAGGACGGCGATCCGTTCGCCAAGCAGAGCCACTTCGCTCATGGCAGAAAAGACGTCTTCGCCTTTTTGCTTGCGTTGCCCGATCTCTTTCGAGGCATGGTTTCTCTTGGATTTGAGCTCTTCCGCCTCTGCCTTCAGATGACGGACCCTCTCATCCAGGGAAAGGATGTGGGAGAGATTGATTTCGGGCGCTTTGGCTTTGAGACGCGCCTCGAAGTCTTTGGGGTCTTTACGCAGTTCTTTCATGTCGAGCATAAGAGTCCTTTCGATGAGGGCAAAGAGATGAGTTTATCTCATTAGAGGATAAAAAAGAATATGCCGAAAATTGTCCTTGAACAGGCTGACCCTTCCCTGTTATTCTGGCCCGAAACCAATACCCTCGAGCTTAACTAGACCTCTTACGTAACCAAGGTTTTGTCGCTTTCCGGTTCTTGTGAGCCGATTTTCGATGCAAAATCGGGGGGCAATATCGACAATAGTATATTGCCTCCCGATTTTGAAGTCGAAAATCGGCCAAGATCATCCGGAAAATCGACGAACCCTTTAGTTATGCAAGAGGCCTAATGAAATATCCGGTTGCAAAGAATCCCCTCATCCTTCGATATCATCGGCTTATGGATGCATTCGCCAAGTCGGACGACGAGAGGGATTTTTACCTCGATAAGGTTGAGGGATTTCTCCTCTACGTGGATCTCGACAAGGGGGCAGATGAGCTCGATGGGCTGGAGAAAGAGGTCGAAGAGCACGCAGATCGCTATTGCCTTCTCCCTAAAATGACTTTTTATGAAGTGAAAAAGTTCATGGAGGGGTTTGTCCATGAAAAAGTGTATGATATTGATACGAAAGAAAAACTCTTTGATATCATCTCGGCGAAAGATTCTCGGGAAAATTTTCTTGAATTCATCTACGACCATCTCACTGAGCTAGAAAAATGGCAGCTTTACTATCAAGAACGGTTTCGCATTAAAATCATCGAATGGTTGCGTCAGCACAATGTCCAATTTGTCTTTGAAGAGGATTTGGAATTAACCAAAGTGGTAGTGGAAAAGCTCAAGCGCTCTCTGTTCGAGGCGAAAGTGTCTAAAGATCTCGTGCAGGCGCGTGACACGCTTGTGGCGAAGGCGAGTACCTATTATTCAAACGAAGCGCTTAATCCCCGTCCCAAAAGAGGGCGTCCCCCGAAGCAGGTGGCTAAAGTGGAATTTGAGCCCCAGGTCACGATCGATATCTATACGCAAGTGCCCGCTTCCTGTCGTCTTTTCCTCTATATACCGGATATCACTTCAGCAGCATCTGTTACCTTCTCTGCTCGGTTTGAAAAGGAAGAGCACCTGCTCGCCTCTCTGCGTGGCAGCACCCGCTTGAAAGTGGACGAGAAACTCGAAGCGTTGTCGCAAAGGCTCGAATCGCTGCGTCATATGTCAGATCGATTGGCTGGAGCCGAGAAATTTTTTGGCATTGACAAGGTCAAAAAACCCTTTTCCCCTTTCCTCAAGCCAAAATTCAAAGAAAATATTGAACAAATTCCCGAGACAGAGGCTCCGAAGGTGGAGTCTGTGGTTGAGACCGTGTTGCCCAAAAGGCGGGGGCGTCCGCGCAAAGATGAATATCCTGAAGAGTTTGCGACGCAGCAGAGGCGTCGTTTTTCTATTAAAAAGGTGGCACAGATAAAGACGAAAAAAGATAAAAAATAATTATCTCGAGATTATGATCCAATAATAATGTCGTCCAGTTTATTATGTTCTGCAAATGAATGCTGTTGTATTAAGTAAAGAACTTATTGAAACCTTCATTGGTCGCAAAGAAGCCTCAGCTAGGCTTTCTAGATCACGTCTTGCGCATGTTCTCCGGGTGCTCCATTTAACCCGTTTCATGGACGACAAGATGTCCAAGTTAGTGCGTCAGAATAAGGGAGCGACTTTTCAATTGTCTGTTGCAGGACACGAGATGATCGGCGCTCTTTCCGCGCTTGCTTTGCAGCCCGGCGTTGATTGGGGTTTTCCCTATTACCGCGATCGCGCTTTTGCATTAGGGATCGGCTGTTCGATCGAGGATGTTTTGGCCTCTTTTTTAGCGCGTGATATTCCCCATCACTCGGGCGGGCGGATGATGCCGGAACATTTTTCTCACAAAGCTCTCCGTATTCCTTGTCAATCGAGTTGTGTCGGCTCTCAATTTCTCCAAGCGGTAGGAACTGCGCATTCGGCTGTGTTGCGAGGGGAGAGGGAAGTCGTTTACGTATCCGGCGGGGATGGGTCTACCTCGCAAGGCGATTTTCATGAAGCGCTCAATTTTTCCTGTTTGCACAAGCTTCCCCTAGTGATCGTGATTCAAGATAATGGTTGGGCAATTTCCGTGCCTACGGAGGATCAAACGGCAGGGGGGACGATTGCAAAGATGGCGCGTGGCTACGAGGGGCTGGATGTATTCGAAATCGATGGCTGCGACTACCTTGCCGTTTCAGAGGCTCTGCACGAGGCTGTCGCGAAGGCGCGCGAGGGGAGAGGTCCTAGCCTTGTCGTGGCTAAAGTGCCTCGTCTAGGGGCTCATAGTAATAGCGATGATCCGAAAAAGTATCAGTGCCCCCTTCAAATGACCTCTGTACTAGCGTGTGATCCGATTCCTCGGTTTGAAAAATGGTTGATCGAAGAGGGGCATTTTTCTTCTGCTGAAATCGAAGAGATGCAGCAGAGGCATTTTCAAGACATTGAACGAGCGGCAGTCGCTGCTGATCAAATTCCGATGCCGCACCGCTCTACGGCCACGAGCAAAGTATTCAAACCTGTCGAACCGATCGCAGCCTCCTCCTCTACTCCCTCTACTGCGGAATCCATTGTCCTCATGGACGCTTTAAATCACGCCCTTTCGGAAGAGATGGAGCGAGATCCTGGAGTTGTCGTATTTGGGCAGGATGTGGCCAAGGGCAAGGGGGGGGTTTTTGGGATTACGCGAGGACTTACGGATCGTTTTGGAGAGACTAGGTGTTTTAATACGCCTCTTGCTGAATCGACGATCGTTGCATTGGCCATTGGTCTTTCTTTTGATGGCTACCATAAACCGGTTGCTGAAATTCAATTTGCTGATTACTCTTGGACGGGGATGAACCAGCTTATTAACGAGCTCTCGAGTATCCATTACCGCTCGAACGGAGAATGGCATTGCCCTGTCGTTATTCGTATGCCTTATGGGGGCTACATCCAAGGCGGCCCATACCATTCGCAAAGTCCGGAGGCATATCTCTCCCATTGTCCCGGCTTGAAGGTCGTAGTGCCGAGTAATGCAGCAGATGCGAAACGGCTTTTAAAAACCGCCATTCGCGATCCAAATCCGGTTGTCTTTCTCGAACACAAAGCGCTCTACCGGCAAAGACTATTCTGCGCGCGTCCTGAAACAGGAGCAGACGAACTTCTCCCCTTTGGACAGGCGCAAATTGTCCGTCCAGGTACTGACATTACGGTCGTTGCTTGGGGCATGGCTGTATTAATGGCTTTAGAGGCAGCAGAATCTCTTGCCAAAAAGGGAACTTCAATTGAGGTGATCGATCTGCGCACCCTCGTACCGCTTGATTTTGAGGCCATCCTCGCATCGGTACAGAAAACAGGTAAATTTCTCGTCATTCACGAAGCGCCTCGCAATTGCGGTTTTGGCGCGGAACTTGCAGCTCGTGTCGCCGAAGAGGCATTTCTCTTCCTCGATGCTCCCGTGATGAGGGTGGCTGGTAAAGATTGTCCCATTCCTTATTGTAAGGATCTGGAAGAGGAAGTTCTTCCCAAAACGAAGGATCTCGAAGAAGCGCTTCGCAAGTTATCCATATATTAGATCCTTACGCAAGAGGGCTATTGACGACGTGCAGAGAAAACGTTTGCCGCGCCGTTTGGCGACAGGGCGTTTGCCGCTCTCCATTGTCTCTGCAATGGTTTTATGATAGGCGCCTTTCAGTTTCTCAAATTTTAAGAGCTTCTCTTGAATTTTAAAGCCTGCCGATCGCCGATCTTGCTTACCTAAGGTCTTTGTTTTCGTTTCGAATAACTGATCCATATGGATCAGATGTTGAATGAGGCTTTCTTGCGTTTTTTGAAATGCCTCAATTTCTGTTTCGGAAATCTCTTTAAGATTCGCTGTTTGGATCACTTCGGCGTTGCGAATTAACCGATCCAGTGTGGAGTCGATCTCCATCAAAATTTCTTGACCAATCATGTCGCATCTCCTATCATATATCTTTTTTCATTCTTTAAATGATTGGGTCTATTTTTCAAAGAGTAAAATTTGCGTGGATTTTGTCCTCTTGCTTCGGGTTCTAAGGGAAATTCGATTTATATCGGGACAGATCGTACACGCGTCTTGATCGATGCGGGATTAAGCGCAGCGCAGCTTCAGAAGCGACTTTCTGAGCTCTCCGTGGACATCAGTACGATTCAGGCCATTTTAGTCACTCACGAACATACCGATCATATTCTGGGACTCGCCTCTCTTGCCGAACGATTCAATATTCCTATTTTTGCAAACGCTGAGACTGCGCAAGGCATTTGCTCTGCGCTTCACATACGTCCTCGTTTTAAAATTTTTACCACAGGTGAGCCATTCGAATTCTCCGATTTGGAGATTCATCCTTTTAGCGTTCCGCACGATACGTTAGACCCTGTTGCGTTTACGGTGCGCACAGGCGGGATAAAACTCGGAGTGTGCGCCGATTTAGGTCATGTCACTTCGCTGATTCGCAAACAACTTGAAGGATGCGATTATCTCTATGTAGAGGCTAATCATGAGCCTTCTATGGTACATGCCAGCGCACGACCTCAGGTGTACAAGCAGAGGGTCTTAGGCAGGCAGGGACATCTATCGAATGAGGAATGTGCGCAGCTTCTTGTTTCCATTTATCACTCGGGGCTGAAGCATGTCTATTTGGCTCATCTATCCAGTGAATGTAATACGCCCGATGTGGCGCTGAGTATGGTGCGGGCGAGACTTATCCCCGATCAACAAGAACTCTCCCTTTCCGTTGCCTATCAAGATAGGATTTCAGCAAAATTATTATTCTGATGAGCTCGATTTTGCAATTTTTTCTGCCAAGAAGTAGTGACTGGAGGTAACAAGGCCAAGTCGGTCTGCTTCAATGAAGGCGTCTCCGTCTTGAGTCAGCCGATCGAATAGAGTTTTAAAATGGACAGGCAGGATTTTATATCGGACGCAGAAGTTGATCAGTTTGTTGATCCGAGTGAAGAACTTGTCGGCATTTTCGATGAGAGGGGCTTGGAAACCACCGATGCTTGCATTTTCGTTTTTGAGAATCCTAAATCCCGCTTCTTCTAAGAGGCGTGCGCAATTGTCCACTGAGTGGGTGCCGATCGCTCCAATAAGAGGTTTGATTTTTTTCATGAGGTGTTGGTGATGGGGGGTTTTCGGATCGTATTTATTGAGGCTTGCCCATTCCAGCGCTCCAAATTTTCCGCCTGGTTTCAATAGGCGATGGATCTCTTTGAATGTTTTACCAAGATCTTTTGAGAGGCTAAAGATACATTGGATCTCATAGATGTGGTCGAATGAATTGTCTGGAAAGGGGTAGGGGATCTGATTGAGATCGCCTTTGACGAATTCAGAGCGATGAGCGAGGTTGTGGCTCAAAGCAAATTGCTTGGCGTTCTCAAGCTGATCGGGATCAATGTTCATTCCAATTAAGTGGGCGCCGGATAGGCTTGCCATATGATTTGCCACGCGTCCTCTGCCGCACCCAATGTCGAGCACTCTATGTCCAGGAAGAAGTCCTAGGTCTTTACACAGCATTTGTTCAAACAATTTTTGGTTGGCGATAATGCTTGAGTGAAGATCCATAGCGGGTGGAATGTACATCTTTTCCACTTGTCCTATCGAGCAGAGATGGTTGAGCACCGAGTAATAGTCTACTAATTTCTTTTGCACTTCCTCTACGTAGTTGGGTCCAAATGTCTTGAGCATCTCTTTTTCATTGACCCAATCATGATCGTAGATGACGTAAGAGTTGAGAAACGCCTCCACTTTTGCAGGGGAGAGGGTATAGAGAGTTTTAAAGGATTTGAGGATAGTGGAAAGTCGATAGGTCAGAAATTGTATTTTGGATGGGATGGAAAGAAGGGGCATAGAGCTCACGGGGGTAAGTTGTTAAATAGACCTTTTGCGTAGTTATACCGAACTTGATTCAAGAATTGGATTTCGGCTGTGTCAAAGCCTCTAGGTTCAGCGATCGTAAGTTGCCCCCATATTTCTAATATTGGGCAACTTACGATCGCTGAACCTAGAGAACTTTCACATCAGCCCAAATCCGATTCTTGAATCATGTTCGGTATATGCAAGAGGTCTAATAATAACAATCTTCGCCTATTGTATAAATTTTTTCAATCTAGGCAATTGGCTCCAGGATAAAAATTCAAAAAAAAGTACGCGTTCACGGGGGGTAGGGAGTAGTATTAAAATCTTTCCTGGCGTAGACTCTTCCAGCCATGGAAGACGAGTCACAGATCAGTTGGAAAGAGCGCTACTTCGAGCTGCTTAAAAGAGTCGAGATTCTTGAGGCTGA
>JACRBF010000050.1 GCA_016213175.1 Chlamydiia bacterium
ATAGAATCTGCTTCGTCAGCTTTACAGCAAATTTTTTGTCTTCACTCGTGCCTTGTACTCGTACAATGGTCGCTCGCTCCAGACAAAAAATTTGCGCAGCCTTCTTACATATTCTATCAATAGAATTTTAAAGCACTATAACATCTGTGTAAATTCAGCCTCTGAGAGGATCTGAATCCCAAGCTTTTTTGCCTTATCATATTTAGAACCAGGATCTTCCCCTGCAAGAACGTAGTCGGTCTTTTTGCTAACAGAACCGGACACGTGGCCGCCGCGCTCCTTGATGCAACAAGTCGCTTTATCACGCGTGTAGTGTGCCAAAGCGCCCGTCAAAACGAATGTTTTTCCTCCAAAAGGGTGACTGGCCATTTTTTTCTTCAAAGGCTGCGGCTGGACGCCATGCGTGCGAAGCCGCTGAATCTCCTCTCTGTGATCCTTATGATGAAAATAGTCGGCAATGGCTAGAGCTGTCTTCTCCCCGATCCCCTCGATCGCAACGAGATCGTCCGCTTGCGCTTTCATGAGGGTATCAAGATCCCGAAACTCCTCAGCAAGCAATTCTGCAGTCTCTGTCCCTACATATTTAATCCCCAGCCCCATAATGAACCGAGAGAGGAGACATTGACGCGACGCCGCAATGCTTTTCAAGAGATTGCGTGCCGATTTCTCTTTAAAACCGTCGAGTTGTAGAAGGGATGCTTCATCGAGGAGGTATAAATCGGACGCTCTACTGACAAGTCCCTTTTCGACGAGCTGCTCGATCACTTTTTCTCCGAGATGCTCGATATTCATTGCCTGTTTCGAGGCAAAATACAAAAGACTACGCATTCGCTGTCCCACACAGTGCGGATTGGGACAGCGAACAGCCACTTCCCCTTCCTGCTGGATGACAACCGCCTTACAGATGGGGCAATGTTCGGGCATGTGCCAAGGTTTACTGTCCCGTGCACGCTTTTTGAGATCCACCGCCGTCACCTTGGGAATAACGTCGCCCCCCTTTTCGATCCAAACCCAATCGCCAATTCTCAAATCTTTACGCACAATTTCTTCTTGGTTATGTAAAGTGGCCCTTGTAATGGTACTGCCCGCAAGAAGTACTGGTGCAAGCTCAGCAACAGGCGTCAAGACCCCCGACCTGCCCACTTGCACGACAATGTCGTTGATCTTTGTCATAGCTTGCTCGGGAGCAAATTTGTAAGCTACAGCAAAGCGGGGAATTTTCCCGGTTGCTCCCAAAAGCGCGTGCGCCTTCAAGTCGTTGACTTTGATGACAATGCCATCGATCTCAAAGGGCAGTGCATCCCTTTCTTGATGAATTTTTTCGGCAAAATGCATGATCTCTTTGAGATCGTGGCAAATGGCTCTGTGTTTAGGACTAGAGACAGGCAGTCCCCACGTTTTAATCTGTTCGAGAAGCTCTCCCTGCGTCAGAGCAGAGGATAAGTCTTCAGAGATCCCGTAGCAAACGATTTGCAATTTTCTTTTAGTAACTTCCCCGGGATCTAAGAGTTTGAGTGATCCCGCAGCAGAGTTCCGTGGATTGGCGAAAGGCTCGAATCCCTCTTCTTCCCGCGCTGCATTAAGCGCCCTAAAGATCGCAAGAGACATGTACACCTCGCCGCGGATCTCCACCGATTCGGGAAATGATCCTTTCAACGTAAGGGGGACTGCATGGATGGTCTTGATATTAGCCGTCACATCGTCTCCCATCCGGCCATTGCCTCGGGTCAGCGCATGGAGAAGCTTCCCCTTTTCATAGCGCAACGAGATCGCCGTTCCATCCATCTTTAATTCAGCACAAAAATCGACTTTTTCTTTTTCGAGCAATTTGTGAACGCGATGAATGAAATCTTCCACTTCTTTTTCCGAATAGGTATTGGCAAGAGAGAGCATGGGCGTTTTATGCGCTTTTTGGACAAATCCTTCAGTGGGCGCTTCAGCGACTCTTTGCGTTGGAGAATTAGGATCGATTTGATCCGGATGCTCTTTTTCATACTGGATCAGAAGATGTAGTTTCCGATCGTACTCGTAATCGGAAATCGTAGGGCGATTATCATCGTAGTAGCGTTTGTCATGTTGAGTCAATTCTTCCATAAGTTCGAGATATTCACGGTGAGTATGGAGCTTAAGCGTCATGGAATTGTACCTCAAAGATGGCCGTTGTCAGAGGCCCCAGAGTGATAAAAATGGAATCTGATTCGATCTGAATCTGCGCATTAGTCACATTCGAGCCGCCATATTCCAAAGCATCCGTCGTAAATACCTCGACCATCTTTTTGACATTCTTTAAGCCAAGGCGATACTGTGGATGCACCTCAGGAGTACAATGGTGGACGCAGGCAAGAAAATCCCCCCCCCCTTTTCTCAAATAGGCGATGACGCTTCTCTCCGCATCCGAAAAATCGATCCATTCATATCCTTGCCAGTCGAAATCGTTTTTCCACAAGGGCGGCCGCTCTTGTAAAAACTGGTTGAGATCGCGTACGAGAAGGCGCATTCCTTGATGAAGCGGATACTGCAAAACCTCCCAATCGAGAGATCGTTGACAGTCCCACTCGTTCCATTGCCCGATTTCTCCGCCCATGAAGAGAATTTTTTTTCCCGGGTGGCATATCATATAGCTATATAGTAATCTCAAAGTGGCAAATTTTTGCCAATCAGGACCAGGCATTTTTGCCAGCAAGCTCCCCTTGCCGTGTACTACCTCGTCGTGAGAGAGCACTGCCATAAATTTTTCGGAAAACGCATACAGCAAGCTAAACGTCAAATCGTTTTGACAAAACTTGCGATAGAGGGGATCTGTCGCAAAATAGCGCAGCGTATCGTTCATCCATCCCATATTCCATTTCAGATCGAATCCAAGGCCATTTTGATCCACAGGATGGGTGATACCCTGATAAGAAGACGATTCTTCCGCAATCATCAGAACACCCGGAAAACGGCTGTGCACCACCGTGTTCAAATGTTTGAGAAATTCGATGGCCTCGAGATTGTAGCGGCTCCCATCCAGATTGGGAATCCACTCCCCCTCTTTACGGCCATAGTCAAGATAGAGCAGAGAAGCCACAGCATCCACCCTCAGACCATCAATATGCATCTTCTCGAACCAAAAAAGGGCGCTTGCGATGAGAAAATTAGACACCTCCGCACGCCCGTAATTGAAAATCGCCGTTTGCCAATGGGGATGAATCCCTTTACGCGGGTCTTCATGTTCGTAGAGGCAGGTTCCATCGAACCGGCTCAACGCATAATCGTCGAGAGGAAAATGAGCAGGCACCCAATCGAGGATTACTCCAATCCCGTGCGTATGCAGATAGTCTACGAAAAATTGAAAATCGGCCACCGTACCATAACGACTGGTCACCGCATAAAACCCCGTCACCTGATAGCCCCACGACTCGTCGAGCGGGTGCTCCATGATAGGCAAGAGTTCTACATGAGTAAAATGCATCTCCTTGCAATACTCGGCAAGCGCCAGAGCTAATTGCCGGTACCTAGGAAAAGCTTCCCCTTCTCTACGCCAAGATCCTAAATGCACTTCATAAATTTGAATGGGGCGGTTCAAGGTTTGATGAATACGGGAAGAAAGCCACGCGCTATCCGTCCAAGACATTTGGTTCACATTGCTGACAATAGAGGCCGTAGCCGGTCTAAGCTCCGAGTAAAACGCCATCGGATCGCTTTTGATGCGTAAATACCCCTCCCGTGTTTTGATCTCGAATTTGTATTTTTCTCCCTCTTGTAAAGCAGGGACAAAAAGTTCCCAAATCCCAGAGGCTCCCATGCTCCGCATCGGATTCATCTGCCCATTCCAAGCATTGAAATCAGCAACAAGGCTCACTGCTTCTGCATTCGGAGCCCAGACTGCAAAACGCACGCCCCGCACACCGTGAAAAACACCGCTATGCGCTCCCAGGATATTATATAATTCGTAATGGCATCCCTTATTGAATAAAAAGAGATCTAACTCCCCTATTGTTGGTAAAAAGGCATACGGATCATGGGCGAGCAGGCTGCTGGAATGATAGATCCGGTAATCTTGAGCGCCAATTTTTTGAGAGGGAAAAAAGAGAAAATGGTTCGGGCTATTCCTCTCTGGTACGGCCTCCACAATCCGGCCCAGAACCTCCAGATGCACGGTATTTGCATCCGGACGCCACAATCGAATGAACTGCCTGCCGCTCTCTTCATGTAAACCAAAATGAGCATGGGGATCATGTGCCATAGAATGTGGATCATACCTAAACGACTGGAAAATTGCATAGAGTCGATGTATCGTTGAACCTGGAGACCGTCCACAAATCCAGTTTCTGTTGATTTTCGGATTCTTTTGAACCGATGTTCGATGCAGATTCCGGGGATCATGTCAACGTCCAGTATATATACCGAACGTGATTCAAGAATCGGATTTGGGCTGATGTGAAAGTTCTCTAGGTTCAACGATCGTAAGTTGCCCAATATTTAGAAATATGGGGGCAACTTACGATCGTTGAACCTAGAGGCTTTGACACAGCCGAAATCCCAATTCTTGAATCACGTTCGGTATATACCCGTTCCACCTCAAAGGCGCCCAAAGCCAATCGAAGTGAAATCTCTCTAAATCTGAAAGCGATCAAAAAAGTAGACTTGGCCAGCTTCTATAGGCAAAATCTCTTCAGAAAGGTACCTGTGCCCTTTACTAGAC
>JACRBF010000053.1 GCA_016213175.1 Chlamydiia bacterium
ACAAAATTATAAGATACTTTAAGCCGCTCATTCCTGTAGTGGCCGCTTCGGACGCTACAGGAATGAGTGGAACTCGCCTACGGCGAGCGGAATTCAACCTGCGACGTTGTTACCCCCTACCCCCCGTGAACGCGTACGAAAATCGACCAAAATAATCCAGAAAATCGACAGAACTTTACTTTGTAGACATCCTCTAATACCATTTATCAAAAATAACGGTGCATTTGAGCGCGTGAAAGCGCCTAGGCGCTTTGATGCAGCTGAAATACAAAGTTATTTTCGATAATTGGTAGAAGATACATGGTGAATGCGGCAGCGGTCATGTTCTGAATATTCTTGTAAGACTCTGGCAAGAATAGAGGGATCGGGCGGACAGGGCTTCAGATCCCAAATTTTTTCCGCATAATTGTGGATGGATACATCAGTCGAAAATCTGCCCATTCCTGCCATATTGTGGATAGCCATTTCTGCCCAAAGAGAAGGGTGTATAAAGAGCTCTTCGACTCTTTTTTGCGTATCGTAATAGGCGCGTAGATCTTTCAACACTCTATAAGGATCGAATTCCGTAAGATAGTGATGCAATTGAAGGAGGAGCGCCGACTCGATTTCGCTGGAGGCGAAGGGGCCGTCTTTTAGTGAGTCGACGGCACGCTTGATCTGTTCGTCTTGAGAATAGATGTCGCGCGGTCTGTAAGGGGCTGTCATCTCTTTGGCAGAGGCTCCGAAAGAAAAAGGCCACCATGCATCGCCAATGGCCTCGCGCATCTCGATGTTGGCGCCGTCTTCAGTGCCGATCGTCAAGGCGCCATTGATCGCAAGCTTCATATTGCCTGTGCCGGATGCTTCCCATCCGGCGGTGGAGATCTGCTCGGAAAGGTCTGCTGCGGGGATAATGATCTCTGCTTTTGAAACGTTGTAATTTTCGATAAAGACAGCTTGAAGACGATCGCTAATTCGGGGATCTTGCTGCAAAGTGCGTGCAACGGCGCAAGTCAGGTGGAGAATTTGCTGCGCTTTAGCATAGCCTGGCGCTGCTTTTCCTCCAAAAAAAGAGATTCTGGCAACAGGTCTTGCATTAGGATTTTCCAAGAGTTCTTGATAGACCATGATCAGATGGAGAACATGCAAGATCTGTCTTTTATATTCATGAAACCGTTTGACTTGCACATCGAAGAGGGCCTGGACATTCGTGGGCGCTGTATGGGCGATAATTTTCCCCTCCCCGTCGCGTACGGCATTTTCACTCGCCAAATAGCGGATCAACGCCTGCTTATTCGCTTGTTTAATGGCGAGAAATTCTTGCTGAGAGGCCGGATCTGAGGCGTATTTTGTCAGGCGGCTTATTTGGGAAAAATCGGTAATCCATCCCTCTCCGATTCGGGTTGTGATAAACTGGGCGAGCAAGGGGTTTGCTGCAAGAAGCCATCTGCGTTGGGTGACGCCATTGGTGATATTGATGAAGGCGTCTGGGAAAAGATCTACAAAATCTTTGAAAACGTTCTGTTTTAACAGTTCTGTATGCAATCTCGCAACGCCATTGATTTTATGAGAGCCGAGGATCGCTAAATGGGCCATCCGTATTTGCCCATTTTCAATGACTGATGTCCTACGAACCATTTCCTCATTATGAGGAAACGTTTTTCGGACCTGATCGCAAAATTGCTGATTAAGACGCTGGATGACGCGGTGCTGGCGTGGCAGAAGCTCATAAATACGCCTCTCGTTCCATTCTTCTAGCGCTTCGCGTAGAATCGTGTGGTTCGTGTAGCTACAGCATGTTCTGCAAATCTCCCAAGCACTCTCCCAAGAAAAATTGTGATTCTTAGTGAGGGTGCGCACTAGTTCTGCGATGATCAGCGCTGGGTGCGTATCGTTGATTTGAATGCGCACCTTGTCTGCAAGCTGAGAGAGGGAGCCGTGGACGCGCAGTGTATGGCGTAGAATATCTTGGAGGGAAGCGGAGGCGAGAAGAAACTCTTGCTTGAGCCGAATTTTTTTCCCCAATTCCGTATTGTCGTTCGGATAGAGGACATCGGTGAGGGAGGTATTTTCTGAGGCTTGTTCAGCAAGCCCTGCATTGAATCGTTGCAGTTGGAAATTACGGGGCGATTCTTTCGTCGACCAAAGGCGTAGCATCAGAACCGAGTAAGTGGGAGCCGGGCTGTAGCCGATGATGGGGGTATCGTAGGGAAGAGCCCGCACCTCTTCCGCGTGCTCCAGCAGTTCGATCTCTTCACCGTATTCGTTTTGCCCAATTGTCGGGTGGCCTTTAAAGTGCACTGATGTAGCATGAGCATCGCGTCTAAATTCCCAGGGGTTCATATTGAGGAGCCAGCCATCAGGACGCTCCACTTGATTGCTGTTCCATATTTCTTGATCGAAGATCCCGTACTGGTAGCGTAATCCATAGCCGCGAGCAGGATAGTGAAGGGTTGCAAGCGAATCGAGAAAACAGGAGGAGAGACGCCCGAGTCCTCCATTGCCAAGTCCCGCATCGGGCTCGCAAGAGAGGATGTTTTCAAAATTGCGATGCAATTTAGCGAGTACTGCTCTGACGAGATCGCCTGCACCCACATTGAGCAAATTATTTTTTAATAGCCTGCCAGGTAAATATTCCATCGAAATGAAGTAGACCATCCGTACCCTGTGCTGCTCGATCGTGTCCAATGTCGCAGTCCAGTTCATCATCATTTCTTCGCGGAAGGTAGCGCAAAAGGCTTGGAAAAATTCTTCATCAGAGGCGTCTTGCGCCCTGCGTCCGAAAGTTGTGATGATGTGATGTCTGATTTTTTGGGCTAGAACGTCTGCCTGGAAGTCGATGTTGTCCATGACCTCTGTATAGAGGGCATGAGGAATGGGATCAAGAGAAAATCGAGGCGCGCTCGCGCTCGGAAAGGGTCTTAAATTCTCCGACAGGCAAAGAGCCTAGAACGAGGCCTCCGATGCGAATACGGGTGAGCTCTGCCACCTGTAAAGAGGCTCTTTCCGCAATGATCCTCACTTCGTGCTTTTTTCCCTCTTTTACACAGATGCGGAATGTACCCCTGCGCACTTTGGTTACAGAGACGGGACGCACCCACTTATAATCGACTCTGGCCCCTTCGGAGAGGATTTTGAGCGTATCTGCTGTGATTTCTTGAAATGTTTTGACAACATATTCTTTAACGATATTTTCAGAGGGGTGGATGACTTTATTGGAGAAATGGCCGTCATTTGTGACGAGGAGAAGTCCCTGGCTCTCCTTATCGAGTCTTCCAACAGTAAAAAGGCGCTGATCGATGCCTGGAAACAAGTCGAGGACGATCGGTTTTTTGCCTGGACGGACGCTAGAGCAGATGTAGCCTTCAGGCTTATTGAGCATATAGTAAACTTTTTTATGCTCTCCTCGTACAAGTTCTGCATCGACATGAATCCGGTCGTTTTCCCAGTCGACAAGCGTTTGGGGCACTATGACGACGGCGTCATTGACATGAACCCTGCCTGCAAAGATCAGCTCTTCGCACGCTCTTCGAGAGGCGATTCCGGCGGCAGCTAAGGCTTTAGCAAGTCTTTTCTTTTCCATGAGACAGGCAGTATAAACCAATCGCCCCATTTTCCTCCATTGTGATATGGTATGGCATCAAGCGATGGGAGAGCTATGCTTGCTAAATTAATTTTGATGCGCCATGGGCAGTCGGTTTGGAACAAGGAGAATCTGTTCACTGGGTGGGTAGATATTCCGTTGAGTGAAGAGGGGATACGCGAGGCGGTTGAGGTAGGAAAAAAGATCAAAAAGGTCCCGATCGATACGATCTTTACCTCCAGTTTAGCACGCGCCCACATGACTGTATTTTATGCGTTTTTACACCACGCAAGCGGTAAAATTCCGATTTTCAAACATGCAGGAGAGGGCAAGTTGGAGCAGTGGTCGAAGATTTATAGCGAAGAGACGCTGCGAAAACAAATTCCCGTGTACACGGCCTGGGAGCTCAATGAACGGATGTACGGCGCTTTGCAGGGACTGAATAAAGAGGAGACTGCTAAGAAATTCGGAGCGGATCAGGTGCATAAGTGGCGCCGAAGTTACGATGTTGCGCCTCCTGAAGGGGAAAGTTTGTCTATGACGATTGCGCGTACGCTTCCGTACTTTCAAAAACAGATCGTCCCCCGCCTAGAAAAAGGGGAAAATGTGTGCGTGGTCGCACACGGAAATTCGCTGCGCGGCATCGTGATGCATCTCGATGGATTGACGAAGGAAGAGGTGGTCAATCTCGAAATTTCTACGGGACAGATCATCTGCTATCAATATGACCAGGGACGATGGATCAAAGAAGCATAGAGCTGGATCAGCACACCTCTTATCTCCCCTGTCAAAGCGCACTCGAGCGGATGGCCTCCTATTTCCAAACGAAAAGGCTTTCCGCTGCCGATCTTGAAGCGCAATACCAAATTCTCTACGATTTGGTGGGAGCATCCCCCACAGATACATTCGTATTTACCTCCTCTGCCGCAGAGGCGGTCAGCCAGGTGATCTGGTCTGTCTTTGCCGAGGTGTCTCGCAAAGAGGGGAAAACACAATGGATTGCCTCTTGTCTTGAAGACGCGCCTACCTTGCAGATGCTCAAACGGTGTGAAGAGCTCGGAGGCGCTGTTAAGATCGCTCCTGTAGACCAGCAAGGCAGGCTCGATATCGAAAAATTGCAAGGACTCATTACGCCCCGCACGGCGCTGATTTCGGTGACGATGGCTCACGGCCTTACCGGGGTGATCCAACCTATTGAAGAACTTTGTCGTCTAACACGGGAGAAGGGGATTCTCCTCCATTTGGATGCCTCCTATGCCCTCGGGAAAACCTATTTTTCCTTTGCTGATTCCTCTGCCGACTACCTCACTTTTTCGGGAGAAAGATTGCACGGACCCAAGGCGTCTGGTGGCCTATTTGCCAAAAAAGGGCGCCCCCTTGTTCCTCTCATCCTGGGCGGAAGCGAGCAAGGAGGACTGCGAGGCGGCCCATTCGATATCCCCTCTTTCATGGGACTTGCCGCAGCCGCCCACCTCGGAGTGCTGTCGATGAACGTGATGGGGCTGGAAGTGGCCCGCCTGCGCGAGCTGTTTGAAACAGAAATTGTCCGACGCGTCCCTGATGCACAAGTTCTTTTTAAAGATGCCTTGCGACTTCCCAATACAACGGCGATCGAGTTTCCCAAAGTCCATGCCGATGCGCTCCTCTACATCCTCCAAGGCAAAGGAATTTCCCCCAATCAAAGCGGCGGTTATTGCCAGCATCTACACAGCGTGATTGCGGCAGCTGGACTTATGCACTATGGCGCCTTGAGTTTTTCTCTTTCGCGCATGACGGTTCAAGAAGAGGTGATCTGTGCTGCTGAACGGATTGCAGAAGTGGTACAGCAGCTGCAGAAGGTTTCCGAGGATCTATTTTGATGGATTGGGCAACGTTGAATAAAAAAATCCGCGGTAAACTAGAAAACCTAAGATTTGTTGGATTTTTTACGGCCAAAGAGGCGGAGGAGAAGGGCATGCGCCTTGTGACGGGACGCGAAGGCAGCATTGGATTACAGGGGATGGTCTGTCTCTACTGGCTTGTGGATGAGGCCGACGGCGTCATTGCAGATGCAAAATTCCAGGTGTTTGGCTCTCCCGCTCTGATCGCGGCTGCGGAGATTGCAAGCGAACTTGCCTTGAGGAAAAACTACGATCAGGCCTCGAGAATTTCTGCGGAGCTCTTAGATAAACAAGCCAGAGATCGAAAAGAGATTCCTGCATTCCCCGAAACCCAAGCTTCGTGCCTCAATCAAATTCTCTCCGCGATCGATAAAGCGGTACATCAATGTATCGATATCCCCTTTGCTGCATCCGATTATGAAATAACGCCGATCGAATGGGACGCTGGGGTCCTCCCAGGTGGTATCCCCAGTTGGAATGAGCTGTCCGAGTCCCAAAAGATCCAAATCATTGAAGAGGTGATTGATAAAGAGGTGCGCCCCTATGTGGAATTGGACGCAGGTGGCGTCAAAGTCATAGGACTTGAGGCAAATGGGGAGGTGCAGATCGCCTATGAAGGCGCCTGCACGACATGTCACTCTTCAACTGGTTCCACACTCTCTGCGATCCAGCAGATTCTCAAAGCAAGGGTTCACCCCAGTTTATCTGTCATACCGCATGTGATTCAAGAGTCGAGATAATACCAAACGTGATTCAAGAATGTTTGTTACAGAGCGCTATACCGAACGTGATTCAAGAATTGGGATTTCGGCTGTGTCAAAGCCTCTAGGTTCAACGATCATAAGTTGCCCCATATTCTAAATATTGGGCAACTTATGATCGTTGAACCTAGAGAACTTTCACATCAGCCCAAATCCGATTATTGAATCACGTTCGGTATAGTATCTCCAGAGAAAAAAGCATGTATCTGGCCGTCAGGCAAAAGAAGATTGAGCCGTCCGTCTTCATTCAAAGAATGGCAAATCCCTTTCCACTCTTTGTTTCCGTCGAAACAACGGATCGGTTGTCCTCGATAGGCAAGCAGGCTGTCCAATCTCTTGTGGAAGGCTGCAAAACCTTCTCTTTGAAACAGATCGAGATCATCTACAAAACGCTCTTGCAGTCTCCGCAAGAACTCCTTCAAATCCCACGCATGACCCGTCTCCTGTTTCAAAGAAGTTGCGGGCTGATCGATTCGTTCGAGAGCCGATTTTTCCCTATTCACATTGACGCCAATTCCTAAAAAAAAATCTGCGTAATACGGATGGAAGGCTGTTTCACAAAGCACCCCGGAGACTTTTTTCCCATCGAGTTGCACGTCATTCGGCCACTTAAAACGGGGAGAAAGCCCCCTGTCTAATAAAACAGCAATAAGGGACGAGGCTATCACTTGAGCGAGATTGGCGATGTGCGCATGATGGAGCGGCATAGGCAGGCGGAAGTAGAAGGTTGCGTAGAGATCGCTCCCTTTGGGGGAGATCCATTGCCGATTTGAGCGCCCCCTGCCTGCCGTTTGCTCTTCAGCGGTAATGCAAGTGATTCGGCCAGGATCAAAGGAATGGCAGGAGCGCTTGGCATACTCGTTTGTCGAGTCGATCGATTCTAGATGGATATGGGAAATGGACGCTCTATTTTTCATGGGTTGCATTGTAGCGCCTGATGGGCTTAGAATGCACATCATATGATGCTCTCTCGGATCGATGTTCGTGTTTTACCTATTCTCTTCTGCCTCATGGTGATCAGCCTTTCCATCATCTCCTCTATGACGGGGGAGATGAACGATTGGGAAGGGGCCACATTTTGGACTCCGCTTGTGAAAACACAGGCGCGCTGGTTTTGCCTCGGCTGGGCTCTTTTTTTTGCCGCCGCTTTCTTTGATTACCGTAAGCTGCGCGAGTGGAGTCTATTTCTCTACGTAGCGATCGTACTCGTTCTGGCAGGTCTTTTTTTTGTCGATCCGATCCAAAACGTTCACCGCTGGTATAGAATCCCGGGACTTGCAAGCGTACAGCCATCGGAGCAGACGAAACTCGTCGTCGTGATCGTGCTGAGTTGGTTTTTAGAAAGAAAAGGCGCTCAAGTAGGGAGGCTCCGCTCCGCCTTGCAGATGAGCCTTATCGTAGGGATCCCTTTTTTGCTCATCTTGAAACAACCCGATTTAGGGACGGCGCTTGTTTTATATCCGATCGGTCTTGTGCTTGGATATTTTGCGGGCATCCATTCTGGAGTCCTTCGAGTAGCGGTGGGAGGAGGCATGCTTGCTCTAGGGATTGTTGCTCTCTTTTTTCTCGGCACGCTTTCTCATGAGAAGATGCGGCCCTATTTTACGACGTTTATGAAAGAATATCAGTATGAACGGCTGAATCCGCACACCTACCATCAAAGAGCTGCGCAGACTGCAATTGCGGTAGGGGGAGTGACAGGGATGGGTTGGCGTTGCGGAGAATTTGCAGGAAAGAAGTGGCTGCCTTTCGCTCATACCGATTCTGTCTTTGCAGCCTTTGGCGAAGAGTTTGGTTTTGTGGGTCTTGTATTCCTGCTGTTCCTTTTTTATGCTTTAATCTATTTTAGTTTTCAGGTGGCGGCAGTGGCTAAGGACCCCTTTGGGCGGCTTCTTGCAACGGGGCTCTCGGCCTATTTGGCCCTGCATGTGCTGGTCAATTGCGCAATGATGTGTGCCCTTTTGCCGATCTCGGGCGTGCCCCTCATTTTGGTCACCTATGGAGGGAGTTCTTTATTGACCACAATGACCGCCTTAGGGCTTCTCCAAAGCATATATAGCAGAAGGTTTATGTTCTGATGGATAAAGAGCCACTTTTACACTCCTTTATTTTTTCCCCAGGAAAATGGTGCGGGGAGGGAAAAATTCTTTTGAATATGGTTGAGGAAGAACTGCTCTTCAATACGAATTGGGCGGTGCAAAATCGCGATTTTTCTGGAAAGGTGGCCTGTGCCCAGGAGGTGCTGGTACAAGGACTTTCTGAGAATATGCGTAATGAACTCACATTCTATGATTTTCAACACAGAACATTTTCTGTTGATATGGAAAACCAGAGCCTCGGACGGATTGTGGGAACTGGTCTGTTTGATGAGCAGACTATCGCTTGGGAATTTCGTAATAACGATATGAATTTCGAAGGGTATGAAACGTATGTCTTACAGCCCGATGGCAGTTACCACATGCGGGGTGAATATGTAACAAGCGATCAGTTTCGCACCCAGATCGAAGCGCGCATTTGGCAGCAGTCGAATGAGGCGTCGAATACGGATGAACCCCAAGAGAATGAGAACGAGGAAGGGCTGTGAAAAGAACAATTGCACTATGCCTCATAGGACTTTCTGCCTGCTCAAATGGCGGAGCAATGATGACGATGGGATCTTTTTATGAGATCCCTGTTGGAACAGCTGCGCCAGACGTGGTAGCTGCTGCAGGAAAGCCGTATGCCATTCATAAGAAAGAGGACGGCTCTGTCGAATATGAATACATAGAACGCTTTAAAGTAGGCGGACGGGACACGGAAGAGAGGCACTACTTTCTCCTCATTAAGGAAGGAAAGGTTGTCTCAAAACGGGTGAAACAGTCTTCTCCGCCCCCCTACATATTCGACAGCTACGAAATGCAAACAACAGACAGCAACGCTCCCCCACAATAAGACCTTCACAACCTAAGAACGTTGTGGGCCGAGTTCAAAGCTTGGCTCAACTTGCAATCCCAGGCATTAATGCCTGGGTGTTCATTATACAAAACGCAACAAATAACTTCATATTTGAACGTGTCATAGCGCCGAAAATCGTCGATCGCAAGTGACATTGTATTGACTTAATACTATGTCACTTGCGATCGACGATTTTCGGCAGCTTTCACACAGCTCAAATGTGAAGTTGTTTGTTGCGTTTGGTATTACGCCTTGATCTTGATGTCGACGCCAGCTGCAACGGGTAGAATCTTCAGCTTGTCAATCGTATCAAGCGTCGGATCTAACAAGTCTAAAACGCGGATGTGCGTCTGCATTTCAAACTGCTCGCGCGATTTTCTATCGACGTGAGGGGAACGGAGAACAGTATAAACAGCTCTTTTTGTAGGAAGCGGGATAGGTCCCACCACACGTGCGCCTGTCCGTTTTGCCGTCTCTACGATGTCCAGGACAGACCGATCGAGCATCCGTTGATCAAACGCTTTAAGGCGTATACGTATCTTTTTTCTGGGTTGTTTTGTCATAATGTATTGCTTTTACTTCTTGCAGAGTTCTTCTTGAATTTTCATGGGCACACGCTCAAAATGGCTTGGTTCCATGGTATAAGTGGCACGGCCAGAGGTCATGGATCGCAGAATTGTTGAGTAGCCGAACATTTCGCTCAAGGGCACTTCGGCAGTAACGTCGACCATTCCCTTGATCGATTCCTGTCCCAGGATTTTTCCTCTACGGCGGATCAAATCCCCAATCACATCGCCAATATTGGCCTCGGGCGTTGTTGCAACGACCTTCATGATTGGTTCTAAGAGAACAGGTTTCCCCTTGCGTGCGGCGTCTTTGACGGCCATGGAGGCGCAAATCTTAAATGCCATCTCGTTCGAGTCGACTTCGTGGTATGATCCATACGTGATGGCGACCTTCATGTCGATGAGAGGATATCCTGCGAGTACTCCCGTCTGAAGCCCCTCTTCAATGCCTTTAATACAAGGCGTAATATATTCCTTGGGGATCACGCCCCCTACGATCTTGCTGACGACTTCGTTTCCTTTGCCCGGCTCGTTTGGCTCGATTTCGAGGCAAACATGGGCATACTGACCCCTACCGCCTGTTTGCTTGACATACTTCGTTTCGCTGCCTGCAGGAGCTGTAATTGTCTCTTTATAAGACACTTCAGGTTTTCCTACATTAGCCTCTACGGCAAACTCGCGGAACATCCGGTCTCGGAGAATTTCCAAGTGAAGTTCACCCATTCCCATGATGATCGTTTGGCCTGTCTCTTCGTTTGTCATTACACGGAATGTAGGATCTTCTTCGGACAGAGCGCCAAGTGCTTTGGCCAGCTTTTCGCGATCCGCCTTTGATTTAGGCTCAATAGCCATAGAGATCACAGGATCGGGAAAGTTCATTTTTTCCAGTAGCAGAGGATGGGCATCCGAACACAGAGTGTCGCCTGTGCTTGTGTACTTTAAGCCGATGCAAGCGGCGATGTCGCCCGTAAAGAATTCATCGCGGTCTTTCCTTTGATTCGCATGCATTTCCAAAAGGCGGGAGACACGCTCGTCTTTATCCTTGGTTGTATTGATCAAACTACTGCCTTTCGCAAGAGTACCGCTATAAATGCGGATGAAGGTCAACTTGCCCACGTAGGGATCGGTCATAATCTTAAACGCTAAAGCGGAAAGAGGGCTGTCATCAGCAGGAGATAGTTCAATCGCTTCATCAGAATCGACTTTGTGTCCCTTAATCATACCGCGGTCTAGAGGGGAAGGCATCCATCTGACAACAGCATCGAGGATCTGTTGAACCCCTTTGTTTTTAAAAGCAGTGCCGCAGAGAACCGGATTCATCTTGTTGGTGATAACGGCTTTACGGATTACGGCATGGATGGCATCCTCGGAAATCGAATCGGGTGATTCGAGTACTTGAGTCATGAACTCCTCGTCGCTATCATCAACCGTTGCCAGCTCTTCAAGCAATTCCATACGCATCTTTTTGCATTGTTCCAACAGGTGGGCAGGAATCGGTTCTATATCGTACTTAGCGCCCATCGTCTCATCATGAAACAAAAAGGCTTTCATGGTGACGAGATCGACCATTCCTTTGAACTCTGACTCTGCGCCAATGGGACAGTGGACAGGGATTGCATTGGCATGAAGCTTTTCGCGCATAGAACGAACTGCGTTGAAGAAATCAGCGCCGATCCGATCCATTTTATTGACGAAAGCAATCCGAGGAACGCCATAACGATCTGCTTGGCGCCAGACGGTTTCAGACTGAGGCTGGACGCCTGCTACGGCATCGAATACGGCGACTGCTCCATCAAGTACGCGCAAGGAGCGTTCCACTTCGATGGTAAAATCAACGTGGCCGGGGGTGTCGATGATATTGATCTTGCAATTTTTCCAGTACACGGTCGTTGCAGCTGAGGTGATCGTAATTCCCCGCTCCCGTTCCTGCTCCATGAAGTCCATGGTAGCAGCGCCTTCGTGCACTTCACCAATTCGGTGAACTCTTCCTGAGTAGAAGAGGATCCTCTCTGTTGTGGTCGTTTTCCCCGCATCGATATGGGCCATGATCCCGATGTTGCGGACGTTCTCTAACTTGTCAGTCTCTGGTCTTTTGCCCATTTCCTATCCTACCATTTGTAATGGGCAAAAGCTTTGTTTGCCTCGGCCATTCGGTGCGTGTCGTCTTTCTTTTTGATTGTGGCACCCTGGTTGTTGAAACAATCGGCAAGCTCGCTGGCTAAGCCTTCAACCATGCTCCGACCCGGTTTGGCGCGAGAATAGGCGATGATCCATTGCATAGCCATGGCGGTTCGGCGATCATTGGGGATCTCCACAGGCACTTGGTAGTTTGCTCCACCGATCCTTCGTGTTTTGACTTCAAGGGAGGGTTTCGCGTTTTCTAGAGCCCGCTCAAAGGCATCCAGAGGGCTATCTGTTTTTACCCGCGCGGCAAAATCTTCCAAGGCACGATAGACGATCCGGCGTGCAACGGCTTTTTTCCCGCCGAACATGAGCTTGTTGACGAACTTAGCTAACACGACACTCTGATAGACAGGGTCGAAATCGGTGCGCCGTTTAAAAGCGCGGCGTCTTCTGGACATAGTTACATTCCTTTGTTTGAGATTTGCCCCTCAGTGGAGGCAATTCCCGATTCTCTTCACCCGGTCATTAAGACCTGCCCAGGGAATGGTCTGGCACAATGCCCAGAAAAAACCCTTAGCAAGGAAACTGATCCGCAATTTCCTGGAATTACTGATTGATCACTACTTAGGTTTCTTAGCTCCATACTTAGAGCGCGATTTTTTGCGATCCTTTACTGCTGCGCAGTCAAGAGACCCTCGGACGATGTGGTACCGAACGCCAGGAAGGTCTTTTACCCTGCCGCCACGTACCAGTACAATGCTGTGTTCCTGGAGGTTATGACCCTCTCCTGGAATATAGGCGATGACTTCCTGCCCGTTGGAAAGACGTACCCATGCCACCTTGCGGAGCGCCGAGTTCGGTTTCTTGGGGGTTTTTGTTTTGACTTGCAAACAGACGCCCCGTCTTTGAGGACACTGCTGGAGTGCTGGCGACTTACGGCTCCGCACCTTTGGGCTGCGACCCTGTTTGATGAGCTGATTAAATGTCGGCATGAGAGCCAATCTCCTGAAAATTGATGAATCTTAACGCCGGCAACTTTGGAAACAAGTTCTAGCGATAGTGGGAGACTATAGCCAGATGCAGCATTTTGCTCAAGAGTTATGTGTGTGGAACCATTCCCGCTGTTGAGGGTTGTTTGATAGGATCAAAAAAAGAGTACGGATAAGGCGGTTGGGTTGTTGCGCTGCAGCATACTCGGCCCTCGTCGTGCAAAACGCTGCTATTCGGAAGTCTGCTCTGGGATTCTTCCCTGCCTTAGAGTTGTCACCTGTTTACCTCCGATGGGAGGAGGGGGGTGGCTAATGTCCTATTTTAATATATTATTTTAGAACGTATTAATTAATGTTTGTTTCAATGTTTTGCGTATTATTAATATTTTTGTTGACATTTCTATGTATTATCTTGCATTATCTGTCTTGGGAGACCTGAAGAAATAGGGGTTAGCTTACGACGCTAAGTTTGAAGTATTTTTTACCCCTTCCTTCCCAGTCTCCCATTTTTGACCCACAAAGAGTCTCATGAAATACAAAGCGTTTCTTGTACTTCTGCTGCTGTCTCTCTGGATAAGCCCTTCTTTTGCGAATCCTAGTGCATTGAAAATGGGGGACATTCCGCGTGTGATGGAGCGCTTGTTCCATTTTCACATTGAAAATAAGGAGCTTAGCGCAGCCATTGTGCGTAGATCGATGAAATTATATATCGAGCAGTTTGATCTGGAAAAGAGCTATCTCCTTGCCAGTGAGGTGTCAGGGTATACAACCATGACGGATTTTCAGGCGGAGGCGATTTGTCGCAGGGTGCGTGCAGGAGATTATTCGGACTTTCTGCAGTTGCAGCAAGTATTTAAACAAGCAGTGCTTCGGGCGCAGAGTCTCCGATTTTTGGTTGTGCAGCAGGTCTTGGAAGGGCGGATGGATCTAGGCTCAACGACTAGTTCTGTAGGCTCTTCTTACCCCCGCTCAGAGTATGAACTTATGGATCGGCAGCGGGGCAAAATCGCTAGGTTCTATTCATTTCATGAATCCCGCACATCGATTGAATCTTCAGAGCGGCAGAATAAAGTGTTCGCTCTTTTTGAGAAAAAAGTGCGCAGATTTGAGAATCAGTACCTTTCTTTAGATAATGCGGGCCATGCTTTAGCGCAAGAACGGATGGAACATTTTTTTGCCCTAAAGATCCTCAAAGCCCTTGCGAAGAGTCTCGACACCCACACAGCATTTTTTAGTCCGGAAGAGGCCTATGAGATGCGACTCGGACTTGAAAAGCAATTCGAGGGAGTGGGAGTGATCCTCTCTGAGGGGATTGATGGCGTCATGATTGCTGACCTTATTCCTGGCAGCCCTGCTGAATCATCCGGCCAAATCCAAGTGAATGATCTTCTTGTAGAGATTGATGGTCAATCCATTGCGGATGCCCCCTTTGAAGAGATTTTGGACCAACTGAAAAAAAGGGATCGCTCCAATATTCTCCTTGGATTCAAAAGGCTCGATCCTGTTTTTAAGAAAGAGATGTTTTTTCGCGTGTCCCTGCAAAAACGGCCTATTTCTATGAAGGATGATCGGATTCAGGCAAGCTATGAGGTGGTTAATGGGGGAATCATAGGTAAAATTACCTTGAATTCCTTTTATGAGAGTAGCGATGGTGCAAGTAGCGAGAAGGACATCAAAGAGGCCATTCGCAACTTCCGTCAGCACGGCGATCTCAAGGGATTGGTGCTCGATCTTCGAGAAAATTCAGGGGGTTTTTTGGGGCAAGCTGTGCGTGTAGCTGGACTCTTTGTGTCCAATGGAGTGATCGTCATTTCTAAGTACGGGAAGGGGGACATTCACTATTTACGCAATGTGGCTGGAAAGAGCTATTTCAATGGGCCTCTCGTGATTTTAACATCAAAAATGTCTGCCTCCGCCTCCGAAATTGTTGCCCAGGCGCTTCAAGATTACGGTGTTGGGATTGTGGTAGGCGATGCAACAACTTTTGGGAAGGGATCGATCCAATACCAGACGATTACCGATGAGAGCGCTGATGTGTTTTTCAAGGTAACGGTCGGAAGATATTACACGGTCTCTGGTAGAAGCACCCAAATTACGGGGGTTATTGCAGATATTGTGGTTCCTACCCCTTACGCGCCGTATAATATCGGGGAGAGGTATCTCGAATATCCGCTATCCCCCGATCACGTAGCTGCGGCGTATGTTGATTCCCTGGTCGATCTCGACGCAAAAGCCAAGATGATCTTTCAAAAACGGTATCTTCCTTATTTGCAGCGCGTTGTATCTGTTTGGAAAAAATCGATGCCCTTTCTCAAGCAGCGCAGCTCCGAGAGGCTTGCCAATAATGCAAAATTTCAAAATTTTCTAGAACGAGTAGAGCGTGTCCGTGCAAGACAATCGGACTCGATGGTCAACGCGATTGATGAAGCTTGGAGCAGCGGTGGGGAAGATCTGCAAATGGAAGAGGCGGTCAATATCGTAGAGGACATGCTCTTTATCGAGGAGCAATCGCAGGCAGGGCGGTCATCGGCTGTGAATACGAAAGAGGTGCTGCTCCCTACGGGTTCGTAATTCATTGCTGGAAAAGAATCTGTGCTGTTATACTACGGGCTTTTGCCATTTGGCCAGATAGCTCAGTTGGTAGAGCAGAGGACTGAAAATCCTTGTGTCGCTGGTTCGATTCCAGTTCTGGCCACATCACCGGAGATATTTTCAGAAATGGCAATGTCTTCGGCTTTTTCATTTTCCAAGTTCTTTCTCAAGTTCTCTCTCTAGAATTTTTCAACACAGCCGTGGAACGGGTATAGTTTCGGGTATGGCACTACCCATTTTTCCTATATATAATAAAGAGAATCTCATATATAATACTTCAGTATGAATTCAGTACAAAATAAAAATTATTTCAATAAGTATAGCAATGCATTAATTCACTCAAAATTAGCCGTTTTTGGAATGACCAGTACTTTCTGCCTATGCGTGCAGTCCGCTATTTCTAATGTGATTATGGGATACCGAAATGCTGATTCCTCTTTGCTAAACAAAGGCCTGGTGCAAGGAGGCGGTGTGACCATTGCAGCCGCCGCCGTCTACGCC
>JACRBF010000005.1 GCA_016213175.1 Chlamydiia bacterium
TAACAAAATTATAAGATACTTTAAGCCGCTCATTCCTGTAGTGGCCGCTTCGGACGCTACAGGAATGAGTGGAACTCGCCTACGGCGAGCGGAATTCAACCTGCGACGTTGTTACCCCCTACCCCCCGTGAACGCGTACAAAAAAAACTTGTTTTGAGTGTTTTTCCAATAAGATGTATAATGATTAATCTTACATTGGGTTTGTTATGAAGATAATGAATAATAAATTTTTAATTAATAGTTTTGGGACTCGGAATGTCTTTGTCGCTATTGATCCTGCCATTGCTGCCCATTTGAACATCCCAGTCACTTTGCAAGCCCAAACTGAGAGATCCAAAAAAGAGGGCATAGAGCCATGGTCTACAAAGACAAAAATGCTCGTTGGACTCGGGGTCATAGCGGCTATTGCAATCTCTTTCACAGTATGGAAGATAGGAGCCGAATACCTAAATTCCGTAGCGCCTAAAACAAGACGCATTATGTTAGGCACCGTTTACGACAACCAAGGGAATCTATTTCGTGATGCTGTCACTGAGCAGGTGAATGCAAATCATGCAGAGTATGCCAAACGATGGGGATTGGATCACAGAGTCATGAATGGAAATTTGGTAGCCAATAAGTGCAGAGATCCAAAACAGTCCATGAAGCTTACCGACTGTTCTCCTTATTGGAATAAGATAGAGGCATTGCGGCAGTGGTTTAAGGAACCCGGAACCGCTGGAGTGGAGGAGTGGAGAATCCTGGCGGATGATGACATGGTCATTACGAATTTTCAGATTGATCCAAATCATGGGATCGATGCATTGCGAGGGGGTGTGGATGCAAGCGTTATTATAACAAGGGATACGCTCAATTGGCAAAGGTGGCGTGGTCTTGCCGGTAGAGATCCAAAATTTTCTGTAAATACGGGTCTTGTGATTCTTCGAAAAGATGTAGAGGCAGAGGCCTTTGTGCAGAAGATCTGGCAGCATCGGCATGATGTAGTGGATTTAAACAATTCGTGGTGTCCCAATCTTGGTACTTGCCGCAATCAGGATAGCTTGCACGAACAGGAAGCTACCGCTAAAGTGCTGCACGATCACCCACAGTGGATAGATCGCGTAGTTGCTATTGTCAAGCAGCGAGATCCGAATTCTTCAACGCGCTCTGCAATCGCATTAAATACTTTTGCCCGTTCTGGCAGATTTGTACGTAAAGAGGCGGGGTGGTCTAGTGCTCCTTTTTCTTACGATTCCGCAGACAACGCTGAAAATGCGGACGGAAGTTGGCGTGTAGGGGACTGGATGGGACAGCCGGCGGGAGTGCCACTTTTGGGGAAGGAATGGCCTAAGGGAAATTCCCCCATTCCAAAGCCCCCTTATCAATATGAGCCTGTTCGGTTAAATCGGATCAAGCGATTAATTCAATCCATTGTCTTCTGATTCTGTCTCATCTTCCGGAAGGGGTGCCATAGATGAGACGCTGAGTACTCTACGCGGCCGTGCACCCTCTTGAGGACCGATGATCCCGTTTTCTTCAAGTTCGTCCATCAGACTTGCGGCTCTTGCGTAGCCGATTTTCAGTTTTCTTTGGAGAAAAGTTGTCGAAGCGCTTTTGGAACTTGTCACAATAGTGAGCGCCTGGTCGTAGAGCGGGTCTTTCCCTTGCAGAGGCGCGTCATCGGAAGAGGTGTCGAGGGCGCGGAAGGAGTCGAAGGAGGGGATTAGATACTGAGGCGGGGTTTGGGCGCAGAGGAATTTGACGACTTGGTTGATTTCTTCATCGCTGATATAGGCGCCTTGGGCGCGCACGAGCTGCGAGCTGCCGGGTGGCAGGAAAAGGAGATCGCCATTGCCAAGCAGGCTCTCGGCACCCACTTCGTCGAGGATGATCTGCGAATTGATTCTGCTTGCGACTTTGAAGGAGATCCGCGTGGGGATGTTTGCTTTAATGATTCCCGTGATGACTTCGCGGGAAGGTCTTTGAGTAGCCAAGATTAGATGGATGCCGACAGCTCTGGCCATTTGCGCGATCCGAGCGATTGGGGTTTCAATATCTGCGGAGGAGACCATCATGAGGTCTGCAAATTCATCTACGATTGCGACGATGAGGGGCATTTGCTCTGGAATGGGGATGCCCAATGTGGCTTCAAATTCTCTATTGATCTTACGGCTGTTGAATGCGCCAACGTTGCGAAGGCCGAGCTGTTTGAGGATTTCGTAGCGCACTTGCATTTCTTTGACGAGCCACTGTAGAGCTGCATAGGCGCCGTGGGGTTCGGTGATCACGGGTGCAATCATATGAGGGAGATTCGAATACTGGGTCAATTCCACTTTTTTCGGATCGATCATTAAGAGTTTAGTCTCTTCAGGTTTTGCATTCATCAAGATGGACATGACGATTGTGTTGATGCAGACCGATTTTCCCGATCCTGTGGCTCCTGCAATGAGGAGATGAGGCATCCGGGCGAGATCGGCAAAGACCCAATCGCCGTTGATCGCCTTGCCGAGAAGGATCGGGATTTGCATACGGCGCTGTTTTTCTTGGTAGTGCAGCAGCATCTCCTTGAAGTTGACCCCTTGCGGATGGATGGCTGGCACTTCGACGCCGACGGCGGCTTTGCCGGGAATGGGAGCCACGATCCGGATTGATTTGGCTTGCATATTCAGAGCGATGTCATTTTCGAGCGCCTTGATTTTTTGTACTTTCACTCCGATAGAGGGGTGGACTTCAAAAGAAGTGATGGTGGGGCCGCTATTGATCTCTCCTACTTTTGCCTCAATGCCAAAACTCTTTAAGGTCTCTTCGAGTACTGACGCTTGGTAGAGGAGGTCTTTTTTGAGAGTGGGCTGGTCGATTTTATGTGCTGGATTCAAGAGGAGATTCGGAGAGGGGAGTTTAAAGGAGCTATCGGCATGTACAATGAGGTTTTTAGTGGGGATAGGAATAGGCTCTTTTTTCACAGAGGGGGATAAGATCTCTTTTTTGGGGATGTCGGAGGCGGTTTTAATGGTGGGGGGAGATGTTTTTAGAATCTGGGAGATCTTTTGTTTGGGCGTAAGTGGGATGGAGGGTTTTTTTTCTTCAGAAGAGCTCGGTTTTAGTCCTATGTAACTGGTCTTTTCCTGGGGGAAAGGATGGCTGTTTTGTATATGGGACAGTGTCGTGCGCACAAAAAGGACGCATTTACAACTCCATTTCCAAAAAAACTGCGCTGTGGAGACAACAGGCATACGGGTTAACAAGGAAAACGAGACGAGCATAAGCGACAGAGCAGTCAGCATTGTGCCCGTTGGACTTAAGATTCGTTGCAAATTGAGGCCGGGGAAATCTTCGTAGAGGAAATAGAAGGGTGCTCCTCCGAGATTGTGACGGATAAGGGTGCGTGGATAGGGCAGAGAGAGAGAAACGGCTTCGGAGACAATCTTATGCCCCCATTGCGCAAACAGAGAGGGAAACTGATCTGCAATGACAGTGAGAAAGAGGCAGGCGGAGCCGAGGAGGATCAAGAAGTAGAGATGGTCGTAGGAGAGGTGGACAAGTTTTTTCCGCCCAAGATAGCGCACTCCTAGCCAAGAGAGGTAGCAAGGGATGAGATAGGCGCCAAGACCGAACAGATATTCGATGCTCAGGGCAGAAAAATAGCCGAGATGTCCTAGCCAGTTTGCGTTGGGATGGCGAAAGGAAAAGCTATAGAGGGCGAGAAGGAGCAAGAGGCTGGAAGAAAGAAGGAGGAGTCCGTGCGCATCAGAATTAAGGGGTGGTTTTTTGTGTTTTGCTCGTCTAGCCACGGGGATTGACCCAAAGTATAGCAGTTCCAAGAAGGAGGCAATACCAGGCAAGGGGCACGATACGGGAGCGTTCATAAATCCAGAAGACAAGCCGAACGCTGCACAGTCCTACAAGGAAAGAGGAGAGAAAACCGATCGCGTAGCACGAAGCGGGAAGAGCTTCCGCGTTTGCAGAATTATGCCAAAAGCGTCCTATTTCGAGCGCTTGGCCTCCGAGGATAGCGGGGATAGCGAGAAGAAAGGAGAATTTGGCGGCTGATACCCAATCCCATCCCAAAAGACGTGCGGTTGCAATCGTCGAGCCGCTGCGGGAAATGCCGGGTATGAGCGCGATAGTTTGCACGATTCCAATACATAGCACACTTTTCCATTTCGGTCTGCATGGGGAGGGGGTCATGGGGCGCTTGGAGTAGGCTGCAAGGAAGAGAAGGGAGGCGGTGATCATGAGATAATATCCTAAGTGCGCAGGATTGGATGCAGCTATCCGCAGGGGTTTGAGGAGGAAATAAGCGGGGACAAGGGGAAAAAGAGCCAGCGCATAGAGAGAAAGGGTTCTGATGCTACGTACAATGGGGGGAATTTCTTTATAGAGGTAGAGCATGAGGGCAAAAAGGGTGCCTGTATGGAGGAAGAGATCGAAATGGAGTAAGTGCTCTCCATCCGGAATGTGGAGGAGGGCTTTGACGAGTTGCAAATGGGCGGAAGAGCTAATAGGAAAAAATTCAGTGAGGCCCTGAACGATCCCAAGAATGAAGGATTGGAAAGGGGTCAAGGGGAACCTCTTGGGATGAAAATGGGCGATCGATGGGACTTGAACCCACGACATTTGGATCCACAATCCAACGCTCTAACCAGCTGAGCTACGACCGCCGTGAGAGACAAATTTTAGCGCATTCAGGCGATATTTTCCTATTAAAAACATAGAAAATTGGAAAAGGGCAAATAAGTAGAGGGGGACAATCCAGTGAGGGAACTGGGAGACGAGAAGTGGGACATCGAGGCTGATCGGCGGGTAGGAGACGAGATCCAGGAGATGGGTGCAGAGCCAATTCGTAAGGGAAAAAAGGAGTGTGCCGAGAGGGGCAAAGAGAGGGTAAACGAGACAAGAGAGAAGATGAAAGGAGAGAAGGATGCCTATGCAAAAGGGATAGAAGAGGTTGTAGAGGAGGCTAAGCGGAGGAAAGAGGTGGAAGTGGAAGAGAAGGATCGGAAAGATAGCGAGGTTGACAGCAGTGGTAATACTGATGGCTTGTCTCAGTAGTTGCGATAGGAGGTGGACGTGTTTGGAGAGAAAAGGGAGTGCTGTGAAGCCCTGCTTTGAGCGTGTGGGAAGCCATTTTCTTAAACCGCGTTCGATGAGGGGATAGAGAAGTAAAATACCCGCGCAACTGGTAAAACTCAGTTGGAAGCCGATATTAGAGATCACGAGGGGAGAGAGGATGATTTCGCAGCCGAGGGTGACTCCCAAGAGGTTGAGGCCGCTGGTTTGCCGGTGGATTAATTTACCCAGCAAGTAGATTTGAGCTGTGAGATAGCTCCTCTCAATCCCTGGAGAGGCGCCGAGGAAAAAATAGTAACCATTGAGGATGAAGAGCAGGAAGAAGAGGCGCCAGGTTCTTGGAAGAAAAAAGGAGAGCAGAAAGGAAAAGAAAGCGGTCAGCACGCCGAAATGAAATCCAGAAATCGCCAAAATGTGTTGTAGGCCAAGGCGTCCAAATTCGAACTTTAAGAGGCGGTCGTCTAGATCGCCTGTTGTTAATGCAGAGAGAAAACGGGCGTTTTTAGGATCCGCAATATGTGCTGCGATAAATTTTCGATAGCGCTCTTTATAAGAGAATCTGGTTTGCGCAAAGCTCCAGCTCTTTTCAATAGGCTGCCAGGAGATGGGTTTCATTGTGTAGTCGAAGGGGCCTTGTTTCTTAAGTTTTCCGGAAACAAAGTAATCGCAACGGGCGGGAGGCAGATGAGGACTTTGAGAGTAGATGCGGCAGGGGAGGTGCGCATCGGGTAAATAGAGGGTTCCTTTATAGACATAGTCTTTATGGAAAGGAGACTGATGCGATTGGAAAGAATCAATAGAGAAAATGCCTGAATAATTCGTATCGATAGGTTCGAGTTGCAACACAGCGCCATACAGAAGAAGACAGTAGGCGGCGCCGCTTGGGAGCAAAAAACAGAGAGGCCACTTTTTGATGAAAAGGAGATAGATGCCCCAGAGGGTGGCAAAAGCCAAGTTCCAGGGAGCGTTCCAGAAGAGGGCGGCAGCCATTCCGATGAGAAGAGTGAGCGAATAGAGTAGCGCTGGGTGCTCTTGCCAAAATATACCGTGCGTCGTTAAATCTCGCGCATTAGCCCTTGTTTCACAGAGTCCAAATTGACAAAATCTAAGGGCGCGCGATATCGCTTTACTGATGGATATGGGGGAATTCTTCATCCGATTCGGTGGAGCGGTAGATGAGGCGCGCGCCCCTTTTACTAGAAAAATAGGAAAAGAGCCACTGGACAGTGACGACGAGACGGTTACGGAAACTGACTAAGTACATGATGTGCACGAAGCACCAAGCAAGCCATGCAAACAGGCCGCTGAATTGGATCTGTCCAAACATTCCAATGGCCTTTGTTCTGCCTACAGTGGCCATTGTGCCTTTGTCGAGATAGGAAAAGGCAGGGCGTAGTTCTATCGGAAGATTTTTGCGCAACAGACGCGCGACAAAGCGCCCTTGCTGTACTGCAACGGGGGCGAGCGCAGGGAGCGGTTTTCCGGCTTTATCGAGGGCGCAAGCGGCGTCGCCGATGACAAAGATTTCGGGAAATCCTGGAATGGAGAGGTCGGGATTCACGGGTACGCGTCCTTGTCTATCCAGAGTGATATTCAGAGTTTTGAGAATGGGAGACGCCTGGTTGCCTGCTGCCCAGAGAATATTTTCTGCCGGGATGAAACTATTTTCGACGAAGACGCCCTCTTTTGTGAGATTCGTCACCCGTTTTCCCACCATCACGTTGACACCAAAATATTCTAGATACTTCTTAGCCTTGTCCGATAATTTTTCAGGGTAGACGGGCAGAATATGCGGCGAGCCTTCCACGAGATAGATCTTCGTTTTTGTGGTATCGATTCTTCGAAAATCGCGTAGCATGGTCTCATAAGCGATTTCTGCAATAGCGCCTGCCATTTCCACACCTGTAGGACCGCCTCCGATGATGACGAAATTCAGATATTTTTTTGCCTCTGAAATGCTGTCGCATCGTTCTGCTTTCTCAAAGGAGATGAGGATTCTCTCCCGCACTTTCAGAGCATCGTTCAATGTTTTTAAACCAGGTGCGAATTCTTCCCAAGCATCATTGCCAAAATAGGAATGGCGGGCGCCCAGAGCAATGATGAGGTATTCAAAACGGAGTCGGTCTCCATTTTGTAAGACAACCTCTCTTTTTTCTTTATCGATCGCTGCCACCTCTCCCATGAGTACGGTGATATTGTCATAAGGATTGAGGATTTCTCGAATGGGGACAGCGATATCTCCTGGAGAAAGGGCGGCGCTTGCCACTTGATAGAGGAGCGGTTGGAACAGGTGGTGATTGGTTTTGTCCAACACCCAGATATCGTATTTCGAGTTGCCCAGCGCTTTTGCCGCGTTTAAGCCGCCAAAACCGCCTCCGAGGATGATCACTTTTGCGTTTGCCATACCTTCAGTATAACAAAAAACAATGTGGATGGAAGGATTTTTTTGTGAAAGACGAAAGGATATAAGTGGTTGTCAAAATTGTATTTCGATTATTCTCTTTTTTGTGACTATGAATGAACTTGTACGTAGATATCTTCGAGAGGGGGAAAATTTCGAAGAGGTGTGGATGCTCGACGAGACTTCCGAAAAAGAATGGAAGGATGTGAAGCGTCTTATCCCCCATTTTCCGAAGGGCTGGTTTGAATTGAGCCGTGTGAATGCAGCAGATCGGATCGATTTTACGAGGGATTTTTGGATGGGCCGTCTCCCTTTTTATCCAGCTCTTCATGCAGCGATTGAAGAATTTTTCGATGCTTTAGATGACGTCTGCGTAGTAGCTGCGCGCGATGGGGATTCATGGCTCCTTCAATTGATCTATAGCTTTAGAGACAATAGTTGTTTTTTTCGCGGCATGATGCCTGCCTCTGAGGAGGAACTCAGCGATTTGGGGCTGGAACTCAATCTCACGTTGCCCAAGGATTGGGTGGGGTTTATGAAGATTCACAATGGATTTGGCAAATTAGGGGATTTGGCGCTCTTGCCCATTGATAATATTCCCGATGCTAGGCAGCGCGTGATGCAGATGGTTCGCAGAGCTGAAGAGCCCTTGAAATCGGGAGCGATGTTTGTGGATACAGGTTCTCTGATCCCTTTTTACGAGACGTTCGGGTTGAACTCATTTCAATGTTTTTTTGCCGATTGGTATCCTGGCAGTGAAATGGGTAATGTATATTTTTCGGGGATTGATTATACAGTATCGGATACGGGCCATCGAGAGGAGTGGGAGGAGAATGGGGCCTTTGCCACGTTTTCAGAATGGCTAGTCTCTTATTTGGCGGGGATGGATGTTGCTTTGTGAACCTATCCCAGTAATATTTTTCGTCGATTTTCGGGATTATTTTGGCCGATTTTCGATTTAAATTTCGGGAGTCATATACCAACTGTCGATATGACTCCCGAAATTTAAAGTCGAAAATTGGCTCAAAAGAACCCAACAATCGACCGAAATTTATTACTGGGATAGGTTCGTAGGTTCTATGTATTTTGTGCAAACTTTTTATGAACAGCATGGGAGATACTTGGGACTGGAGCTTTTGGCTGGCCGAGCGGGAATGCAGAAGCGGATTCATAAAGCGGAAGTGCATCGTCCGGGTTTGAGCTTGGCGGGATACTTGAAGGGATTCGTGACAGCCCGGATTCTTGTAGTGAGCCGGCAAGAGATTGAGTATTTGAAAGCGTTCGATTCCAAATTACGCATGCAGAGGTTGCAATCGATTTTGACTCCATCGACTCCTGCGGTGATTGTGGCGAGAGGCTACCGCCCCCCCAAAGAATTGATGCTTCTTTGTGAAAAGGGGCATATTCCCTTATTTCGCGCGCATGCGACCGCGACGCATCTACTGAGTCAGGTCACATTTCTTCTCCTCGAGGAATTTTGCCCAAAGGTGACACTGCACGGCACGCTTGTTGAGGTGTTCGGAGTGGGCGTATTAATTCAAGGGCAGTCCTCTGTGGGGAAGAGCGAGGCTGCTTTGGGTTTGATCGAACGCGGGCATCGGCTGATCTCTGATGATGTGGTTCGGGTCAAAAAAAAAGAGGCGTCCTATCTTGTGGGGTCAGGTCCTGAATTGACCAGGCATCTCATGGAAATCCGGGGGATTGGTATCATCAATGTGGCCCACTTGTACGGAGCTGTTTGTGTGCGGCCGGATAAGGAGATCGATATTGTCGTCAAATTGGAAGAGTGGGATGATCAGCATTTTTACGATCGAGTAGGGCTTGATGAAAAATTTATTGATATCTTGGGATCGAGTGTCCCATACCATATTCTTCCTGTGAAACCTGGTCGTGATGTTGTGCTCCTTTTAGAAACGATTGCTCTGAACCATCGTCTAAAAGGGATGGGTTATAACTCCGCAAAAGAGTTCAATGTAAAGTTGTTGGAGACGATCTCCCGCAGGCAGAAAAAAAGGGTGCTTCGTGAAAGTCATGCGTAAAATCAAAGTGAAGAATGCTCTCGGACTGCATACGCGTCCTGCGGCATCGATCGTCAAATTGCTGCAACCATATAAATCATCGGTATCGTTTACTTATAAAAACGAGACGATTAATGCCAGAAGTATTATGAGTATTCTCATGTTAGCTGCTAAAAAAAATGCGCAGATTACCATTACGATCGAAGGGGAAGATGCGGCTGATGTGATGCTGCGTCTGGAATCTGCGTTTGAGCAGGAGTTCGGAGAAAAATAGATGTCCCATACGGAAGAGGTCGTTCTACGCGGTCTGCCGATCAGTAAGGGAATCGGCATCGGTCTGCCCGTTTTTTTCTCCTCTCATGAAGAAGACGTGCAGGAGCTTCCTATTTCCAAAAAAGAGATCGATGAGGAGATCTATCGATATCGCAATGCTTTAGATCTTAGTCGCAAAGATGTGGAGAGGCTTCAGAGGATGTCTCTGAGAGACGGACCTCCTGAGATCGTGGCGATTTTGGGTACGCATCTTGAAATGATGCAAGATCCTCTCATGACGACGGGGATTGAAGATAAGATTCGCGGTATGCAGCAGAAGACGGAAACGATCTTCTGCTCGCTCATTGAGGAGTACAAGCAGCGCTTCAGCATTCTGCAGGACGCCTATTTTCAAGATAGAGTACGCGATGTCGTGGATGTTTCTAGGCGTATTCTCAGTTATCTGCGTCCTGTGGGTAGAGTGCGGATTACGGAAGTGCCACACAATTCCATTGTCCTTGCCCATGAGTTGGTGCCCTCGGAGACGATTGAAGCCAATGCCATCCTCGTCGGTGCCTTTGTCACATCAGCAGGAGGCATTACCTCCCATGCGGCGATCATCGCTAGGGCCAAAGGTATCCCCTATGTGGCCAATGTCGATATCAAACTCTTGAAGCGGATCGAAATTCGAGGGGCGATCGTCGACGGCTCCCAAGGACTTGTCATTGTCAACCCATCCCGTGCTACGCTGAAACGCTACCAAGAGGTCAGACGCGGGTATTTGCAAAATGATAGAAAATTGAAGAACTCCTCCCATCTAAGAGGGGAGACGGTCGATGGGTATGAGATCCGGATTTTTGCGAATTTGGAAAATCCCAAAGAGGTCGAGCTATTACGCAAAAGCGGAGCTGCAGGAGTCGGTCTATTTCGATCGGAATACCTTTTTTTATTCCGCAAGAGGTTTCCTACGGAAGAAGAGCAGTTTGAAATTTACAAAAAAATGGCAAGGTCTTTGCGTGGCAAACCTCTAGTGATCCGCGTTTTCGATATTGGAGGCGACAAAAAAGCCGATTTCATGCCTGAGGATCGGGACGCGCAGTACTTCTTCAATATCGGCAGTGAATTGAATCCTGCCCTTGGCTGCAGGGCGATTCGTTTTTTGCTGCGCTACCCAGAGATTTTCAAAGCGCAGCTGAGAGCGATTCTCCGTGCCAGCAGATTTGGGGATATTCAGATTTTAATTCCCATGGTCTCCGATATTTCGGAGATTCTAGCAGTACGCGCGATCATCAAGACATTGAGAGAAGATTTGTGTAAAGAGGGAATAAAACTCACTAAAGAAGTGCCTCTTGGGTGCATGATCGAAGTACCTTCCAGCGCTCTTATGTGTGATGCCTTAGCACGTGAAATCGATTTCCTCTCCATCGGCACAAATGACCTGGTTCAATATGTTCTTGCAGCGGATCGGAGTAATCCGAACACAGCGGATCTCTATTTTTCTACCCATCCCAGTATTTTACGATTGATTCGGATGATCGTCTCTTCCGCGAACCAGGCACAAAAGCCTGTGCTGCTCTGTGGAGAGTGTGCTGCCGATCCTGCGATGATTCCCATCTTAATAGGGCTTGGCATTCGGGAGCTTTCTGTCTCCGCGCGCCACATCCCTCTCGTTAAACACACGATCCGCAAATGGCGGATTCTCGAAGCCTGTAGGCTGGCCGAAGGCGCCCTAGAGTATGGCTCTGCAAAAGAGCTCAAGGCCTATTTGTCCACGGAGACCGTGAGATAGAAAATGGGTTTTTCAGGTTCTGTTGCGGATTGCGGAGAAGCGGCGTGTCCGGAGGCTCTTGCAAGCGCCTCCTCATAGGTTTCGGTGAGAATCACCTGTGAAAACGCACGTGGATCAATGCCAGCAATTTTATATTCCAAAATCCCTTTTCTTGCAGTGATGACACTCAACCGTCCTCCGTCAACTCTAGATCCATCGTGGTTCTGTAAATAAATCTCAATTTCAATATTTTTTGGACAAAAAGGGTAATTATTAAGATAGGGACGCAGTTGTTCGTCGGCGTTGACCGCTGAGATCAGCTCTTGTATTGCTGCGATTAATAACTTTCGTCCCGCTTCAATATCAGCGGACTGACGGTAATCAAACATGAGACCGAGCATTTGGATTTGATGCATCATCTGACCGGCAGTGCCGCAAGGAATTAATCCGAATTCGTTTTTTAGCTTGATGGCGACCCGTTTTATGTTCGTATCAGCCAATTGTTGTTTAGTACTCAGCTGATATTTTATTGGTACCTTTTCGCAACCGATCAGGAAGGCGATGGCAATCACTAATAAACAAATTCTCACTCGTATGCTCCACGATGAGCTAGATATTCCTTAATCCGTTCTTCGATCTTTTCTGCAAACGTAATCCCCTGAAAATCGTGCACATTCCCTGCGTCTGGATGTGGATCAAGCCAAATCAGCTGTTCGCGATGTTGAAGAGCCATCTCCGATCGTTGCGATATTCCACACTCCGTTGTATCAAGAGCACCAGAAAAAACCAATTCTCCATAGGGGACGATATCACCTTTGCAGGCATAGTTAAACGCTTTATAGCAGATGTCTTTGGATACGATCTCCGCAGGCGCAATTGCTACAACAATAACACGGCTCTGAATTTCCTTTGGGGCACTGGCTAGCGCATTACATACGTGGATTGCTCCTTGGCTATGGCACAGCTGAAGATATTTTGCGGAAGGGCGGCTTGCATTTTGCTGGTGGAATTCAGTCCAATTTTCTTGAAGAAGCGCTGCTGTGTTGGGAGAGTGCCCTAGATAATTCAAAGAGAACACCTCTGCTAAATCGATAAGAGGGCCGTGCGATCGATTGTAGACCCAATCAATGCTCTGATGCGGAGTGAAGCTGGCAATATAGTCCGCATGAGAGCAGGCATGATCCCACGACGTATTCATCCCGTTGATTCCTCCAATACGGATATGCGCCTCTTTCGTACCTATTGTTGTAAAACGGCTCGAACGTTCATGGCTTATTGAAGAAACATTGAGATCCATCAGATCTGGATCGATCATCCCTTTCCCAATGATTTCTAAGAAACCAGTGATCCACGGTTTATTCGAAGCGCTATGAGGAAATGAACTGTACGAGACGAGTCTGCCATCCCATAGGCCCGTTTGCAGCGCCCAGTTCGCGCAGTTGGATACACCATCAACAGAGCTAACGTCATCAATTTCTATAGACATATACCCATCCGAAAAGTGAGCGAGGATATCAAGGGGAATTTTAATGCCGCAAGTCTAATCGCTTGAACTTGCCGCCCATTACCGGAGCGGAGAATCTCCTTCGTCTCAAGAAGAAGGCTAACCCACATTTCTCACACATTCCGGGAAAATCTGAACGATCTGTCACGCCGTCTTTCATAAATCGCTCGTCGTCAATATTGATCTCCTCGCGATTTTCGAAATTCGGCATAACATCTCGCCCACCTTTTCTCCGGTCTGTGTGAGAAATGCGGACTAATATTCTTGCGATCAGAATATTCCGCCGTTATCCTGTTGAGACCCCAGTTTCTGCGTGGCGTCTTCGAAGGCGGCGAGGATGAGGTCTTGAAGCCCCTCGATATCGCTTGTGCATTCAGGTCGGATGATAATTTTCTTTAGATTTTTTTCACCCGTTAATGTAACGGTGACGAGTCCGTTGCCAGCGCTTCCCTCAACGACAGTAGCTTGCATCTTCTCTTTCATCTGGTCGATCTGACTTTGCATCATCCGCGCTTGCTTTTTCATTTTGGAAAAACCACTGCCCATATCAATCCTTTTTTAAAGTTCCTTCTAATTCTACGGAGGCAAAACGCATGAGGGTATCATAGCGGCTTTGAGAGGCTGCGGCAATAATTGGGACGTCGGGAGAGAGGGACTGAGGGAGGGGCGGCGCAACCAGGGGGTCCGGCTTTATAACTTGGGCTTTGAAGGGACTGAATGGGGTTGGTTTGAGTTCTGGCGTGGGGGATGGCGCGATCGCTTTTTGGACGGGAGGGCTTACAGCGACTCTGGGCGGTACAGGAATTGGTTCTATGGTTTTTGGTGTGGGTGCATCCCTCTCTTGGACTGGTGGTGCAGGGATTTGATCCAGTGCTTTCGGTGTAGGCACCAATTCCTTGGACAGAAGTGCTTGTTCCAGTTCAGCAAGCCTTCGTACTAAGACTTCGACGGGCAGTCGATGTCTGCTTTGGATATAATGGAGTACAATGGCCTCGAGAGAGGTGCGTGGGTTGGAACTTTTCTGCAGAGTTTGTTCAGCACGGAGCAGATACTCGAGTAGGTAAAGACATTGGGTGGGAGCGTAGAATTTACAGGCTTGAAGATATTTGGCTGCGAGATCGGTGGGGAGCTGAAGTCCATTTTCTCCACGCAAGCGCGCGACGGAGAGAGAGCGGACGTGATCGATGAGCTGTTCAAAGAAATGGAAGAGATCTTTGCCAGAGGAAAAGACAGTTTCTACAAGTTCAAAGGCAAAAGAAGTATTGGCATTGGCAAACGCGGTGTCGAGAGCAAAGAGGGATTCCTGGGAAATCAACCCTAAGGCGTTGCGTACGACTTCTGCTGTGACGGTCTCCTCGGTAAAGCAAAGAATACGGTCGAAAAGCGATTCGGCGTCGCGGAGGGCACCATCTGCAAAATGGGCAATCAGGTGAAGCGCTTCGGGCTCTACGATGCGATGTAGATCGGTAGCAATCTGAGAGAGTTTGTGGGTAATTTGGGGGATTTGGATTCTGCCTAAATCGAATCTTTGACATCTGCTGAGGATCGTGGGGAGAACTTTATGCGGCTCTGTTGTGGCAAAGAAGAATTTTGCTCTCTCAGGAGGCTCTTCCAAAGTCTTTAAAAGGGCGTTGAAAGCCTCTTTCGTTAACATGTGGACTTCATCGATGATATAAATTTTATAGCGTCCGGGACTAGGAGAGTAGCAGGCCGTCTCATTGATCTGCCGTACATCATCGATCCCTCGATTGGAAGCTCCGTCAATTTCGATCACGTCAAGCGATTGGCCAGAGCTAATTTCCTGGCAAGAGGCGCATTGATTACATGGCTCGAACCCCTCTGTCTTTTCTTGGCAGTTGAGTGCTTTTGCGAAGAGGCGGGCTAGCGTCGTTTTTCCAACGCCCCGCGATCCGCAAAAAAGGTACGCATGTGCTACCTTGCCAAATCGGAGCGCGTTTTTTAACGTGGTGACGGCAGCTTCTTGTCCTACAACTTCACGAAAGAGGCGAGGGCGGTAGCGCCTTGCAATAACTTGATACTTAGTGTCTAACATTCAATGAGTTATTTCAGTTAATCGAATTATACTACTTTAGCGTCTTTTGCGGTAGTGGCGCATTCTAATCCAGCCAAAAAGGGCGATATGGTAGATTAGAATTATGCATGAGGATCGAATACGCCAGAGTTGGCAGGAGTGGCTCGCCTCGAATCATCGGGGTTGGCGCCTTGTTGTAGGCGTTATTTGCGCAGTATGTTTAGCGCTTTTCCTCCATTTCCGCGAGATCCGGCTCGATGTGTTGGAACTCAATGCGGTAGCAGGGCGCTATATCATCGCGCAGGTCGATTTCGAATTTCCCGATTATGAGACAACGATCATCCTGAAACAGCAGGCTATGCAGGATGTGGGAAGGATATACAAGCTTCAAAATAAGCAAGTTAAAGATGTTAGATATGCGCTTGAAGAGGCGCTCATCCACAATAAAAATTGGCGTGTGCTTGCTCCTTCGAGCCCCTTTGAGGAGATGTATAAGGCGGCAGATACGGTGGAAACGCTGCTCTTGGAGAGTAGGTTTACCGATCCAAGGACGATCCAGAGGGTCAAAGAGATCCGGCTGTCCGATCTTTCCTACTACGACATTGCGCCCGAGGAGGGGAAGTTCTCCCTGATTCTTCCCCCAGAATTTTGGGAGCGGCTTTTACAGCAAGCATCCCAGAGCGATCTCTTTCATCCGGAAGCAATCCACTATGTGCTTCGCGCTTTTCAATCGGAACACTGGACCTTGGAAGAAGATGGTGCTTTGGAGCATTCGCTCAGATCTCAGGTGAGCCAAACAGTGCCTGAAAAAATGACGCGAGTGTATGCAGGCACTCGCATTTTAGATCCAGGCGAGAGAATCACATCGCGCCATCTGACGATGATGCAATCGATGAAGCTCGCGATTTCAGAAAGCAGGCGTCCTTGGGACCCTTTGACCCTGATTGCAAGTCTGCTCCTCTCTCTAATTTTTGTGACGATCAGCGCTCTCTATTTTCGGATCAGCCAACCCACGTTTATTCGATCTTTACAGCAGATCGCCCTCTTTGTCTGCATCGTGATCTTGACGCTTCTCTTTGCAAAATTTACCGAGTATTTATTGATTCGAAGCTCTTCAAGCTTTGTGCAGGCGATTCGCTACCCGATCGTAGCCCCTTTTGCAACGCTGCTCATTTGTATCTTGTTATCTCCGAGGACGGCTCTTTTTGCTGCGACTTTCTTATCGATTATTCTGTCAGTGAGTTTAGCGATCGATCACAGCAGATTCCTCATTTTAAATCTCGTTACCTCCATCGTAGTGATTATTTCAAGCCGCAGCCTGAGGAAAAGAAAAGAGGTCTTTACCGTCTGCGCGAAATCGTGGCTCAGTTCTATTCCGGTTCTATACGCCTTTGTCTTGGGAGAAAATCATTTTGGCAGCTACTCCTTTGCGATCGACGTGATGGGCTCTTTGGGGTTTCTCTTGGCAACGGGCGTGTTGGTTGTGGGGATTTTGCCCGTTCTCGAATCGCTTTTCGGCGTACTGACTGATATGACCCTAATGGAATATATGGATCCTTGCAGCGAACTGCTCTCCCGCTTTGCTATGGAAGTTCCTGGTACGTATCAGCATTCGCTTGTTTTAGGCAATCTTGCAGAGACTTGCGCGCAGGTGATCGGAGCCAACGGGCTCTTTTGCAGAGTCGCCACGTTGTATCACGATATCGGCAAGATGAATAACCCACAGCTTTATACCGAAAATCAGCAGGGCGCTGTCAATATCCATCAATTGCTCACGCCTCTAGAATCTGCGCAAGTGATCATCTCCCATGTGACCGATGGGGTAGTCATTGCCAAAAAGTACCATCTCCCAGAACCGTTCATCGATATTATTCGAGAGCATCACGGAACAACGCTTGTCTACTATTTTTACCGCAAGATGCTCGATCTACAGAGAGGAAATAAAGCGGAGGTCGATGAATCGAAATTTCGATATCCAGGACCGAAGCCGCAAACGAAGGAGTCCGCGATCATCATGATTTGCGATAGTGTAGAGGCGGCCTCCCGTTCCATGGAAGAGATCAATGAACAGGCGATGACTGAAATGGTCGATCAATTGGTCGCCGCTAAAGCTGAGGACGGACAATTCAACGAATGCCAACTGACTTTTGAAGAGCTGAGCAGAATCAAGCGGGCGCTCATTCGTACGCTGTTATTAACGCATCATGTGCGTGTGAAATACCCGAAGAAATAGAACATCGAAACTATACCCGTTCCACCTCAAAAGCGCCCAAAGCAAATCGATTCAAATCCTCTCAAATCGAATAAAACAGCGCGGTTAATATTAAGTCAATATTGACCTCGACTTTTTTTATTCGATTTTAGAGAGATTTCAATTCGATTTTCTTGGGTGCCTTTGAGGTGGAACGGGTGTATACCGAACGTGATTCAAGAATCACGTTCGGTGTACGAATCCGCGGAAATCATTGACCAGAGCGTTCAGGTGCGAATCGGCGGCGGCGATGTCCTCTTCCATAGATCCTGTAGGCGTTTGGATCACTTCGGCGTAGATTTTGATTTTAGGTTCGGTGCCGGAAGGGCGGATTACGAGCTTTGAGCTGTCGGAGAGCCAGAAGCGCAGGACGTCCGATTTCGGGAGGGGCATTTCTCCTGTGGAGTAATCTTCACGGCTGACGATTGTTTGGCCGCCAATGTTCGATGGCGGGTGCTCGCGCAGACGTCTCATGAGCGTTTGCATCTCTTGCATCCCTGCCGCGCTATCGCTAAAGGCGAGTGTGGCAAGCGTCTCGCGGTGGATGCCGTATATTTGATAGAGGGCGTAGAGTTTATCGACGAGCGTAAGACCTTGCGATTGGGCCATCGATGCGGCTTCGGCGATGAGACAGCAGGCGGAGATCGCATCCTTGTCTCGCACAAAGGTGCCGAAGAGGTATCCGTAGGATTCTTCTGCGCCGAAGAGAAATTGAAAGCCAGCAAAACTATTTTCCCAGAGACGGATCTTTTCCCCAATGTATTTGAATCCGGTCAATACATCGACTGAGGCGCCTCCAAAGCTTTCTGCAATTTTTTTAAATAACTCTGTCGTAACGATTGTTTTGATGAAGGCGCCATTTTCGGGAAATTGTCCAGCATCTGAGAGAGAGGTGCAGATGTGGTGGAGACACAGGCAGGCAATCTGATTGCCTGTTAGACGAATCGCGGTATGGCGGTAACGCACGACGACGCCCACTCGATCTGCATCGGGGTCGGTGGCGAGGAGGAGATCGGCTTGTTCTTCGAGGAGTTGCTTGGTGCCGATTTCCAGGGCGGCCGGCTCTTCGGGATTGGGCGATGGGGCGTTGCGAAATTGGCCATCTGGCGCTGTTTGAGAGTCAACGAGAGACACTGGGTAAAATCCCCACTGTTTCAATGCCTCAGGGATGATCCGAATGCCTGTGCCATGAAGGTTTGTATAGATGAGTTTTAGAGAAGAGCGCGTTTGTGTGAGATGGGGCCTGAGAGCGCTTAGTTCTTTCAGGTAGCTTGCATCGATCTCTCTCCCTGTCCAGAGAATATGGGGAGATTCGATGGAATCTAATAGGATGTGCTGAACTTGTCTGACCTCTTCCATGATGCCTGTGTCATGCGGAGGCACGACTTGAGCGCCGTCATTCCAGTAGATTTTATAGCCGTTGTACTGAGGAGGATTATGAGAAGCTGTGATCATGATGGCGGCGCTGCAGCCAAAGTGGCGGCAGGCGAAAGAGACGAGCGGGGTCGGGCAAATTTCTCGAGAGAGATAGACCTGGATGCCATTGCCCGCGAGTACTCTGCCGGCCTCTTCGGCAAATAATTTCGATCCCTCTCGAACGTCATAACCGATGAATACCGAATAGGGGGCTTTTGGTTGTTGTTGTAAATAATTGGCAAGTCCTTGCGTGGCTGTTCGAATCGTATAGATATTCATCCGATTTGTTCCAATCCCCATGAGGCCGCGCATGCCTCCGGTGCCGAAGGTAAGGTCTTTGAAAAATGCATCGGAGAGGGCTTGAGGATTATGGATGAGCAGGTGTCGAATTTCCGATTTTGTGGCCTCGTCGAAAGGGCCGTCGATCCACGATTGGATCCGCTTTCTCACGTCAGGCTCGATCTCAAATAATTCTTCCATCAATTGGAGTTTATAAGAGGCAGTTCACCGGGGTAAAGAGAAATTTTGCTCGAGGAGGTTGTCGAGATAGGAGAGGCATTGGGTTTGGATAACGAGAGAGGGGACTACGGGGGCGTCTGGATGATTGATCCCTTCGCAGTGTTCAGCAGCCTCCTTCCAAGCGGTTGGATCTTGGAGATTGTGAATCCACCAAGGAAATGTGCGGCATTGAGAGGGGCGCGCTTCATAGATAGAGCACTTATGATCTTTTAAAAAGACGCAATCGTGTGATTCGGGGAGATCAATCAAAGAAATTCTGTCATCTACAGGGTAAGTATATTGTTCTTGGAAGGTTGAAATCGGGAGGTTGAGGTGCTCGGCCAGGCGGTATGCATCGGCCTCGGAGAGGAATACATAGCCTGGAGAGCCGCTGCAACATTTGCCGCAACCGGTACACTGGAACCTAAGTCCTTCTGCGAACCAGGGCTTGTCAGGAGGAGGGGCTACAATCTTTTCCATCGGATTTTTTCAGTGCAAAATGGCTCCCACTGGGAGTTCCAGCGGTAGGCCGATACCTGACAATCATCAGGCATGAGATCAATTAAATTCCAGGTTCCTGTGCGGGTGTTAGCTACGCATCCGCTATCGAGAACGAGGGGAAGTTGGCTGGACTGTAAATCGACTATTGCATGCTTATGTGTATGTCCGTGGAGGTAAAGGCGGATTTGAGGGGTTTTTTCAAGCAGGGATTGGAGTGCCTCCCCACGTTCCAGATTACGCCGGGATGATTTGCCTTGTACAAAGGGATAGTGATTCAAGCAGATAAGAGAGTCTTCTGGGGGTAATAAATGGAGGATTTCTTCCATGTATTTTTCTTGTTTTTCAGAGAACAGTCCCTTGGAAGAGTAGGGATTGGTGGCCCTTGCAGTGTCTAAAGCGAGCACCCACCAATGGGGAGCAATGGAATGTGCTTCGATGCCATGTTGTTTCAAGGAGAAAAAATTTGTGGGATGCGTGATGGGGGCATAGGGATTGCGATTGGAAAGATAGCGGTAGAAATGCTTTTGGAAGGAGCTGCGGTAAGTGTAGTAATCATGGTTACCGGGAATAGCAATCCAGGGCATAGAGAGTTTTTGAGTAAATTGGACAGCCTTTTGATATTCTTCTATGAGGGCAGTCGTAGTAAAGTCGCCCCCGAGGAGGACCAGATCGACTTTTAAAGCTCGCAAGAGGTCTGGCAAAGCGTCAAGTGGATCGGAGGCTAAGGAAGATTTACGGGTACAGAGCCAATTCAGCGCTCCTAACATTCTCTTCGAACAGAGGCGAAAAGGATTCCATGTCCAATGGGTGTAATGGAAATCGGAAATTTGGGCAATGCGCACTTTTTCTAGATCCGAGGTGTTTTCTTTTTTGTAGACCGGGTGCTTTTTGGCTTCGCGTTGTTGCGATCAAATATGGGGACGCGATGCTTCATCGCTTGATTACGTTCTTCCATGGAGGCGTGGACAGGAGTTCTGCTCAGCCTTTCTTCCCTGGTTTGTCGTTTTGCATTCTTTTTTTGTTCTCGTATCGTCTGTTTGCGAGGCATGCCAGTTGTATCAGGGGAGATTTCTTCTACCGTCTCTTCTCTGCGCAAGGAGCGGAGTACGCGTCGATTAAGCTGCTTCATGTGATGGGGTAGATCTTTCATAAGCCTCCGATTCTATGTTTTATATTATAATTTTCCAGTTTAAGTAACAATTAATCACTTAAAACGCTGCTTTTTAGATTTTTAATTATTTTGTTTACGCCTATGAATTTGCTCCAATGAAGCCGAGGCCACTTGAATCGCATCAGCCACTGCGGGGGGAGGATAAGCTTCCCTGGAAACCAACCCGTTCTCCATAAGGGCATTTGATGTCCGTTGCCGCCAATGACGAGATGGGGGATTTGCAGATAGGAGGCGAGATGGGCAGGTCCTGAGTCGTTTCCTAGAAAAGTTCCCGATTCGTAGAGGAAGGTGGCAAGATCCCCCAGATTCGTAAGAAGAGGGGCGTTCCAGAGATGTCTTTCGGAAGGGGATGTGAGGAAGATCGGTTCATAACCTTCTCGTTGCAAACGCTCTGCAAGGGAAAGGAATTTTTCTTTTTCCCACGTTTTATCGGGAGAGGAACTCGTAGGATGGATGGCGATTTGCAACTTGTGCTTACGGTGGACTAGGCCTTTAGGGGGGGTTAGGCCATTTTCGTAGGCTTTTTTCCCAAAAAATTTGCGCGTTGCAAGGGCAATGTTTTCTACCATGGTTTTTTGTGGATCGCAGACGTAATCCCATGAGTCTCTTAAGGGGCCATGTTTTTTAGTGAGGTGAGCGCTATAGAATGTATAGAGCGGTTTTTGGAGGGCTTGAATACAGAATGCCTTGGGGCTGTTATCGTGCTGAAGAAAGAGGGCATCGTAGGATTGAAAAAAGGTGTACATTTGTTCGAGGGGGGGCTGGGGAGCCAAGCGGCCTTGAGGAAGCCAACTACCAAAACTTGCGAGGTGGGCGCTGTGGGTTATGACTTCATGACCCTCTTGTTGGAGGAGGTGGGAGACAGTTTGGAAGAGGAGAGCATCTCCGATTCCGGAGGCGCAAATAACGGCAATCTTCATGAGAGTGGCTAGTCGTAGTATTTGGGCTGAAAGAGAAAGGCTCGTCCGGAAAGGGGGGGGAGATCGAAGAGGAAACTGTCTGCTTCAAAGATTTTTTCCTGAGATTGTCCTGACATGAGATCGATGCCCCATGTACCTTGAATCCCAGGAAATTGGAGGGTCTCTTGCACGGAATGACGGCTGAAATTCAGAGCGAGAAGATGGATGAATCGACTCGATTTTAGTCGGTGGAGCAAGAGCAGAGTCCCTTTGTGATGGGAGGAGGGAACTTCGATTAACGCAGCACGGGCAATTTGACTGCTTTCGCGCACTGCCAAAATGTGTTTGAGCTGTGAAGCAAAGGTGTGTGGAGATTGTATTTGTAGAGGGAGACTGGGATAAAGCGCCTGCTCATTAAATCCCAAAAGATCGATTGAGAGAGGGGGCGATTCTACTGTACTGCCTATCAGATCGGCATACGAGAGAGAAAAAATACCCGGTTGCATGGCATAGGCAAAGGCGAGGAGAAGATGTCCTTTATCTCGCAGCTGATTGTCCTCAAAAGCTGAAGAGCAGTGGCGCGCCCAGGTGGAAGGAGCGATTGTTGCAGTTCCTTGGATGTGAGCGAGATCTTCTTTGAAAAGGCGTCCTTTCAGTACTTCGCCTGTGATTTTTTCCTCCCTATAGAGATAGGGTTTCAGAGGATTCGCAGCAAATTCAGTCCAACTACAGGCGAAGCGGTCAAAAGGCTCAAGGGCATGAATCAGGCGGTTCATTGGGATGCCTTCTGCTAGACAAAGCCTATAGATGAGGCTGAGCGCTCCTGCGTCTTCTGTGAGAAGTGCGTGCAGGAGAGCAGGGCGTGTCAGGGTATCTGCTGCTGCATCCGCGCTAAAACCTCTCAATTCATCCAGAGTTCCTTCCGTTTTTTGGAGGGTAAATCCGCCGAGTTTTCGCACCCAAAGGGATGTTGTCGTTTGCGCATGGCTAGGAATTTTCGCATCGATCCAGAAGATTTTCTGGAAATCTTGGTAGAGAGCGCAGAGTGCATCTGCTGCCATGAGCCTTTGCGCATTGAATGAGGGGGAGAGCCAGGAGAGGACGGGAGCGCCGAAATTCTCTTGCAGATAGATCCATCTACGCTTTTGTGCGTCAGGACAGGAAATGATGGCCGTTGCATCCCAGAGGCTTTCCTTGACATATGCTCTTATATGATTGGGCACATAACCTTTCTGATGGAGATTGTCGAGCATAAGCCAGGGCACATTCGTCCAAGAACTATCCACTGGAATCGGGGGCAAGAGTTTCCAATCGAAAGAGGGGATCTCGACGAGATGGTAAAGGCTCGGGTAGGTGGATATATTTTGCAGGGCGCGCTGGAAATCAGGGCCACGCCCTGTGGTATAGCCGAGGAGAGAGCCGATCAAAGCAACGCCTCGTTTTTTGGCAGCCTGGACAATTTTTGGCCACTCGGTGCCCCATTGAGGCAGAATCGAAAATCCAATCCGCTCTCCTTCTATCCCTTTTAAGGAATCGACCTGGAGGCCGTTGATTTTTAAATCCTGGAGGATCTGCCAAAACGTCTCGTCAGAAAGGGTTTCTAAGGCAGATTTGCCTGGAGTTGGGCGGAGCGTGGTGAGATCGAGGGAGAGCCAAGTGGAAGAGAGGGTTAGCAGCGCCTCTTCTTGAGAAGAAGAGGAAGGAGGAGGCAATTTTGCGATCTCAGGTGCATAGTGCCTTTCCCACCGTTCTGCCTCGGCGAGCATAGGCTCGCCGCCCGAATATACCGATATGGCCATGGAGAGAAGGCAGCCGAAAAACCAGGATAATTTTCTATTTTTCCTTGGCATCGACAATCACCGCTTCTGAGAGCAGGACAATCCCCGCCATCGAGACTGCGTGAGTAAGACATGTTTTGACCACTTTCGATGGATCGAGAACTCCGCTTTTTAAAAGATCTTCCACCTGTTCAGTCAACGCATTGAATCCAAAAGTGTTCCCTTTTTCCAATACCTCCTGAAGAAGAACAGAGGGGTCGAAGCCGGCGTTGGTGACGATCTGCCGAAATGGTGCATCGCAAGCGTGCAGTAAAATGAAGGCGCCGACTTTTTCTTCTTGGGGGAGAGCAAGGAGGGCAAGAGATCGTGCTGCGCGGACAAGGGCTACGCCGCCGCCTGGAACGATGCCCTCTTCCAGCGCTGCGCGAGTGGCGTTGAGGCTGTCCTCGAAGAGCTGCTTTTTCTTCTTCATTTCCGATTCAGTGAAAGCGCCTATCTTAATGACGGCAACTCCTCCCTGCAATTTCGCTTTTCTCTGTTCGAAATGGTCCTTGTCATAGGAGGTAGTGGTTTGTTTCGCTTGCGCTTCAATCTGCAGAATACGCGCTTTCAATGCAGCGGGACTGCCCTTGCCTCCGATGATCGTCGTTTTATCCTTTTGAATGAGGATGCGATCGGCGGAACCCAGCATAGCAGGGGTAGCATCTTTCAATAACAATCCTTTATCTTCTGCGATGAGTTCTGCTCCCGTGAGAATAGCGAGATCTTCGAGCATGGCTTTGCGTCGATCGCCGAAAGCAGGCGCTTTGACGGCCGCTACTTTGAGGATGCCGCGCAATTTATTGAGTACGAGGGTTGAAAGGGCGTCTCCCTCGACGTCATCGGCAATGACGAGGAGCTGCTGACCAGATCCTGCGATGTGCTGGAGAATGGGAAGAAGTTCTTGGATAGAACCGATCTTTTTATCGGTGATGAGAATTTGCGGATGCTCCATTTCGACAGTAAGGCGCTCCGCATGCGTGCAAAAATAGGCGCTGACGTAGCCCCTGTCGAATTGCATCCCCTCGACCATTTCGATCAAGGTTTCAGTGCCTTTACCCTCTTCAATGGAAATAACTCCCGCTTTCCCCACTTTATCAAAACATTCCCCAATCGTTTCCCCGACTTCCTTGTTGCCTGACGCAGAAACAGCGGCAACGTTGCGGACCTCTTTGCCCTCCTTGACGGGTACGGAGAGCGTATCGATCTCTTTCAAGAGAATTTCCAGAGTCTTATCCATCCCCCGTTTGATTGCAGCGGGAGTGGCTCCAGAGGCGATATTTTTTGCTCCAGCTTGGATGAGTGCTCTGAGGAGTACGATACCGGTTGTGGTCCCATCGCCTGACTTTTCCTTGATCTTGGCCGCTACCTCTTTCGCCATCGCAGCGCCTACGTTACGGTGGGCATCTTTGAGTTCAATTTCTTTTGCGATTTGATTGCCATCGCTTGTAATGGAGGGGGAACCCCAGGAGGCTTGCAAACCTACATTGCGCCCCTTGGGACCTAGCGTCACAGAAACAACGTCCGCCACCTGATTGATTCCATCACTTAATGCACGGAGCGCGTCTTCTTCGAAGAGAATGTCTTTAGGTGTCATACTTGAATCTCCAGTAACAGTCTCTCAGGGAGGATACTCCAAAGGAAGATTTTTATGAAATTTTTTATAAACGTCTTGTTTAGGAAGCTTTAGGAGATGCGCTGCCTGCTTAATGGCCTCTTTCAATGAAAGGCCGAGGAGGGTGCTTAGCAAGTGCACGCACTCTTCGATCTCTAGCGATTCCATAGGGGGTTTACCAGGGGCGATGACTAGGACAATCTCTCCTTTGGGAGGATGGACTTTGAAATGCTCGATTAATTGTTGGGGAGCGCCCCTACGGCACTCTTCAAATGTTTTCGTCATTTCGCGTACGACAGCCACCCTTCTTTCGGGAGAGAGGATGGCAAGAGCCTCTAGTGTCTGAAGAAGCCTGGCCGGGCTTTCAAAAGCAATAGTGGTTCCTGGGTAGAAAAGGAGTTGTCGGAGCATTTTTTCTCCCCGTTTAGGAAGAAAGCCTATGCATTGGAATGGCTGGGTCTCAAATCCGGAAAGGAGGAGGGCTTGGATGGGGCTGCAAGGACCTGGCAGGGCCGTAAAGGGAAGCCCCTTTTCGATGCAGGCGGCTAAGAGCCGCTCTCCTGGATCATTGATACAGGGGGTTCCTGCATCGGAGATGAGCGCGAGATTTTTCCCCAGGGAAAGATCCTCCAGAATCTGCTCTAAACATTGGGCTTCATTGAATTTGTGGTAGGAGCGCAAAGGGCTATGGATTTTGTAATGGTTCAATAGGACAGCGCTATGGCGGGTATCTTCGCAGAGGATGAGATCGCAGCAACGCAATACTTCGAGGGCTCTTTGAGAGATATCCCCCAAGTGTCCAATGGGGGTTGCAATGATGTAAAGCAAAGAATAGACCTCTTGCGTAACTAAAGTTCTGTCGATTTTTTAGTTTTTTTGAGCCGATTTTCGATTTAAAATTGGGGAGCAATATACTGTTGTCGATATTGCTCTCCAATTTTAAGTCGAAAATCGGCCAAAATAATCCAGAAAATCAACGAACCATTAGTTACGCAAGAGGTCTAATGTACCAGTCTCTGAGAAAAAGGTGGCACTCAGATTTGAACTGAGGATGGGGGCTTTGCAGGCCCCTGCCTTACCACTTGGCTATGCCACCCGAAATGGCACCTATTATGCTTGAAAAGAGGCAATGGGGTCAATCGCCGAATTTTACCTTGTGAAATACGTTGGCACGTGCGCTTCGGTCCACGTATTTAAGAAATAGTGGGTGCGCGCTGTGGCAATCTGGTTTTGTCGTTCCTCGTCTGAACTGTCGACAAACTCGCTAGGCAATGTCAGGTCCCTTTCAGGAGCGTTTATAGCCTGTGAGAGGTATTGTTCTGCATCTGAGCGTATTGTTAAGAGCGCTTCATCAGAGGAAAGACGAGAAAAATCGTCCTCCCTGATAGGCGGGCGTACAATGATCACGCGATCAAATGCTGCAGAATTTTCTTGAAGGATGCTTTGAACGGCTCCCCATACGATGCCTAAATACCAATCCTCATTGTATCCTTGCGGATTCGCGATGTTGAGGTAGACCGTTTTTCTACCTTCTTCTTGCGCTTGTTGGAGCTGAGTTCTTACAAAATTCCAGAGCTGAGCGGCAGTGTCTTCCGTTGTGTTGCCCCGTATTATGATGTCAGTAAGGGCTGCTGCTTTAGGCACTTGATCGTATTGCTGAATCTGACATTGTTCTCTGTTCTGCGAAATGGCTGCAGGCTGATTCTTCACGAGGGGGGAGGGGATTGGCTTGAGGGGCTGTTCGACCTTCCTTGTGGGGGGCTGATCAACGCAGTCGGTTCTTACGTACATAAACTGGACTGCCGAGGTCTGTGCAGCAGACAAGAACTCATTTCGAGAAATCTCTTTCTGCTGGCGATCGTTGAGCTGCCAATAGTGCATTCTGCCCTCGGTATCACTGGTGGCGCGATAGGCCACATAATGACCCCCCTCTAAGGAAGGTCCTTGGTGTACAGCGAAGCTTTCCAAGCGGTAGCGTAGGGCTTCTGTATAGGTTGTTTGTACGTGGGTGGCAGGTAGTTCTATCTCTAGAGGAACTGCAATGGGTGTTTCAATTTTCCGGAGCGCTTGATCATTGCCGATATTTTGAAAGCGTTTCAGCTGTATGTTTAAAAATTCAGGGGCCCTCTGAAATTGGATGCCGCGTGTTTCGTATTGCTGGCCTTCTTGTTCTGGCTCATATCCCGCGAACGTTCTGTGTAGCAGGTCGGTGAATTGAAGGGCGGGCGGATTGTCTTGGTCTAATACAGGGGGCATCGATATGGCAAGTGTCGGTCTACTTAGTCGCCAATTCGGCTTTGTATGCTGTTCAGGAAGCGCTACATAAGTGCCGTTTGCATTGACTTGGATAGGATAATTTTCCGATACGTTTATATCCATGTCTTGCTCATGCAATTCCATGTCCATATATAAAAAAATGGCGTCAATGCATTCAGCCACGTCATGCTGCTCTCCATTTGCCAAGTCATTATCTAGCGTGTTTGCAATTTCTTGGCGTACTTCTGTAAGATTCAGCGGGTCTGACTTGCCGGATTGCATTGCGTTTTCGTAAATTTGGGCAGCTATTTGCAATTTTGTGCCTTTACATTGCAACATTTTTTTACGGATTTTTGGCTCAGCGACTAATACCTGGAATGCTGCATTAAAGGGACATAAGTTGCGCCCATAGGTCGAGTTGAGCGAGGTGGAGCCATTGACAAAACCAGGTGGAGCCGAGACGCCTTGTTTACTCTCTAGGGAAAGTTGTAGGTTTTGGACGGCCTGGGAGCGTTCTTCGAGAGTAATGCGGCCGTTGATGGTTTGTCTGAGGTGTTCAAAACTCTCCTTGATCTGGAAAGGTAATTTGGCAATCTGTTCGTTAGTCATGACGATCTGACGAGGTTTTCCTGTATCCTTGGAAGGGATCTCAATCGTCCATCCGTTTTCCTGCGCTTCGATCGAAATCATCATGCCGGGAGTGGTGGTAATGTGGTAGTGGCTAAATCGTGCAAGAACGGTCCGTTTTAATCCTTCCGCAATCGTTTTAAGCTGCTCTGAGGAGGTTCCTTTAGCGACCGGGATGCTAGCGTTATAAATTTTCCCATTATCGCAGACAATTTCTATACTGCAAATCTCTGTTTCCTCTGCGGCTTTAGGTGCTGTAATGCTCACTCCAGATCTGCTCAATGTTTCGGTTCCAAGTTTTGTAATTGCGGCGGCTGCACCTATCGCACCCGCACTCGCTATCACACCCGCACTGGGTGCCGCAGCAGCGAGGACCACAGGGGCTGCTACTACTATTGCAGCAGTTGCGATCGCAGCGCCTGCCACAAACGCGACCTTCTGTTTCGTTGATAGAGGCTCTTCATACTCCGGAGTGATCAGATAACTGCCGGCCTCTTTAATCTTCCCCCAAAGGTAATAACCGGCATTGATCACTTTTGACACCATAAAAACTCTCTCAGTATTATGTTAATATTTTAATTGATTTTTGATTAAAAAACAATTTTAATCTTATTTTGTAATAAATTTTGTTTATGGGATTTCTATATCGACTTTTGTTAGGCCGTAACCGCTTGTTTATTAGCGTTTTGCGTTCTGTTTATTGCCTTGTTTCGCAAAAATCGGTATACACCTATACCCTCAGAGGCGTTGCATGAACCTAAAACAGGACTCTTTATCCCAGATTGCAGATCGATTAGGCTTTCCCCCCATTCCAGGGGCCCCCCTTGTCCGCGGCTATCGAATCGATAGCCGGCAGGTGCTGCCGGGCGATCTGTTTTTTGCCCTTCCAGGCGCCAAGGCAGATGGGCACCAATTCCTCGAAGAGGCGCGCGCGCGCGGAGGCGTTGCCGCTGTGATAAAAAAAGGGTATCAAGGACCCCGATTTGGAATCCCTGTCTTGGAAGTCGAAGACGTAGAGAAGAGCCTACAAGATCTGGCACGGCTCCAATTATCTCAGGAGAAGGCGCCGCGAATCATAGGAGTGACGGGTTCTGTAGGCAAGACCACGACAAAGGAGTTTCTCGCTACGCTGCTGCAAGCGCGGTACCGTGTGGGAAAAACGCCTGAAAATCACAACACCAAATTAACTCTTCCTCTTGCGATTTTGAACTTGCGTGGAGATGAAGAGGTGCTTGTATTGGAGATGGGGATGAGCGAACCTGGGGATCTCAGAAGGCTTGTCCATATCGCGCCTCCTGAAGTGGCGGTGCTCACCAAAGTGGCGCTTGCTCATGCGGCTCATTTTCCAGGAGGGTTGGAAGAGATCGCTCGGGGCAAGGCTGAAATTTTCTTGAGTCCTAAACTGCGCACTGCAATCTTTTTCGAAAGATTCTCTGAATATCCCGGTTGTGTTGAAGGGGTTCTTGGAGAAAAAGTCAGTTTTACTCTTGATTGCGAGCAGGCCGATTATTTCCTCTCGCCCGGAGAGGAGGGAGTTTTCATTGACGAGAGGGGCGTGAGGGCTTCCCGATTTGCGCTTGCCTTTAAACTGCCGCATCTTTTGCATAATTTCTTAGCTGCTGTGAGCGCTGCGCGTCAAATGCACATGGAATGGGATGAGATTCACTCTCAAATTCCCTATTTGGAACTTCCTAAAATGCGGTTTGAGCAGTTTGAAAAAGAGGGCGTTCTGTGGATCAACGATGCATACAATGCGAACCCGGAATCAATGCGTGCTGCGTTATCAAGTTTAGTAGAGCCGCGGGGAGGGGGGAAAAGGATTGGCGTTTTGGGAGTGATGTCTCCTCTGGGAACGTTTTCCGAAAGCGCTCATCGGGAGATTGGATGTTTTGCGCAGAAGCATCTCGATCATTTACTCGTTTTTGGAGAAGAGGCTTGGCCTTTACTAGACAGTTTTCAAGAGGTAAAAAAACCTGCGGAATTATTTACTGATCTAGAGTTACTTGCAAAAAGGCTTCAATCGCTTGTAAGCTTAGGAGACGTTGTGTTGATCAAGGGATCGCGTGTGATGAAAATGGAACAGATTTTTGAAAGACTTGGGTTGAAGGGGAGCGGATGCTGCTCTTGATTCTCAGTTTTCTTAGCCATATGTTACATTGGAAAATCCCTTCTGCTTTTTTCTATTTTTCCACGCGGATGATTCTCGCCGCAGTCACTTCTCTGCTCTTGACGATTTTTTTAGGACCTCGATTCATCAAAAAACTCTATGAACTGAAGATCGGTCAATCGATCCGCAGCGTGGAAGAGTGTCCTCTTCTTGCAGAGTTGCACGGCAAAAAGAAAGATACGCCTACGATGGGCGGTCTGCTTATCCTTTTTTCCATGATTGTCTCCTTGGTTCTTTGGATGGATCTGCGGAGTGCGTTTACCGCTTTACTCTTGCTCACAACTCTTGTGCTGGGTTCGCTTGGGGCGGCAGATGACTATCTTAAGCTTTGCTATAAAAATAGTAAGGGGCTGAAGGCGCGCAAGAAAATGGCCGTCCAAGTAATGTTTTCTGGATTCATTGCTATTTATCTCCTGTGTCCAGGCTTTACGCACACCCTGCAGAGCAGAGAATTTTTCCGTCCTCCCGGAGCCAAAGAGCATGTGATGATTGCGCGCGAAGAAGGGCATCCAGTGACTACCCATTCTTCCACAGCATTACGATCTCTCAACACCCGCGCTTATATTGAAAGGTTCTATGTGCCTTTTTGGAAGGATCCTGTTGTCATTTTCGATGGATGGCTGCGGTTTTTTTCTTTCCTATTGATCATTTTTGTGATCACGGGCGCCTCGAATGCGGTCAATTTAACCGACGGTCTCGATGGATTGGCTGCCGGCTGTCTCGTCATGGCATCGCTTGTCTTAGCTGTGTTTGCTTTTCTGTCGAACCACATCGATTTGGCGCGCTATCTTAACATTCTCTACATCGAAGGAAGCGGAGAGATCGCAGTGTATCTTTTTGCCCTTGTAGGGGCCTCTCTTGGATTTCTCTGGTATAACGGTTACCCTGCTCAGGTCTTCATGGGGGATACCGGATCTCTTGCCTTAGGAGGCATTCTGGGGGTTTCTGCCGTTTTGCTAAGACGCGAGGTCATTCTTGCCATTGCGGGAGGAATCTTTGTCACGGAGGCATTGTCTGTTATTATTCAGGTGCTCAGTTATCGCTATCGCAATAAAAAGCGGGTATTTCTCTGCGCTCCGCTTCACCATCACTTCGAATACATGGGATGGCCTGAGACGAAAATCGTGATTCGTTTCTGGATAATTAGTCTTCTTTTTGCAATTATTGCAGTTGCATCCCTGAAGTTCCAATGACCTTGAGAGGATGTCTACAAAGTAAAGTTCTGTCGATTTTCGGGTTCTTTTGAGCCGATTTTCGATTTAAATTTCTGGGGCAATATACTGGGTGTCGATATTGCCCCAGAAATTTAAATCGAAAATCGGCAAAAATAATCCAAAAAATCGATGAACCCTTACTTTGTAGGCATCCTCTGAATGCTTTAATTATTGGCCTTGGCGTGAGCGGTAGAGCCTCCGCCTTGCTTCTTTTGCAAAAAAAAAATCGTGTAAAAGCCGCCGACCGCAAAGCCCTTGCGCTTCGTGAAGAATCTGAGATTCAAAAACTCTTGCATCTTGGTTTAGAGTTGGTTACGGACAATTCCGACTTATCTTTGCAGAAGATTTCTCTCATTGTCCTTTCCCCTGGTATCGAAAGATCTCATCCTTTGGTGCAAAAAGGGGTGCGTGAGGGGATTGAGATCGTTGGCGAGGTGGAGCTTGCCCTTCGCTTTCTCCCCGACATGCGTATGTTTGGAATCACCGGCAGTAATGGGAAAACAACGACTGTCCTTCTGACTGCTCATATTTTGAATGGGGCGGGAATTCCTGCGGTTGCTTTAGGGAATGTGGGAACAGCTCTCAGCCTCTATGCGGCAAATCCCCATCCGCAAGATACACTCGTTATCGAGCTGAGCTCTTTTCAGTTAGAGACGATGCATACCTTAAACCGTTTCGATGTAGGGATCGTGTTGAACCTCACGCCCAATCACCTCAATCGCCATGCATCAATGCAAGAATACGCTGAGGCAAAACTGCGGTTGGGATCTAGCATCAAACAGGGCGGCCATTTCTATGTCTCTCAAAAGATAGCAAAAGAATTTGGCTCCCTGTTGCCTCCCTTTACTGAGTATTATGATGCTTGCCGAGGTAAAGAGGAGGGGGGATCTGTTGCGTGGGAAAATGTGGCGGCGTCTCAGGTGTTGTGTAACGCGTGCCATGTAGGCTCTGGCGCCTTCGCACAAGGACTCAAAACATTTCAAAAACCTCCCCATCGTCTGGAGTGGGTAGCGGAAATTGAGGGAGTTGCCTACTATAATGATAGTAAAGCCTCGAATGTCGATGCTGTGATGCATGCGATGCAGCAATTCAAGGGTAGAGTGATTTTGATTGCTGGCGGAGTCGATAAAGGATCTTCTTATTGTCCGTGGATTGCAAGTTTTGGTAAGAAAATAAAAAAGATGATTGTGTTTGGCGAGGCAGCATCGAAAATGGAGCGGGAGCTTGCGCAGTTTTTCCTGTTAGAAAGAGCGCTCCATTTGCAAGAAGCCTTTGCGAAAGCAAAACATTGCCTTACAGCGGGAGATACGGTGCTTTTTTCTCCAGGCTGCTCGAGCTATGATCAGTTTGTCAATTACGAGCAGAGAGGCAATGCGTTTAAGAAATTAGTGTTGGAAAGGTGACATGGATCGAAAAAAGACGATATTGATCGCAGTGATGATTAATGCAATGCTACTCGTGGTGTTATTTGTTGCGGCAGTAACTACGCGGGAGGAAGTGACCCCCTCTGTAGAGTTGGGGCAGGCTATGGGGCAAAAAGAGGCTTTTTCTCAGCCTCTTTTTCATGATGGCGTCGATTTTGTTGCGCAGCCAACGGCTGCCGAGCCGCTAAAACCTGTGGAAATTCCCCTGATTTCTCTGGCAGGGTCTTCCGAGGAGCCCCCCAAGCACAAGCTGCCCCCGTTCAGCGTAGAAGGAACAGAGCAGACGGCGACTGCTTCCCTGCCGAATGGGGCTGTAGAACAGGCGCGTGTTGTGGCAGCTCCTCATGCTCCCCTGGAGATCGCTGTACAAAAAGGGGATAGTTTGGAGCGCATTGCTAGAAAGCATCATACGACTGTGGATGAACTCATTACGTTGAACCACCTGCCGAGTAACTTTCTGAAGGTAGGACAGCGTCTTAAAGTCCCGCATAATCCCACATCAGAGTCCCTCGTTATGCCAAAATCTGCTGCCCCCTCTTCCTCGGGAAAGGCAGAGTATTACACGATGAAAGTGGGCGATAATCCATGGACAATTGCCATGAAGAATCATATGAAAGTAGATGAGCTTCTCAAGCTCAACGATCTGAATGAAAAAACGGCCAGAAAATTGAAACCCGGGGATCGGCTCAGAATCCGATAGAGTATGTCGAAAGCTGCCCTTTGTTTAATCATCTCTGTGGCGATCCTGTTTTCCTTTGGCCTATTAATGATTTTCAATACGACCGCAGCGCAAATCATCGACCGATCCCTTGCTTTAGACACCCATGTGATTTTGCTGAAACAATCCCTCTACGGTGTTGTGGGGCTGCTCTCTGGTTTTTGCATCTACCGCTTTGGGTATGAACAGGTTTTGCGCTATAGCGCCCTTTTACTCTTCGTCACGACGATCCTGCTGGGGCTTCTTTTCATGCCAGGACTTGGACAAACTATTAATGGAGCGCGCCGTTGGATTGGCCTCATGGGTTATACATTTCAACCCTCCGAATGCGTCAAACTCCTGCTGCCGGCAGTCTATATCCGTTGGGCTTTGCAAGAGACGGAGATTCTCTTTTGGCCCTTTTTAAAAAGGCTTGCCCTCCTATCGATCCCCATCGGACTTATTTTACTGGAGCCAGATAATGGCACGACTGCCATCATCCTTTCCTCATTGCTCGTCCTCTTTTTGTTGACGCGGGTGCCCTTAAAGTTTTGGGTTCTTCCACTGGTGGTTATTCTCTTAGCGGGCGGAGCTGCAGCGTATCGAATGCCTCATGTGCGGGATCGTATTCAAATCTATCTGCATCCAGAGTTAGATCTTAAGGGGAAAGGCCATCAACCGCACCAAGCCAAAATTGCGGCAGGTTCTGGAGGGCTTTTCGGGAGGGGGATCGGAGAGAGTTTGCAAAAGCTCAATTATTTGCCGGAGGCGCGCAATGATTATATCGCAGCCATCTTTGCAGAAGAGGTGGGCTTTGTTGGCATCCTCTCTCTCATCGCCGTCTATATGATTTTTGCCTGTGCAGGATTTTTGATTGCAGTGCGCGCCCGCGATCAAGAGGGGTTTCTCCTTGCGGCAACTCTAACGTTTCTGATTGCTATCCAGGCATTTTTAAATCTCGGGATTGTTTCTGGGCTTCTACCCAGCAAAGGGATGACATTGCCCTTTTTTTCGCAAGGGGGCACATCGCTCATCGTCAATCTCGTTGCGCTATTCCTCTTGCTCGATATAGCAAGGACGCAAAGACGAGAGGCCGTGTAAGATGAATAAATGGAAAATACTGATTGCCGCAGGGGGGACGGGAGGACATCTATTCCCTGCCCAGCAGCTTGCGAAGATGCTGCAGGAAAAAGCGAAAATCCTCTTTGCGGGGCATAAGCTTGAAGGAAGCCCCTTTTTTGCAAAAGAGGGCATATCTTTCCAGGAGATCATGGCCCATCCGTTGCAAAGAGGTTTTTTAGGCGCCCTCTGGAAAGGGTTTTGGCAAGCTGTCCGATTGCTGAGGCAATTTTCTCCTGACGTCGTCGTAGGATTCGGTAGTTATCACACATTTCCCCTACTTCTTGCGGCTGCTCTCCTGCGTAAAAAACTGGTTCTCTTTGAGGCAAATTGCGTGATGGGCAAAGTGAATCGATTTCTAGCGCCTGCGGCTGAAAAGATTGCTTTTCAGTTTCCGTTGCCAGTGAAGAAGGGGGTCGCTGTGCCTTTGTTGCCTTGGCGTTTAGGGGCTCCGTCTCTGTGTTCACGCAAGGATGCGCGAAAAGCGTATCATCTCGATCTTGAATGTTTAACAGTTTTGGTATTTGGCGGATCGCAGGGAGCCTCTTTTTTGAACGAGGTAGCGCCTCAGGCGTTGGCTCAGTTAGGACAGAAGATTCAGGTAATCCATTGCACTGGAAAAGAAGAGGCTGTGACGTTGGTAGAAGATGCCTATAGGCGTGTTGGAATTACAGCGTGCGTGAAAGGGTTTGAAAAAGAGATGCCTGTAGCGTATGCGGCTGCAGATTTTGCTCTGTGTCGCAGCGGCGCTGGAACGATTGCCGAATTGATTCGATTTGAAGTTCCCGCTTTACTCATTCCCTACCCCTTTGCGACGGAAGACCATCAGAGAAAAAATGGGGAGTTTTTGGCAGACAGAGTAGGCGGAGGGCGCCTTGTAGACCAGAAGGATGCCTCTTCCGAACGGTTGATCATAGAGTGTAAAGCGCTTCTTGCGGAATTAGAGCAGAAGCGGTTGGCATTGGGTATCATGAAAACGCAGCTTCAGCATAGGCCGCATCTCGCAGAGGTTATTTTATCTATGAGGAATTCATGACAAATGGCGGCTGTCCGATGCCGGAAGAACCGATTTTTACATCGCGAGCGGCATACCATTTTATTGGTCTAGGCGGAATCGGCATGAGCGCGCTTGCCCGCATTGTGCATCAGAGAGGGCATGCCGTACAGGGAAGCGATCGATCAGGGAGCCTTCTTCTAGATCTGCTCAAAGGGGAAGGAATCGGAGTACACATCGGCCATAATGCATCGCTGGTAAAAACGTCGATGACTGTAGTCTATAGCAGCGATATTCAGGAGACGAATGAGGAATTAAGGATGGCAAAGTCTCTTGGGGTACCTCTGCTTCATCGATCAGATTTACTGGACAGACTCATGCGAGGCAAGCAACCGCTCCTTGTCACAGGCACCCATGGGAAAACAACGACGACCGCTCTTCTTGCTTCCGTATTGCATGTGGCGGGACTGCACCCCTCTTTTGTTGTAGGAGGAATTGTATCTGCTTTGAATCGAAACGGATGCGCAGGCAGCGGAGATCTTTTTGTGGCCGAGGCTGATGAGAGCGATGGTTCTTTTTTAAAAACGAGGGCCTTTGGAGCGATCGTGACCAACCTGGATGACGATCACCTGAATTATTGGGGCAGCATGGCTTTGCTGAAAGAGGCATTCGGTGCTTTTTTCATACAGACAAAGTCGCACGATCACCTCTTTTGGTGCGCAGATGATGCTCAACTGAAATCGCTTACGCCTCCTGGATTTTCATACGGGTTTTCCAAGATGGCCGATTTACAAATTACGGCGTTTGAGCAAACCGATCAGGGGGTCGTATTCGATGTACGCTTTAAGGGCGTGTTGTATCAACGCATTCTCCTTTCTTTATTCGGGCGGCATAATGCTTTAAATGGGTCTGCCGTCTTCGGCCTTTGCCTTACTTTGGGGGTTGCCGAAGAGGCGATTCGCAGGGCATTTACTCAATTTTCCGGGGTGAACAGACGATTAGAGTTGAAGGGGGAAGTAAATAGGATTCAGATTTTCGATGATTACGGTCATCATCCAGTAGAAATTGCGGCAACGCTGACAGCACTGCGCGAACGCATTCGGGAAAAACGGCTCATCGCCGTTTTTCAACCCCACAGGTTCACGAGAGTGCAGAGTTGTTTTGAGCAGTTTGCTGCCTCTTTCGAGAGCGCAGATGAAGTGATAATGACAGATATCTATAGCGCAGGAGAGGAACCGATCGAGGGAATTACCAGTCAAGCTCTCTACACAGAGATGAGAAAAAAATTGCAGGACAAGATTCGATTTATTCCGAGAGAGCGGCTTGCCAAAGAAACGGTCTCGATCTCGAGACCGTTCGATGTCATCTTGACGATAGGAGCGGGCGATGTGACTCAGGTGGGGCCTGAAATCGGCGTTCTTCTAAAGGCAAGACGTACGAAATTACGTATAGCCCTTCTTGTTGGCGGGACGTCGGTTGAACATGCCGTCTCGATCCAGTCGGCCATCAATGTGGCAAAGGGCTTTGATCCAGAGATCTACGACGTGCGCTATTTTGGCGTGACGCGAACGGGGTACTGGATCACAGGGGAGGATAGCGTCGAGCGTTTGCAAAGAGGGGAAAGGATGCTTGCGGGTGTAGAGAAATTCCCTGCACAGGTATTAGCGGAGCTTGTAGCCTCCGATATTGCGTTTCCCGTATTCCATGGACCTGAGGGGGAAGACGGCATGATCCAAGGTCTTTTAGACGCGTTACAGATCCCCTACGCGGGCTGCGATTACCGATCATGCGCCCTGTGTATGCACAAAGGCTGGACGAAACAGATCGCTCTCATGAACCATATTCCAACCGCTCCCTTTCTCGAAATCGATCGGGGCGCCTATCTCCAATCACGCGAAGAGATAATCCAGAAGATTGTAGAGAAGTTCACTTATCCCATTTGGATCAAACCTGTTCATTTAGGGTCGAGTATTGGTGTTAGTTGCGCTCATACTTTTTCCTCACTGCAAGAGGCGATAGAAACTGCTTTTCTCTATGACGATACGATTTTAGCCGAACGGCATGTCGAAGGAAGACAAATTGAGTTTGGCCTGATCGGCAATGATTTTGTCCGGATCGGACCTCCGTGTGAGATCTTGAGTCAAGGCGCTTTTGTAGGATATGGGGAGAAGTACGGCCCTTCTGCCATGCCCTACGCAATCCCTGCCCGTTTGACGGAGACTGAGACACAAGTTGGTATCGATTTGGCCAGAAGAACTTATAGGGCAGCTGGTTGCAAAGGGCTTGCGCGGATCGATTTTTTTGTCGATGAAGGGGGATTCTATTGGCTCAATGAGATCAATCCCTTCCCTGGCTGCACCGATACCAGCGCATTTCCGAAGATTTGGGCCTCTGCAGGAGTGAGTATGGGACAAATTTGCGACCAACTGAGCTTCCTCGCCATGCACCGTGCAAGAGGACAGAATCGAATACGAAGAGTATAAAGTGGGACGTTGGACAGTGCCTTTTTATTTGATTGGATCGACCCTTGCAACGCTGCTATTGAGTATGGGCGGCTATGTTTTATACGTAAGGCATCATGAGAGCAAGCTCCAGGATAAAACCTACCGCATTACAACCATCCTGCAGACAGGTCCAGAAAAAGGCGCTCTCAAAACGGAATATTTAGCAGAACTGTTGGATTTGAGCGTCGATCACCCCATTTCTCTCTATGCATTCAATTGCAAGGCAGCGGAAAGATGTCTGCAATCTTCTCCTTTGATCGTTAAAGCCAAAGTAGAGCGCAAGTTTCCATCAACCGTTTTCATCGACTATGAAGTACGTAAACCGATTGCTCAGCTGGCCGATTATAAGAATGTAGCGATCGATGCAGAAGGCTATCTATTTCCCATCCACCCCTTTTTTTCTCCGCAGGAACTTCCCCAAATTTACTTAGGACTGCCCCCCTTTGGTGTTCCTGAGGATTCTTTCCAAAGAAAAGGGGGGGCATGGCTGATCCCGATCTCCAATCGCTTTTTCGATCTCGCCTTTCAGGTTCTCCAATTTCTCGATTGCGCCCCTTGGCGTCAGGGATTTCGGATTAAGAGGATTGATGTGGCCAATGCCTTTGCTCCCAGTTTGGGACAGAGGGAAATCGTCCTTATGACGGAAGAAGAGCTACTATTCAAAGACAAGAGAACAGAGGTCATAGGCACCTTTCCCAAACTCTTGAGACTTGCACCCAAGGACTTCTCTGGGCAGCTCAACCGGTTTTTTGCCCTCCGTCGGAATATGGAAGAAGATTATCGAAAACAGGCAGCCTGCTTAAGTGCACCTGCGCGGTTTGCTCCCAGAATCATCGATCTGCGGATTCCGCAGCTTGCGTTTGTGGAGAATTAATACTTTGTAGACGTCCCTTACGCAAGAGGTCTATTGTTCCCCGACAGAGACGATGGTCGCGTCGAGAATGCCGGCAAGGGAGCTAAATCGCTGTGACTTCAATCTGATCATCCGCTGCTTCCGCAGCTCTTATTGGTAAATACCATAGCGCACCGTATGGCCTTCAGGAGAAGGCTGGTGGCCCGAGTGAATTAGGGGAGCCAATTGCAAAACTATCCGTGCTTTTTTTGATCCCATCAAAAAACCCACAATAGCGGGAACAGCTCAGATATAAATTTCCGTAGACAGTCTCTGAAGATCTATGTCAAGATGTCGGTATACTCAGAGGGTGTCTACAAGGTGAAATATGGGAATTGGATTGCACATTGACCTGGAAGAAATTGATCGCGTGGTGATTTTGCGTATCGGTGGACGGCTGGATGCCGGCACGGCGCATGTCCTAGAGCGGAGGATCGACGGCCTGATTGAGGAGGGGATTACACAGATTGCTCTCGATTGTTCCGGAATCGATTATTTGAGCAGCGCGGGGATGCGCATTTTTCTTTCTACTAGTAAAAAGCTTCTGGCTAAGCATGGGGTTCTTTCCCTTTTTTCCCTGAATGATGACGCCGGTGAAATTCTCAAGATCGCAGGATTTGATCGCATCCTTCGCCTCTTTGCTACAGAAAAAGAAGCTTTGCAGTTTCATAAGAAGTGAACGGTGAACCTTGTGATTGGAATAGGTTCGTGTGAAAAACAGCCTCCTTTCTAGGAGACCGCGCGCTCTTAGACAGCCTGTCTCGTTTCCTCAAAAAAAGAAACGGGTGCTCGTCATCGCAGGTCCTACCGCATCCGGCAAAACACAACTCTCTTTATCGCTTGCTCAGGTGATCGGGGGAGAGATCCTCTCTGCCGATTCGTGCCAAGTGTACCGAGGGATGGATATCGGGACTGCGAAAGCGACGCCTGAAGAGCGTAGTTTGATTACCCACCATCTCATCGATGTGTGCGATCTATCCACCCATTACAATGTGGCCCATTTCTATAAGGATTCAAGAGCCGCCATCAAAGAGACGCTCCACCGCGAAAATGTTCCTATTGTGATCGGAGGTTCTGGATTTTATATCCATGCGCTGCTCTATGGGCCTCCGAGCGGCCCCCCCTCTTCGCCTGAGGTGAGAAAACAGCTTGAAGAGCAAATGTGGCAATTGGGTTCCGATGTCCTTTACGAGCGCTTGCAGATGCTCGATCCCGATTATGCGGCAACGATTGCGGAAAAAGACCGTCACAAGATCATACGCGCTTTAGAAATTATGGCCCTTTCAGAGAAGAAGGTCAGCGAATTTCCAAAACCTGAAAAATCACTGGAGCAAGAGTACGATTTTCGCTGCTGGTTTATCTATTATCCGAGAGAAAGACTGTATTCGAGAATCGAGCTGCGATGCGATGAAATGCTCCGCAAAGGGTTTTTACAAGAGGTAAAAGATCTTGTGAATCAAGGTATTAAAGAAAATCCTTCCGCTTCGCAAGCCATTGGTTATCGGCAAGCGCTTGAATTTTTAGGCGGCGCTCAGACGGAAGAAGAATTGCAGCGCTTCATCACAGCATTTAAAAAGGCATCGCGTCATTACGCCAAACGGCAATTTACTTGGTTTCGCAAGGAACCTCATTTTCGTTGGCTGAACTGCGACGAACATCCGATAGAAAGGCTCAAGGAGATCATCCTCCAAGACTTCGAACAAAACGATTATTAAGCAGACGGTCTCTTAAGGCAGACCCATGGCATTGGCTCGGACATTCACACGGGTGGTGAACCCCACGCTTTTTACGGGGATCAGGGATACTTTGGAGACATTCGAAAAGCTGCATTCTGTTTCCTTGAAGTGAGTTAAGCAGCGAGCATTGTACAGTAATTCAAATTTTTATGTGACTTTGCAGGTGTCCCGGAGGTGGAACGGGTATACCGAACGTGATTCAAGAATTGGGATTTCGGCTATGTCAAAGCCTCTAAGTTCAACGATCGTAAGTTGCCCCCATATTTCTAATATTGGGCAACTTACGATCGTTGAACTTAGAGAACTTTCACATCAGCCCAAATCCGATTCTTGAATCATGTTCGGTATATAGTGCTTCCACTTGAGGTGCACCCAAAAGCTGGATTATAAAATCTTTATTAGTCTAAACTATTCGCCATGCGTTCATTAAGAA
>JACRBF010000057.1 GCA_016213175.1 Chlamydiia bacterium
ACAAAATTATAAGATACTTTAAGCCGCTCATTCCTGTAGTGGCCGCTTCGGACGCTACAGGAATGAGTGGAACTCGCCTACGGCGAGCGGAATTCAACCTGCGACGTTGTTACCCCCTACCCCCCGTGAACGCGTACCTTTCCTGTTCTTTTGAGCCGATTTTCGACTTCAAAATTGGGGGGCAATATAATGTGCGATATTGCCCCCAATTTTGAAGTCGAAAATCGGCCAAAATAATCCGGAAAATCGACGAACCCTTAGTTACGCAAGAGGTCTATTAAAAACCAGAAGTTGAAGGCATTTCTTTATTTCGGTATTGTCATCTTTAGAGCTCGGTATTGTCATCTTTAGAGCTATGAAGCGCCTATTTGATATCGTATTCAGCCTGTCCGTGCTCGTGCTGGGGCTCCCGCTGCTGCTCCTCTGCGCCATTGCCGTCAAACTCTCCTCGCCGGGCGCTGTGTTCTACGCGCACACCCGCATCGGACGCAACGGAAAGCAGTTCGGCTGTTTGAAATTTCGAACCATGCACACCGACGCCGACCAAAAATTGCAATTTCTCCTCGCCAGCAATCCTGCTCTCAATGAAGAATGGAGGCAGTACTATAAATTAAAAACAGATCCCCGCATCACCTCTGTGGGCAAATGGCTTAGAAAATCCTCATTCGATGAATTACCCCAATTTCTCAACGTGTTCAAAGGAGATATGAGTCTCGTAGGCCCTAGGCCTCTTACGCAAGAAGAGGTTACCCACTATCTCAAAGAAAAAGCACCGAAAATTCTCTCGGTACGCCCAGGACTCACTACACTCTGGACCGTCAAGGGACGCAACCAATTTACCCTGGAAGAGAGAATTGCTATGGAAGAGTATTACATCGACAACAGGTCTTTTTGGCTCGATCTTCGCTTGATTTTCCAAACTGCTTTGCGCATGATTGCCCCGAAGGGAGCTTATTAATAGAACTTTAGTTACGCAAGAGGTCTAATGAATATATTCATCGCAGGTACAGGCTATGTGGGCCTTGTTACAGGCGCTTGTTTTGCGGAAATGGGTCATTCTGTGATCTGCATCGATATCGATCAGAACAAGATCGAGAATCTCAAAAAAGGGGTTATTCCCATCTATGAACCTGGCCTGGAAGAGATCGTTAAAAGAAATACCTCCCAAAACCGTCTCTTTTTTTCCACCGATTACGCAGCGGGAATCGCGGCATCCCAAGTCTGCTTTATTGCAGTGCCAACCCCTTCCTTGCCAAACGGCTCTTGCGATCTATCGTTCGTAGAGAAAGCCGCTCGGGAAATCGCTTTTCACATGAACTCGTATCTCGTCTTAGTCAATAAATCTACCGTACCCGTAGGAACCGCAGACAGGGTCAAGAAAGTCGTTCAAGAGGAGTTGCAAAAAAGAGGCGTAACGATCCCCTTCGATGTTGTCTCCAATCCAGAATTTCTCAAAGAAGGCGCAGCCATTCAAGATTGTTTAAAACCTGACCGGATCATCATCGGTGCAGAAAGCCAGAGAGCGCTTGAGCTCTTGCGCGAGATCTATGCTCCCTTCATGTTGAGCAGGGATCGAATCTTATCGATGGATGTTAGGTCTGCTGAGATGACGAAGTACGCTGCCAATGCCATGCTCGCAACCCGCATCTCTTTTATGAATGAGATTGCAGGCATCTGCAAACATGTGGGCGCAGACGTCAATGAAGTGCGTAAAGGAATAGGCTCCGACTCGCGCATCGGCTATAGCTTTCTCTACCCAGGCATTGGCTACGGAGGTTCTTGTTTTCCGAAAGATATCAGAGCCCTCATCGCAGTTGCGAAAGAGGCCGGCGTAGACCCTGAACTTTTACAAGCAGCTGATGAAGTCAATCGCAGACAAAAACAGCTCTTGGGCCAAAAAATTGCCCACTATTTCTCCTCACGGGGAGGGATGCGCGGAAAAGTAATTGCGATCTGGGGACTGTCTTTCAAACCAGATACCGATGATATGCGCGAGGCGCCGTCGCTTGATTTGATTGTCCATTTGCTTCATCAAGGCGCCCATTTACGCCTCTTCGATCCGATCGCCATGCCGAACGCTCAAAAAATTCTTCACAATCATCCTCAGATTACTTGGTGTAAGGATCTCTTCGAAGCCGCCAGTCAGTCCCATGCGATCGCACTTCTCACGGAGTGGAAGCTCTTTCGCCTTGTCGATTTTCATTCCATTCGTAAAACCATGCAAGGAAGCGCTTTCTTCGACGGCAGAAACCAATATAAGCCCAGCGAGATGTCAGCCAAGGGATTCGATTACATCTGTATCGGCGTCCCCGATCACATGCAGAAGGCTCTGTGACTTCCCAGATCATCGAGCAGCGATTAGATACGCTTGTACAGGACGCTTCTCTTCCCATTTATGATGCCGCGCGCTACTCCCTCCTGTCACCAGGGAAAAGATTTCGCCCTCTCCTTGTTCTCACAGTGGCCCAAGCATTCCAATCCCCTCTGAGCCATGCAATCGATCCCGCTTGCGCCATCGAAATGATTCACACCTATTCCCTCATCCATGACGATCTCCCCTGTATGGATAATGACGATTTACGACGCGGCAGGCCAACATTACATCGGGCATTTTCCGAGGGATTAGCCCTTTTAACAGGCGATTATTTGCTCACCTATGCCTTTGAAGTTTTGGGCGTAGCTCCCCACCTCTCTACAGAACAAAAACTAAAGCTCATCCAACTCCTCTCTCATGCGGCAGGCGCGCAAGGGATGATCGGCGGACAAGCCATCGATATTGTATCTGTCGGAAAGGTGCTAGACGAACCCACCCTATTGCAGATGCACCGAGGTAAAACCGCAGCGCTTCTCACCTGCGCGCTTCTTTTCGGTGCAGTGATCGGGAACGCTCCTTCTAGCGCCCATTCCCTTCTGCGCGTGCTCGGGGAACAATTAGGGCTGGCCTTTCAATTCCTCGATGATCTTTTGGATGCCACGGCAAGTCAGGAACAACTCGGTAAAGAAGCAGGAGGCGATAGAAAAAAAAAGAAACCCACAGCGATCCAATTTTACGGAGTTGATGGAGTGGAAAAAAAACTCAAAGAACTAGAACTGAGCATTGAAAAAAACTTGGCAAAGCTGCCCTGCGACCCTATAGCCCTCAGATCCCTCATTCACAAAAATCTTCAGAAAAGGAGATATACCGAACGTGATTCAAGAATCGGATTTGGGCTGATGTGAAAGTTCTCTAGGTTCAACGATCGTAAGTTGCCCAATATTAGAAATATGGGGGCAACTTACGATCGTTGAACCTAGAAGCTTTGACACAGCCGAAATCCCAATTCTTGAATCACGTTCGGTATAGCCTCGTTCCACCAAACTCTTTACTTTATTTCAACGCCCTTCCATAGTCCATTCCTTATGCCAGAACCTATTCTTGTGACCGGCGGCGCCGGATATATTGGCAGCCACGTATGCAAAACCCTTGCTAAAGCAGGGTTTTTCCCTATTGCCTATGACAATTTGTCTGTAGGACACGCTTATGCCGTTAAGTGGGGTCCCCTTGTCCAAGCAGATCTCTGCGATCAAGAAAAACTACACGCAGCATTTAAGAAATTCCGTCCAAAAGCAGTCCTCCACTTTGCCTCTTTCGCTCTCGTTGTGGAATCAATGCAAGATCCAGGTAAATATTACCGCAATAACCTCGTCAGTTCGCTCGCTTTGCTCGAAGCGATGCGAGAAGCGGAGGTACCCTATATTGTCTTTTCCAGCACCTGTGCAACCTACGGCCAGCCCCAATCCATTTCCATAAACGAAGAGCATCCCCAGATCCCTGTTAATCCCTATGGAAAATCCAAACTCATGATCGAACAGATCCTGGCCGATTTTGAGACAAGCCACGGGATCAAGTCCGCCATCTTACGCTATTTCAATGTGGGAGGCGCTGATCTAGAAACGGAGATCGGAGAAAACCATACGCCAGAAACCCATCTGATCCCTTCCGTCATCCAAGTAGGCCTAGGGCTCAAAAAAGAGCTCGTGGTTTATGGCGCCGATTTCCCCTCTTTAGATGGAAGTGCGATTCGCGACTACGTTCATGTGCAAGATCTTGCGGACGCACATGTAGCGGCTCTCCAAAAACTCCTCGCCCGCAAGAACAGTTTTCAAATCAATCTTGGCAGTGGCAAAGGTTGCTCGGTGCTAGAGATCATTCGGGCTGTAGAGCAATTTACAGGAAAACACATTCCCGTGCGATTAGAAGGCAGGCGTCCTGGAGAACCCGCCCATTTGACAGCAGATATTACCAAAGCCCTAGAATTCCTTGGTTGGTCCCCACGCCTTTCGCAACTCCCAATCCTCATCGAATCTGCCTGGAAGTGGCACCAATTTCTAGCGGAAAATGCACCGCAAATCAAAAAATTCGCCTCATGCTAATTGGTATTACATGGATCGTCGCCACATGCGCTCTTTTTATGCAAAGCAGCGCTTTGCCTGCGCTTCCGTTCCACGCCTATCATCCCTGGATCGCCCTAATCACCCTTTATTACCCTGCCCAGAAGGATCTATGGAAGCCGCTCTGGTTTGCAGCCCTATGCGGCCTTCTGCCAGACCTGCTCTCCAATCATCCGATGGGTCTTCACCCCATTACCTATACGCTCGCATCCGCCTTATTACTACGATTTCGTAACCACCTCCTTTACAGGCAGCCTCTACATCTGCTTGTTTTCACAACGCTAATGGCTCTCGTAATCCTTTCCCTTCAAACTTTTTTTCTCTTTCTCTTTGACAAGAGGATCGCCTTTACCGGAAAATGGACACTCATTGAGTGGGCAGCGCTTGCTCTCTTTGATGGGTTATATGCCTTAGTTGGGTTTTCTCTGCCGCTTGCCCTCGGGTTGAAGTTGCATCACGCATGGACGCTATTTTGGTTGAAACGAAACAATTCGACTACCTAACTCTCATTGCCATCGAGGCTGCCTTGGAAGCAGGAGACATCCTCCGCAAAGGGTTTGGCTCCCACTTGACTATCTCCTCCAAAGAAGGCAAACACAATCTCGTGACGCAGTATGATACGCTATCAGAAAAAGCGATCATCGAGCTGTTACGCAGCCATGTCCCCTCTTCCCATTTTCTAGCGGAAGAGAGTGGCGCTTCAGGAGCTAAAGGCGATTTTCTGTGGATCATCGATCCCCTTGATGGGACAGTCAATTTCGCCCATCAAATCCCTTTCTTCTCCGTCAGCGTCGCTCTTGAACAGAAGGGGCAAATCCTCTGCGGCGTCATCTATCATCCTTTGCAGCAAGAGCTCTTCGTTGCAGAACGAGGCAAAGGAGCTTTCTTAAATGGCGTTTCCCTCCGCGTCTCTCCGGTTTCACAAATCGACCAATCGATCCTCGCCACGGGATTTCCGTATAATCTTGCCACCAACCCTTACCATTGCATTGAGCACTTCATCGACATTATGAAACTAGGCATCCCTGTTCGGCGCCTAGGTTCAGCTGCTCTCGATCTTGCCTATACCGCAGCAGGGCGTTTCGAAGGATTTTTCGAAGTGGGACTCTCCCCTTGGGATTGCGCCGCAGGCGTTTTGCTGATCGAAGAAGCGGGAGGAAAAGTGACTAGTTGGAATCAATCCCCCTTTTCCGTCCATTCCAAAAAACCGATCCTTGCAACGAATGGACTCATCCACCAAGCAGCTTCCGCCATCCTCAGCAGGAGTGTTCCGTGATCATCAACGGCAGACAAGTAGCCTCTACAATCCTTTCAGAAATTGCCCAACAGGTAGCGCTTTTAAAAAGCGGCAGACCGAAGCTTGCCTTCCTCCTCGTTGGGGAGCATCCAGCCTCGCAAACCTATGTCCGTTCTAAAAAAAAAGCCTGCGCTGCAACCGGTATCGAATCGACTCTCATTGCTCTCTCCTCTGATATATCGCAAGAAGCGCTTCTTTCGCAAATTGCTCTGCTCAACATAGACTCAAAGATCGATGGAATCCTTGTGCAACTTCCCCTTCCCCCTCACATCGATGCACGCGCTGTCATGCGCGCCGTCGACCCAGCCAAGGATGTCGATGGATTTCACCCCCTTAATCTAGGAAAACTCCTCTTGGGAGAAGACGATGGATTTTGCCCTTGCACCCCTCAAGGGATTAAAACACTTCTCGAAAAACAGAATCTCCCAGTCAACGGGAAAAAAGTCGTCATCGTAGGACGCAGTAATATTGTAGGAAAGCCCCTTGCAGCGCTCCTCATGCAAAAAAAACCACACTGCAATGCCACTGTTACCATCGCGCACAGCCATTCAGAACATCTCACAGACATCACACTGTCCGCCGATATTCTCATTGCTGCTATCGGCAAGCCACTCTTTATTAAAAAAGAGATGGTGCGCCCTGGTGCGATTGTCATCGACGTAGGAATCAACCGATTAAACGATCAGACTATCGTAGGCGATGTAGATTTCACACCAGTCTCCGCAATTGCCTCCCACATTACCCCTGTTCCTGGAGGCGTTGGCCCCATGACAATTGCAATGCTCCTTCAAAACACCTACCTCAGCCATATCAGGAGACATCCATGGCACTAAAAACTGTTTTTTTTGACATCGGCAATGTCCTCGTCTTCTTCAGCCATGCCAAACTGTATGAACAAATTGCCCATTGTACAGGGTTATCACAGGAAGCGATTCGCGCGCTTTTTATCACAGAAACTCTCTTGCTGCGCTATGAAAAAGGGGGCCTTACCAGCACAGCCCTCTATCAGCTTTTCCGCGCGCGTTCTACAAAACCTTTTTCTCCCATAGAATTTTCCCAAGCAGTTTCCGATATCTTTGTCCCCAATTACGAACTATGGCCCCTCGTAGAACTTCTCAAACAGAAAAAGATCCGCCTAGTTCTCATCTCCAATACATCCGAGTACCACTTCAATCGCCTCGTCTCTTCCTATCCGATTTTTCGCCTTTTCGATGACAAAACTCTCTCCTTCGAAGTAGGCAGCCTGAAACCGGAGCAACCAATTTTTCAAAATGCTCTTTCAAAAGCTCAGTGTCCGCCTGAACAGTGTTTTTTCACCGACGATATCCCCGAATTTGTCGCTGGAGCCAAAAAAGCAGGTCTCGATAGTGAAGTCTTCGTTGACACCCCCACCCTGCAAGGCGCCCTCGTGAAGAGGGGGCTGATTCTTTAAATCCCGCTTTCCTCCTTGCTCGGATACGCATTCTACCCTATCATGAAAGGACATGAGACCTAGAAGAAAACGTAAAGGGCAGGGTAAACTTGCCCACAACCTCTCCAAGCTACTCCTCGAATATACACAAGGAAAACGCTATAAACCAGAAACTTACGAGGAGCTTCTCCGACACCTGAACGTAGCCCCCATCCACCTAGAACAGTGTCAAAAAATCCTTGAACAGTTCGTGCTCGAAAAAAGGCTTGTTCTTCAAAACGGACGCTACGCAGTGCCCAGGACAGCGCCGCTCGTTACAGGGACAATCAGCGTACACCATAAAGGCTTCGGGTTTGTCAAACAGCCAGAAGGCCCCGATGTCTTCATTCCGAAGCACTGCATCAACAATGCCGTCGATGGCGATGAGGTAGAGATAGAGATTGGCGCCAACCCCTCCCCTAAAGGTCCGGAAGGGATTGTGGTGGCCATCCTCAAGAGAAGCCGCAGCTTTTTAGCAGGAACCGTCATCAGCAAACAAGCACGCCATTATACCGCCTTTTCCCCCCTGCTCGGCCCTGATAAACCGGTTCTCGTCAAAGCCAAGGGGACTACCCTACAAGAAGGCGACCGGATCCTCTGCCATATCACCTCCTGGGAAAATGAAACTGGACTCCCTGAAGGCACTCTGACCCGGTTAATTGGCCACATCTCAGACCCTTCCATCGATATTGAAGCAGCTGTTGCCGAATTCGAATTGCCTGATGGGTTTTCTAAAGAAGCGATTCTTGAAGCCGAGAGCTTTGGAAAGAGAATTTCTGTCAAAGAAGGAGCCGCGAGAGTTGATCTCACGGAACGCGAGTGCGTCACAATCGATCCCGACACAGCGCGTGACTTCGATGACGCCATCACGCTGGAGTGCGACGCAAAAGGACATTTCCACTTGGGAGTACACATTGCTGATGTATCCCATTATGTCAAACCGCTGACGCATCTCGATTCTGAAGCGCTTTTACGATGCAACTCTACCTACTTTCCCGGAAAATGTGTTCCCATGCTTCCCGAAGAGCTGTCGAACGAGCTATGCAGCCTCAAAGCCAATGTAAAACGACTCACGCAATCGGTTTTAGCCGAATTCGATCCCCAAGGGAATCTCATCCATTATGAATTCATCCGCGCCGTCATCAAAAGCCGCAAACGCTTCACTTATAAAGAGGCGCTAGCCGTTTTAGAAAAGAGACAAAAATCCCCCCATGCGGCTCTCCTCGAACGGATGGTCTCTTTGTGCCATATCTTGAAAAAGAAGCGCTTCGAACGCGGCAGCATCGATTTTGCCATGGCGGATGACGTCGTGATCGTCAATGAAAAAGGCATTCCTGAACGGATTGAACGAGTCGAATACGATATTACCCATCAAATGATTGAAGAGTTCATGCTGAAGGCAAACGAGATCGCGGCCCTCCACTTAAGCCGCCAAGGAAAAAACCTCATTTACCGCGTCCACGAAGAGCCAAGCGAAGACTCCTTCAAGGACTTCTATGCTTTTGCCAGGACTCTCGGCTTCCAGATGCCTGGAGTACCGAACCACCGCGATATCCAAAAACTCTTCCTCGACGCCAAAGATTCTCCCCTGCTCCCGCAACTATCCGTCAGTTTTATCCGCAGCATGCGCCTTGCCTCCTACTCCTCTGACAACATCGGCCACTATGGGCTTGCCCTCGAACACTACTGCCATTTCACGAGTCCTATCCGCAGATACACCGATCTCATCATTCAGCGCCTACTCTTCGATGAATTACCCTCCCATTGCGATATCGACGCCATTGCGCAAAAATGTTCAGAGAAAGAGCGGGTCTCTTTCCGTGCAGAAAGCTCGGTCACTTTACTCAAAAAACTACGCCTCGCTGGCACCTATTTTGCCGAAGACCCGACCCGTGTCTATCAGGCCATCATTACCCGCATTAAACCCTTCGCCCTTTTCTTTGAAATCCCCCTCTTCGATCTGGAAGCGTCCCTTCACATCTCGAAGATTGGCAATGATTATTATGAGTTCAATCCAAAAACAATGACCTTCCGTGGCTCAAGATCCGGTAAGACCTTTGCTGCGGGGCAAACGCTCTATGTGCGTCTGGATAAAATCCTCTACACTCTGCAACAGAGTGAATGGTCGATCGCCCCCGCCCCGCCCATCCTGCCCGCGCAAAAGAAAAAAAATCGCTAGATCAAATAACTCTGTTCACGCCATCATGAGGGAAATGAAAAAATATTTCCTTACAGGACTCGTCACACTCCTTCCACTCGCCGTCACATTTTGGATCGTCGTTTTTCTTATCGATTTCCTCACAAAACCCTTTACCGGACTTGTCGTCTCTTTTTTTACCTCCTTTTCCACGTTTGCGATTCATGTTCCCGAGCAAGCGGCGCGCACGATCAGCCAAATTGTCATCCTTATCAGTCTCTTCTTCTTCACGCTCTTTCTCGGTTTTGTAGCCAGGCGCTTTTTTTTCAACCAATTACTCCATTTGGGAGACCGCTTTCTTTACAAAATTCCACTCGTCAATAAAATTTATAAAACCTCCAAAGACATCGTAAGATCACTATTCGGCACAAAAAAGACATCTTTTAAACAAGTCGTTCTTCTCCCCTTTCCCTATAAAAAAGCCTACTGTATCGGTCTCATTTCAACCGAATCTCCAACGACCTGCTCTGCTGCTGTGGGAAATCCGATGCTCTCCGTTTTCATCCCCACAACGCCAAATCCAATGACGGGATACTTAGTCATGTGCCGCAAAGAAGATCTGATTTTTTTGTCTATGAAAAGCGAGGAGGCCTTCAAATATATCGTCTCCTGCGGCGTCATCCAACCGCAACAGGTAGAAAAAAGGGGCGCTTTATGAAAAAGTACCTCATCACAGGACTCGTTATTTTAGCCCCTGTCGCCCTTACCCTCGTGATCATCGTCTTTCTCTTTAACCTCTTTACAGCGCCTCTGGCCCACTTCTTCATCCATTTCTTTGATCTTTTCGCAGAAAAACATTTCTTCACACTCCCCCCTGGACTCATCCATCTGATCGCCCGTATTGTGGCCCTTCTCGCACTCGGAGTTTTCATCCTCCTCCTTGGCTGCATTGCCCGCTGGTTCCTCGTGAAAAATTTTATTGCAGGGACGAACCTACTCCTTTCTCGCATCCCCTTCATCAAGACCGTCTACAAAGTCAGCAAAGATATCATTGCAGCCATTTTTTCAAGCGATGGCAAAAAAGCATTCAAATACCCCGTCATGGTCCCCTTTCCCTATCCCCCCTCGTTTTCCATTGGCTTCCAGGCAGGAGAAGTCTCCGATGAAATCCAGCAAAAACTCCAAGAGCCCATGGTATCCGTTTTTTCTCCCACCGCACCCCACCCAATTTCAGGATTTTTACTCTTTATTCCAGCAACAGACGTCTATAAACTCGATATGACCAACGAAGATGCTTTGAAATTTCTCGTCTCCTGCGGCATCATCCATCCCGACGCCGACCTCAAGGAAGTGGATGATGCGCCATTCTGATATTCGAGTGATCTTTTTCCAAGTGCAAGACATACCCTCTAAATTCAAACGGATTACCGAAACGGCCAAGATCCATTTTATGCGCAAAGAGCGCCTCCTATTTTTCGTTGAAGATGAAAAGGCGCAAAAATTTACCGATGAACTCCTCTGGAAAATCCCAGAAACCCAGTTTTTGCCTCATAGCGTGTCTGACACCCCCACTGCAGACCTCATCGTAATTACAAAATCGAAAACCAACGTAAACCAGGCCCTCTTCGCATTCAATTTATGCCCAACGCCTCTCTTTCTTCCCGACTTCAAACTCATTTATGAATTCGAAGACCTCTCCCACCCCCACAAGAAGAGCCTCTCCGAAATCCGCTTCAACGCCTACAAGCAGGCAAATCTTTCACTAGAATCTATGTAAGCTACTTAAAATAAGATAGTTAAAAACAATTATTGCCAAACGCAGATCCCCTCTCTATAATGTACTCCTTTACCGGAGAAACCCATGACTCGGACAAGCAAACAAGGGAAAGTCAGACGCATATCCCCTCGAAGACCACGCCCTCCTTCCCCTAAGACGGGAGCAAAAAGAGATGCCTTGGAATTCGGCTACAAAATCCATGAAAATGCGGTACCCGCCGAAGCGGTACCTTCTCGTTTTATACCCAAAATTGGATAGATCATTATGAGCAGACACACTAGCTACGGAAAAAGTACGAAAAGCGGCAAAAAAAGGAATGTGCTCAAGCGTTTTGAGCGCGTTGACGTCTTACGAAAAATAGGAAAGTGGGTCGATGGCCGCAACACAAAGGTCACGGGACTTCCTAAAACCCCCTCTGCTTAATTAGACCTCTTGCGTAACTAATGGTTCGTTGATTTTCTGGATTATTTTGGCCGATTTTCGACTTCAAAATTGGAGAGCAATATCGACAGCAGTATATTGCTCCCCAATTTTAAATCGAAAATCGACTCAAAAGAACCAGAAAATCGACAGAACTTTAGTTACGCAAGAGGTCTATTCTTCTTTGGCGCCCCGAATCAATATTTATAATCAGCAGCGCACTTTTCCCTTATCGAGAGTCTCTGTCCGAAAGGCCGTAGAGACTCTCATCTCCTTTTTGTCCATCTCTTGCGACGAATGCTCTCTCTACTTTGTTAGTACAAAAAAAATCACCGCCCTGCACGCCGAATTTTTCGAAGATCCCACCCCTACGGATTGCATTACCTTTCCGATCGATTCCTCCTATCTTGGCGATCTCTTCGTTTGCCCTGACGCCGCAATCACATTTGCAGCCTCGCAAAACAGATCCCCTTACCAGGAACTCCTCCTCTACATCGTCCATGGCTTTCTTCATCTTTTAGGCTATGACGATATAGATCCCATTTCAAGACGCAGTATGCGCAAAATGGAAAAACAGTGTATGGATCACCTTAGCAAGCTTGATGTACAATTGACCCCTCCATGAACGCGCTCCTCCTCGAATCGCCTCTCCTCCTCCTTGCCTGTCTCTGGGGCACATTAGCCCTCAGCGCCTGCGCTGAGGCGCTCCTGCATCTGGGAAAATTTCAATCGAAAGAGCTGCTGCGTTCTCCGCGCCCCCCCCTCTTTATCCTCAACACACTGCTTAAACGAGCGCTCTTTAAATCCGATTGGGAGAGCCTCTATGCCTCCCTCTCGTTTACCAAACACCTCTTCCTCCTTGCCTATGCCGTTTTTGCGACCCTCTATTTCTTCGCAGCACTTCCCTCTGCAATCTCCAAAAACGCCGCTTGGGCCATTTGCGGCGCAGTGATCGCCGTAGCCCTCATCGGCCATGTTCTCGTCAGCCTCCTTGCTTATGTTAGACCACGCCTCCTCCTGAGAAGCGCCTCCCCCTTCGCTACCCCCTATCTCATCCTCCTCTTTCCCTTGATCGCCCTTCTCTTGCAGTGCGCCCGCCTCCTGACAAAATCGATCCCTCTGGAAGTCAGGCTCCCGACAGACAAATCGAAAATCCGCGAAATTCTCAGCGAATCCGACCTCCAACAACACCTCGATCCAACCGACCAAAAACTGATCAGCTCTTTTGTGAATTTTAAAGCGCGCGTTGTCAAAGAAATCATGGTGCCCAGAGTCGATATCTACGCCCTTGCAGCAGACACCACAATCCGCGAAGCAGCATCCCTATTCGCCTCCGAAGGATACAGCCGTATCCCCATTTACCGTGAATCACTCGACCAAATTCTTGGCGTCGTCCTCTATAAAGATCTTCTCAAATGCTATGCCTCCCCCACTCACAATCTCCAATTACCTCTAGAAACGATCGCTAAACCAGTGCTTTACGCCCCAGAAAATAAAAAAATCACCCAGCTCCTTCAAGAGTTCCGCAATAAACAAATCCATATGGCCATCATCGTTGACGAGTATGGCGGCACCGAAGGAATCGTCACTATCGAGGACATTCTTGAGGAGCTCGTTGGAGAAATCGAAGACGAATATGACATCGACGAAGAACACTCCTTTTGGGAGCTTCCTGGCGGCGGCTGGGTAGTCAACGCTAAAATGACCATCCTCGATATCGAAGGCCATCTTGGCATCCGCATTCCCCCCAATCCCGAGTATGAAACAGTGGGAGGCTATGTATACCATTGCGCTGGCACAATCCCCGCGAAAGGATGGCGCCTCTCCCACGACGAGTTCGACCTTGAAGTCCTTGCCTCTAATGAACGCTCGATCAAGAAGATCAAAATCCAGCCTCGCTCCAAAAAAGGGTAATTGCTTCCGAATCCTTTTTGAGGCACAATAGACCCTTACTTGCAAGGAGCATACTGAATGCGTAGATCCATTTGTTACTGCGAGCCCCTATCAGCATCGGCTGGTGAAGTATCCCATTGGAAATTTATCTACACGACAGCCAATCAGCTGCCTAAAGGGACAAAAATCCGGTTCGATCTCGACAGTAAAGGAAGGCCCTTCGATTGGCAAATTCCCCAGACTAATCTCAAAGAGAAGACGAATCTCATTTGGCTCGCACTAGCAGGAGGAAAAATAGTGGGAGGCACTGAAGTCAAGCATCCAGAGCTTCTGACCTCCTCTTTTGAATTTATGCTCCCCCAAGAGGTAAAACCCGGAGATAGTTTCTCTATTCATATGGGAAATCCCGATAAAGACCCCCACAAAGGAAATCTCTGCCAAAAAACTGTACAGAGAAAACGCCCTTTTCACCTATTGATCGATCCTAAGGGAAAGGGAGATTACAAAGACTCGGAAACCTTCTTCCTCGATGTACGAGGCAGCGAACTCAAGTATCTACGTACCATCGCCCCTTCCGTCGTCAGCCGCAATAAGCGCTTCGATGTCATTGTCCGCTTCGAGGATATGTATGGCAATCTCACATCGAATGCACCCGATGGAACTCTCATTGATCTTTCCTACCAAAACCTCAGGGAAAATCTTAACTGGAAAATCTTTGTTCCAGAAACGGGATTCATCGCTCTACCCAATCTCTACTTCAACGAACCCGGCATCTATAAAATCCAGTTGCGCAATCTGAAAACGAACGAAACCTTCTACTCCCCTCCTATCAAATGTCTGCCCGAAAGCCCGCTAAGCCTCCACTGGGGCATGCTCCATGGCGAATCGGAGAAAATCGATGCGTCAGAAAATATTGAACCCTTCTTACGTCATATGCGTGATGATAAAGCGCTCCAATTCTTTGCCACGTCACCCTTTGACGCTGAAGAAGAGACCTCTAACGAAGTCTGGAAAGGATTACTCCAACAGATCGCAGAATTCAATGAAGACGACAGATTTGTCGCTCTCCTAGGATTTCAATGGCTTGGAGAGCCTGCCGCAGAGGGATTAAGACATTTTATCTATGCGAAAGACAATAAGCCAATTTTACGACGCAAAGATACAAAAAACAATTCTTTGAAAAAGATTTTCAAAACAAACAATCCCAAAGAATTATTAGCGATTCCCACGCTGTCCATGGGCAAACAAACCCTGTGCAATTTTGAAGATTTTAATCCAGAATTCGAGCGAGTTGCAGAAATCTACAACGCCTGGGGCTCTTCCGAATGCACCCTTAAAGAAGGAAATATCCGTCCGATCCAAGGAGGCAAGCAAGGCATCCAAGAATCTGCTGAAGGCTCTCTGATCAAAGCTCTCAATCGAGGCTGTAGATTTGGATTCATCGCCGGCGGCTATGATGATCGCGGTTGCTACAGCGGCCTATACCAATCCGATCAGATGCAGTATTCCTCCGGGCTTACTGCCATCCTTTCGAAAGAACTCAACCGCACCTCGCTGATTGAAGCCCTGCAAGCCAGATCCTGCTATGCAACGACAGGCGAAAGGATTATCGTAGGACTCCACATTGCAGGATTCGGCATCGGCACTGAAATCGATACAAAAATACGTCCTGGACTCGAATTCAATCGGCATATTACTGGTTATTGCATTGGCACACAGCCCCTCTTGGAGGTTTCTCTGATTCGCAACGGCAAAGTATTCCGTTCCTTGCCCATCCAAGAGGATCGCTGCGAATTCGAGCTGGATGATTCCGACCTTCTCAGCCGCATCGCTCTGGAAGGAGCTCAAGAGCGCCCCCGTTTTGCCTATTACTATCTACGCGCTGTCCAAAAAGATGGTCACATGGCTTGGAGTTCGCCCATCTGGATCGATCTCGCGCCCCAAGGAACCCCCATGCTCAGCAGCGGAAAAAAGACCCGCAAAAAATCAGGAGATTCTTAGCTCGACTTTGCAACTTTTTGGCCTGCTGGCCTATCCTATTTGCTCTCGGACGTTTGGCCATAGGCCAAACTAGTCGATTTATTTAAACGGGAAGGGGTTTCTAACCCCTTCCCGTTTAAATAAATGCCTCCGAGAGCAAATATGCCGAAGCTAGCAGGCCAAAAAGTTGCAAAGTCGAGCTTAGGAGTTCATTTTCTTGAGTAGGAGATGGCGCACAAGATAGGGGTTCTCACTAACCATGCGGCGCCCCAATGCGCTATCTTCTCCTGCTGAGCGCCCAAAAAGGTTCTCAGACCAGGAGAGCGCGCGTTGCGACTCTGCGCCAAGAGACCGATAGATTTCCATTTGCTCTACCGGAGAAAAAAGGCGCTCGAACTGAGCTAAGACTTCTTGAGGTTGCGGAATCGTTTGAAGGTGGCCGAAAAAGGAACGTTGCTGCGCGTCCAAACTAGACCCGCCAGTACCCGAAAATGCCGCAGTACGGAGCATGTCAAAGAACTGAAAAACCATCCGAAGCCCCCACAATAGCGCTGCAACGAAGGGATCAAATAGAATTTTTTTGAAAGTGCTCGGAGGAACTTCTGGGTCTAACAACCGATCCTGCACCCCTGCAACTCCCTCAGGAACAAAAGGTTTTTCACGGGACAAAGCAGACGTATCGAGGGGACGATGCTCAATCGGGGGGATGGGAGAAAAAGACAAAGACAACCTCCTACTGCAAGCCGCTCCCATGATACACCGCCCACCCCTTTTTACGCAGTGCCCTAATCTCGGACTCCCGCCCCGTGATGCAAAAGGGACGAATACCAATGATCTCTACATTCGTAAGTGGCGTATTATACCAAACGCAACAAATAACTTCATATTTGAACGTGTCAAAGCGCCGAAAATCGTCGATCGCAAGTGGCATTGTATTGACTTAATACTATGCCACTTGCTATCGACGATTTTCGGCAGCTTTCACACAGCTCAAATATGAAGTTATTTGTTGCGTTTGGTATTATTAGATCAGTACAACGCCACTTACGATCGTCGAATCTAGGCGCTTTCACGCGCTCAAATGCAACGTTATTTTTGATAAATGGTATAAGGTGCTATGACGATATTATGAATCCATTGCAACGCCTCATCCTTTTCCTACCCCTTTTAAGCGCCCCCCTCCTCTTTGGAGCGCAGGGAGACGAACTCAAATTTCACGCTCTGTATCTCATGCAGCAATCGCAGGTAGAAGAGGCATTAGGACGCTATCGGGAATTTTCCCATCAAACGGGACGCAACGACTTTGCAGCTTTACAGCAAATGGGGCTGATTCTATTGCAAAAAGGAATTCAAAGCCCCGACCCGCAAATCTTCATGATGACCCTATTTGGAGCAGGACTTTGCGGCTCTGCCAATGCTCTCGAAATTCTTGAGAAAGGGATCGATCACCCCGACCCCCAAATTCAGCTTTTAGCGCTCCATTTCATTGCACAATTCGAAGATGACCGGAAAGCCGACCTCATTAACCATGCCATGAGTTCCGACTACCTCTCAACCCGCATGGAAGCTGCCTTTTATCTCGCGCAGACTAAGCATCCGCATGCAGTCGGCCAAATCGAAGGACTCATGTTCCGCCTTCCCCCGATGTTCAAACCTTATTTTCCCTCCTTCTTCGCTCTTTTAGGAACAAGCGATGCGACACTGGCGCTGCGGCGCCTCATCGAAGATCCCGATCCTCAAGTACGCGTAGAATCAATTCTCAACGTCGCCCATCTCGGCAGAGACGATTTTCTGCCCCTTCTGCGCAAACGGCTCAGCCATGCACAAGTAGCTGAATTGGAAGCCACCGCCTTTGCAGTAGGCAGACTAATGGACAGCTCCTCAATCCCCAAATTAAAAAAACTAGCCACCTCTTCCATCGACTCCATCAAACTCGCGGCCACACTTTCCCTCTTGCGCCTTGGTGAACGCACCTACGTTCCCTCAATATGTACGATGGCAGAACGGCATAACCTCTTTGCCATCACCGCACTCGGAGAGATCGAAGGTTCCGAAGAGATCCTCGCTGCACTGGCCCGATCGGATGATCTGCAAGTCCGTTTCAATGCCTCAACAGCTCTGCTGCAAAGACGTGACGCCCGATGCATGGCAGGGATTGCAGAGATGCTCATTCAAGATGGCAGAGACCTTGCGTTCCATCCCTTCCTCTCGATAGGCAGAACACAGATGAGCATTAAAGCAATTCCGTCTGCAGAACTCCGCGCCAAAGATCCCACTCTCAATCTTGGCTTTTCTGTTGCTATGAGGGAACACTTCCTACGCGAGGCCATCCACCTCCCTGAAGAAAATTTTTTAGCCCTTGCCCGCTTGATTTTCAAACGACAGCAAAACGACCTTATCCCCATCCTCATCGGCTTGCTCGAAAATCTACGCACTGCAGGAGCCCTCGCCCTCCTTAAGGAAGGGGCACAAAAAGTCTCCTCTCCCCTCATTCGTGATTACTGCCATCTGTCCCTCTATCGACTGGGACAAGAAGGTCCCTATGAAGAATACGTCAACCATTGGGTGATGCGTCAAAAACAGGCAGAACTCATCCGCCTAAGACCCCTCCTCCCCTGGAAATTCAGACTCGAACAATCCGATTACGAACTCAGTCCCGATGAAACCTCTCACCTGCTCATCGAAGCATTTCTCTCCATCGCGAATAGACGCGATGAAAAAAGCATCGCCTTTCTCCTCGAAGCGATCCAATTCAGCAATCCCATAAACCGTTACGCCCTCATCGGACTCCTCATGCGCGCTACCGAATAGATCTCTTGCGTAATACCAAGAGGTCTAATAGATGCGCCTAATACCAAGTGAACCTATCCGAATAAAATTTTTCGTCGAGTTTTTGGATTATTTTGGCCAATTTTTGATCGAAAAACTGGGGGAAATATCGACAATGGTATATGGCCCCCAGTTTTTCGATCAAAAATTGGCTCAAAAGAACCGAAAAATCGACAGAAACCAAATCCGTTAACAGTCTCTGAAGAAGCGGGAATTGGTATACCGACTTCTTGGGAGCCATGTCGAACCTAAAATTTTTGCTTAAG
>JACRBF010000054.1 GCA_016213175.1 Chlamydiia bacterium
CAGCCTCAAGAATCTCGACTCTTTTAAGCAGCTCGAAGTAGCGCTCTTTCCAACTGATCTGTGACTCGTCTTCCATGGCTGGAAGAGTCTACGCCAGGAAAGATTTTAATACTACTCCCTACCCCCCGTGAACGCGTACCAGGAAAGTCGACAGAACCTTAGTTACGCAAGAGGTCTAATGTGCCTTCGTGGAGGACGTGGGTGGTATCACACAGAGCAGCCAGGGTCGGGTCGTGGGTGACGAGTATGAGGCTTTTACAGTGTTCTTTCACTAGGGAAAAGAGGAGGTTGGCTGCAGAAGCTGCGCTTGCAGCATCGAGATTGCCGGAAGGTTCGTCGGCTAAGATAAGATTTGGTTTATTGCACAGCGCGCGCGCGATCGCCACGCGCTGCTTTTCCCCTCCAGACAGGAGTCCTACGGGGAAATCAGCACGTTCTACAAGTCCTACAGCATCCAGCAGATCCAGACCTTCTTTTCGCTCTGTTTTTCTCCGCGCAATATGGGCAGGCATGAGGACATTTTCGAGGACTGTAAAGTCTTCGAGAAGATGGAATGATTGAAAGATAAAACCGATCGAGTGTCTGCGTAATTTTGCTGCATTGGACGGGGTGCAGAGAACGCCTTCGATCGTTACGGAGCCTTCCTCCGGAAATTCAAGGGTGCCGAGGATATGGAGTAAGGTGGTTTTTCCCTCACCGGACCTTCCGCAAATGGCCAGTGATTTCCCATACTCCAAAGAGAGAGACACATCGGATAATACGGTGACAGTTTGAGCGGATTTATACGATTTTTTGAGATTCTTTGCACAAAGGATCATTCTGACCTCAGCGAAGAGGATGGGCGGATGCGACTAGCTTTCCAGGCGGGGATAAGCCCCGCAGCGAGAGAGAGGAGAGGCGTTGCGATGCAAATGAAGAGAAGCGCCTCGGCGCTGAGCTGGTTGGGAAGAGAGCTGCCGAAAAAAGCGGGGTTGAAAGCCGATCTGCCTTGTAATGCACTGAGACAAGAGACGAGGGTGTCGAGATGTTTGAGAGTGAAGAGGGCGGTTAAACTGCCGACGAGGCAGCTAAAAACGCCGATCGCAATGCCGCAAGAGGCAAAAATTGCGGAAATGCTGAAGGAAGAGGCCCCCATTGATTGGAGGGAGGCTATCTCTCTTTTTTTATCATTCACGAGAAGGGTCAAGAGAGAAATAATGTTGGAGCAAGCAACAAGGAGAATGATTGATGCAATGAGGAGAAGCAGCGTTTTATCACTTCTGAATTGGAGCATGAGATCTTTCGAAAACTCAAAATTTTCATACGTGGCCACTTTCCAATAGGAAGAGAGTCCTGCCTTTGCAAGACGCAGGTTGAGTTGCTCTGCTACATGAGGTGTGTTGGAAAGATCGTGCGTCCAAACAAAAATGCCATTGGTAGGAGTTCCGTCTGGGGAAAAGGTTTGATTTCCTGTAGAAATCGAGTGGATGACCTCAGGAGGTACAAGGATACATTTGTTTCCAACAGAGAGAATACCAGGATCATAAAAACCTGCGACGTAGATTTCTATGCGCATCTCTTGAGACGCCGCTGCGGAAGGGGCTGTAAAATTGAGTGTACCCCGATCTCCAATTTTGACTGTGCTTTCACGATAATTTTTAGGAAGCAACACAGGAAAAGAGTTGCCTTGCTGCGGCAGATGAAGGTGTCCCTGTGCAAAATAAGCGTGCGGGATCTGCATGTTTGTCGGTGGAAGGAGGAGTTCCTGTAAGTGGGGGTTTTTGTCTGTAAGTGATAGGAGGTATGTCATTTGCGAGAGATAGGAGGTGGCGCCTTCAAACGTATCGGTGTGGAGGGCAATGCGCAGCAAGGCTCCGCTGATTTCATAGTCCTGATAAGCGATGTCCGGCATTGCGGAGTGAAGAGATTCCAGAGTATTCAACAGTTCTTTGACTGGATCTTTGAGCGTGCCGTCTGCAGTTCGATCTGCCGGTTGCCAATAAAGGGGTAGTTCTGGATCTCTCTCTGGATCATAGGGGTCAGAAAAGGGGCTGGTAGATTTTTCTCCGATTGTTTTGAGAGAAAAATTTGATGCGGCAGAGAGGCTGTCGATACGGTAATAATAGGAGGCGTAATAGGCGTCGGTTGGAGTAATGCGAATGGGGGCATGGAGCGAAGTGAGCTTCTTGAGCCAATTCCTCTCCATGCCGCTTGTGACGGAGAGGAAGATCAATACAAGCCACACCACAAGAGAGATAATGAGGATGGAGAGCCAAGAAACAAGCGTTGTAGATAGAGATCTCTTGCGAGGGAGCAGATAGCGGAGAGCCACTTGCAATTCGAAAAGGGCAATCACTTTGCTTCTTTAAAGATCACGTGTCTACGAAGATCGGGATCGAACTTCTTTAATTCGAGTCGTTCTGTTGTGTTGCGTTTATTCTTTACAGTCCAGTAGCAAGCCTTGGATTCGGTGCTTTTAAGACGGACATTCTCTCGGGGACCTTTCTTTGCCACAACAACCTCGCTTTCAATAGATTGGTACGAGCATACGCAATGGATCCTTTTTTATACAACAGGAATCCGGGTCTGCACATCGAGATCGAGCGGATCGCTGACGGGAGTTTGGCGGAATTTATGAAACCCTAGTCCCGCGATCATCGCGGCGTTGTCGAGTGTTAGTTCTGGAGGCGGCCAGAAAATCGGTAAAGGGCTCAAACGATCGGCAAGAATTTCTTTGAGTCGTTGGTTGTTGCAAACGCCGCCTCCAAGATAGACTCCGCGGCAGGGAAAGCGTTGTATGGCAATAGCTGCCTTGGAGGCAACATCGGTGAACGCCGTTTCTTGAAAGGCAGCAGCGAGATCTGCCTTGTTCTGTTCATCCAGGACGAGGTTTTGCAGGGCGTAGAAAACTGCCGTTTTTAAGCCGCTCAATGAGAAGTTGAGGGGGTTTTTTTTGACCTTACCTGGAGAGAAAGAGAATCGTGTAGGATCTCCTTTACGTGCGAGCATTTCAAGGGGAGGGCCCCCTGGATAAGGTAGTCCTAAAAGGGTGGCCACTTTGTCAAAAGCTTCGCCGATGGCGTCATCTGCTGTAGTACCCAGTAATTCGTACTGTCCGATACCAGAAATTTTTACTAAAAATGTGTGACCTCCCGAGAGGACGATTCCCAGAGAAGGAAAAAGCCAATCGCTCTGAGGGAATGAGATAAAAGCGCTGTAGAGATGGGCCTCTACGTGATTAATCCCAATCAAAGGTTTGTGCCAGGCAATGCTTAGTCCTTTAGCAGCTTGCATGCCGACGAGTAGTGCTCCAATGAGACCAGGCCCTTTGGAGACAGCGATCAAATCAATGGTTTCTCCAGGGATTAGTGCTTGAGTAAGAACGGGAATCAGGGCGTCGATATGACGGCGGCAGGCAAGTTCAGGGAATACGCCTCCGTACAACGCATGAATATCGGCAGAAGAGGCCACGACATTCGATAAGATCTCGTGGCCGTCTCGGACGAGAGAGGCAGCAGTCTCGTCACATGTAGTTTCAATACCCAAAACAAGCATACTGAGCCCAGTTGCAAAACTATCCGCCGCCGTACAATCGCCTTTTTAGGGTCTTGTGCGACCGCTTCTTTCGGGCCGGGCGCTTCTCTTCCCTGCTCCGTACTGCGAAAAAGTCCACTAGGACTTTTTCATGTTTCCACAGCCTCGCCTGCCCACTTGGGCAGGCGACCGTTATCGCTGTCCGGGCGACTATGCCGCCGTTGCAAAATCCCCGCAAAATCATCGATTTTTCAGGGGCGTGGCGTTTTGCAACTGCCTCTATAAAAAAAAAGTCCGCGTGCTCTGTTCACACGCGGACTTAGAGAAAGGTATATTATACGGTTAAATTACGGAAGTACTATTTGTTAGAGGCTGTGGGGTCAGCAGTTCTGGTGTATCCGTAGTAGTTACATTAGCAATTGTAGCGTTTGTTGGAAACAGGTCTAATAGATTAGAGGGTAGGCTAGAGCCGCTAGCATAAACAGAGGAGCCGAAACTCATAGCGCCAGAACACACAGAGGATCCAATATGAACTATCTTAGAGATCATATAATCTGTCCCTGCGTCTATCAAAGACCAGCCTGTATAGGTTCCTGTACGCGCTCGTGCTCCGACTGCGGAATCTAGCATTTCTCCCTGGGTTGCTAGGTAATTTGCGGCTATGTGTGCCTGAGAGTATGTCCAACGGCTCAGATCCACTACGTGGGCACCACATGCGTCAAAGAGAGCGAAGGTTTTCCCTTGGGGATCTTGTTGGAACTGTTGTCCTTGATTTGCCAGGTAAGCGAAAGCGGTAGAGCATCCTGCGGTGAATGCAGTTTGGAATTCATCGAGTATCCGGAGAGCTTGTTCTGTTCTTGTCTCCGTGTGGGTCAGGCGTTCAATAAGCGTGTGCGTTGCGTATCCTAGGACCACAAGCGCAGAAGAGGTCCCGAGAACGTGAGCAGCATAACGCGCTGTTGCAACTTCGGAATCGGTTAGGTTATTGCATATAGGAACAATGGTATAATTTAAGATTGTTTTGGGAATATAGAGGGCGCCTTGGCAAGTTACATTCCCGACTCTCTCGAAGAAATCGAGGACTGGGAAATTACTTGTTTTAGGAGCTTTCCATGCGTCTGCAAAACCTATGGGGGTAAATTGCGACATTCGTGGAGCTTTTTGTATTGATGACATAAGCCTTGCCTATTGGGTTTTAATTTTCTTAAAGTATTGTACTGTATCTGTGCAATAATATCAAGGTCGTTTCTAAACGATATATTTCACAGATAGTAAAAAAATTACATACATCAAAGTTTTTATTTAACTTTTCCTACTATGTAGTATGAGCTGCCCTCCCTGAAGAACTTCATTGGGGAGGGCTTTGAGCTCATCGAGTATCTCGCCTCTCTTTAGCTCTGTACCGCTACCGCAGCTGCTGGGCCTTGCAACTTAGTATAGGCATAGTAACCAGCTGCGCTGAGTACAGCGAGTCCAAGCACCGCTTTGGCAAGGGCAAGCGCTTTCGAAGATGCCTTTGAGGTATCATCAGCTACTACTATTGGCATGTCTCCATCGATCTCTTCGTTGAGTTCGAATTCTACGAGGTCCGTTCCTGGTTCTTCAGTTTGCAGTCCCACTGTCTCAATCTCAGGCTGCTTTTTAGAGAACAGTTTTGCGTCGATCCATGTGAGTGCCTTATGGATGCCATTGGCTATGCCCGTAAGGACGTTACCCAGCACCTTGAACAGGTCGAGAACCAGATGCCCAATAGCCAGCGCCACGCCTTTTACGCCGCCTTTGAAGCCAGTGTCAGAAACAGAGTTATACGCTTCTTTTGGCGATACAAATTTGTAATATTCAAAATAGGGCTGTTTTATTGGAGTCGCTACAGAAGCCGTAGCAATGTCATTGTCTCTTGTTACTGCAGTTAAATTTGCCATAATATTTTCTCACCTTTTTGGAGTCTTTTTAATTTTGTTCCGGAAAGTATCTTACTACTTTATCGGAATGAATGCAAATAGTAACGTTATTTTGTTTCGTTAACTATATAAAGTAAATGTTTTTGCACTTATTTTTTGTTCTCTCATTTATAGTGTGATCTAACAAACCATAAGCGGCTTGCGTTACACAACCTCTGCGTTTAAGTCTTGGAGGCACAATCATTCTTTCACGCAGAAACTTTTTCTTCTCCGGATGAGAATGTGTTCAACAGCGTTTTTGAGCTGGAGAAAAGACTCCCAGAGTAGAAAAAGTCTCCTATGATACGGCGTTCTGCCTATTTGTTGTCTACGAAAATTTTCTTTGAATATGCAAAGAGGATTCTTTATCAAGTATCCAGAGTGCTTTATGCTGCACAGATCCGATTTGGCTTGCAGGCAAGGAGGAGAAGATGGGGGCGTCTAATATTTTGGCAACAATGTCCTGCTTAGCGCTGCCGAGAACATAGATTGCGGTATGAAAACTTTGATTGATGCATGGGTAGGTGAGGGTCATGCGCCAAGTATTTTTTGAGGCGATCCAATTCGGAACAACGAGGCGGTTTGTGATTTGAAGTGCTGCTGTATCGGGAAATAAAGAGGCAGTATGCCCGTCTTCGCCTATGCCTAACATAACGAGGTCGAACAGATCTTTTCCAAGGTGATGAAGAATCTTTTCTTCATAGTCTCGAGCGTGTTCTTCGAGCTTTTTTTCGGCCTCCATGCGAAATATTTGATGTTTAGGAATCGGTAATTGTTTGAGTCCGCTTTCCATGGCTATTCGGAAATTGCTATCTGGGTGATCGGGAAGAACGCTTCTTTCATCACTCCAGAATAGGAAGACTCTCTCCCACGAAATCGCATCCCGATGACCCGCCAAGGAACGATAGATCTCTTGGGGAGTCGATCCTCCGGAAAGGGCAACGGCGAATTTCCCGCGTTGTTGAATCGCTCTCTTAGCGGTGTGGATCCAGTGTTCTGTGGCAAACTGGACCATTTCAGCAGAAGTTCCAAGAGCGATGTAATCGCGTCTTTCATCCCACGATTCGATAGTATGCATCAACATGTCAGAGGACTCTCCATGCCCTTCCCTCTTTGGCAATCATAGCGTCAGCTTCTTTAGGTCCCCAAGTGCCTGATGCATAATTGGGGAAACTGTTTACGGGATGCAAGGCCCAGTAGTCTAGGAGGGGAGTGAAAATTTCCCACGACTGGGCGACTTCGTCGGATCTGGCAAAGAGCGTGCTGTCTCCCACAATGCAATCCCAAATCAGCCGCTCATAGGCATCGGGCGGTGGACCTCCAAAATAAGATCCATAGTGAAAATCCATCTTTACCGGTTGTATGGGATTTTGAGGGCCAGGAACTTTGCAATTGATTTTCATAGAGATCCCTTCGTTCGGTTGGATACGGATCGCTAAGACGTTTTGCTCTGTTTGCTTTCCTTGTTGTTGGAAGAGTACCCCAGGTGCATTTTTGAAGATGATGGCGATTTCTGTCGTTCGTTTGGGGAGTCTTTTGCCTCCTCGGAGATAAAAGGGGACGCCGGCCCAGCGCCAGTTATCGATATGCAATTGCAGTGCGACATAGGTTTCCATATTGGATGTGGGGGAGACGTCTTTTTCTTGTCGGTAGGCGCATGTAGGAGAGCCGTCGATCGAACCACTTCCATATTGGCCGCGCACCGCGTTGTGTTCGAAATCCAGAGGAGAAAAGGGGCGTACTGATTGCAGGACTTTCACTTTTTCATCGCGGATTGCTCCTGCGTTGAGAGACACAGGAGGTTCCATGGCAACGAGGGAGAGGAGCTGCATCATATGGTTTTGGACGATATCGCGCAGCAGCCCTTCTTCTTCGAAAAAATGTCCTCTTGTTCCAATCCCAATATCTTCTGCTACAGTGATTTGAACGTGATCGATATGTTTGTAGTTCCACAGCGACTCAAAGATGGAATTCGCAAAACGAAACACAAGGAGATTTTGCACCGTCTCTTTGCCGAGATAGTGATCGATGCGGTAGATTTGTGATTCATCGAGGTGGTGGGAGATGTCCAATTGCAGCGCTGTCGCGGAAGCAAGATCGTGGCCGAAGGGCTTCTCAATAATGACGCGGGACCACGGATCAGAGTCTTTATGCGCATCGTAGACTAGATTGAACTTACGCAGTTTTTCAATGATCAGGGGAAAAAATTTGGGTTGAACGGAGAGGTAAAAAACCCGATTTCCCTTGGTGCCGTAGCGAGCGTCGAGAGTTTGTAAAAAATGGGCGAGAGCTTGATAACCCGCATCATCATCGAATTCAGAGCGGTGGTAAAAGATCCTTTCTTGAAAATTCCCCCAAAATGGCTCGTCGATCGGTTTCGTGCGGGAAAAGGTGTTTACATCTTGTTTGAGTTCATCCCGAAATTCTTGGTGGCTCTTATCGCGTCTTGCAAATCCGACAAGAGCAAAGTGAGAAGGAAGAAGCCCTTCTTTCCCTAAATTGTAGAGGGCTGGGGTCAGTTTACGACTTGTTAGATCCCCTGTAGCGCCGAAAATAACAAGGAGGCAGGGATCAGCAGTTCTTGCGTTGCGAGCGTCTTCCCCCAGGGGATTTGGTTGTTTTTCTTGCATGATGTTCTCTATCTCAGCATCCCTAAAGTGGAGGTTTTTTATCAAGGTAGGTCTGTAAGATGAGCGCGGCTGCGCCTGTATCGATTTTTGCGCTTCTCTCTTTTCGGCTTAAAGGGAGTGCTTGCATGGCCTTGTCTACTTGTTTGCTGGAGAGTCTTTCGTCAACAAATTCGATCGGGATGCGCAGAGCATTTCCGAGGTCTTTTCCGAACTGTTCTGCAGCGAGGGCCATCTCTCCTTTCTCACCACTGAGGAGCAGAGGAAGCCCGATGAGGATTTTTTCGATCTCCTGGATTTTCGGTTGCAAAGCGGAGATGACGTTTTGGACTGCCTCCTTGCCTCCAGGAACAACGGCAAATGGGGAAGCGAGCATTTTGAGAGTATCGGATAGAGCAATCCCGATCCGTTTCAAACCAAAGTCAATTGCGGCGACTCGAGGCATATTATTTCAAAATTGACGCAGATTGGGTTTTCGCAAAAAGCGCCGCTTGAATGAAAGCGCGGAAGAGGGGGTGAGGGCTTAAGGGACGCGATTTAAATTCTGGATGAAATTGTACGCCGAGCATCCAGGGATGGTCTGGAATTTCGGAGATTTCGCAGAGTGTATCGTTTTCTAAAGCGCCGGAAAAGACCATGCCCTTACTTTCATAGGCGGTTTTATAGGCATTATTGAATTCATAGCGATGGCGGTGGCGCTCTAAGATAAGTCGCTTGCCATAAGCGTCAAATGCTTGCGTATTGGGTGCAATGGTGCAAGGATAAGACCCAAGCCTCATAGTGCCTCCAAGAGCCTTGAGTCCCCTTTGTTCGCTCAGCATTGAGACGACTGGATCCTTGGTATTGGGATTGATCTCTGTAGAATCTGCCTCTTTTAAGTCGAGTACGGATCTTGCGAATTCGACAAGCATCACCTGCATTCCCAAGCAGATCCCAAAATAGGGGATTCCCCGCGTACGGCAGTATTTAGCGGCCAGGATCATCCCCTCCCAGCCTCGTTCTCCAAAGCCTCCTGGGACAAGATAAGCATGACAGCCGCCGATTTGCTGCTCCACATCCCCATGTTTTACAATCCGTTCCGATTCAAACTTGCGGATTTCTACGGTTGTTTCCAAGGCAATGCCCCCGTGGCAAAGTGCTTCAAAAACCGATTTGTAGGCATCTTGATGATCTAGATATTTGCCCACAATGCCGATGACGATCCGGTCCTTAGGATGCTTGAGAGTGTGAAGCATGGCTGACCAATCGGCGAGATCGGCCTTTTTTTCTCCAAGATCGAGCATTGTGCAAACCATCGCATCGAGTCCTTGGATATGGAGATCCATGGGAACTTCATAAATGCTTCCAGCGATGTCTTTTTCATCGATCACCGCCTCTCTTGGAACATTGCAGAAAAGGGAGATTTTCGCCTTGATCTCATCGGACAGAGAATTTTCGCAGCGGCAGAGGATGAGGTCTGGCACAATCCCGATCTCTCGGAGATCTTGGACGGAGTGTTGCGTCGGTTTTGTCTTTACTTCTCCCGCCGCTTTCAAGTAAGGGACGTAGGTGAGGTGGATGTTAATACAATCTCTAGGTCTTTCATAACGAAATTGCCGGATTGCCTCCAAGAAGGGGAGCGATTCGATATCTCCTACCGTGCCTCCGATTTCCACAAGCACAACGTCGATTCCTTTTTCTTGCATAGAACATGCAAGGATGCGCGTCTTGATCTCATCGGTGACGTGAGGAACCACTTGCACGGTTTTCCCGAGATAATCGCCACGCCGTTCCCGCTTAATCACAGTGTCATAGATTTGACCTGATGTCGCATTCGACGCCTTTGAAAGGGGGGAATGAGTGAATCGGTAGTAGTGGCCGAGATCCAAATCGGTTTCAGCGCCGTCATCCGTTACGTAGACCTCGCCATGCTGGAAAGGGTTCATGGTACCCGGATCGACGTTCAGGTAAGGATCGAGCTTGAGCATTGCGATCTTAATGCCGCGGCTCTCTAGCAGTTGACCGATTGATGCCGAGGTTAGGCCCTTTCCGAGGGACGAAACAACGCCCCCTGTGATGAAAATGTATTTTGTTGGCATAGGTATTGTTCCAATTTTATGAGATCTTGCGGCGTATCTACGCTGGGGCCTCTTTCACCAACCACGGCGATTTTAATGCGGTGGCCCAATTCAAGAATCTTCAATTGTTCCAGATCTTCGCTATTTTGTAGAGGGGTACGTGCAAGAGTTTCCCACTGAGTCAAAAACGGACGGCGAAAACAATAAATACCGATGTGGGCATAGGCAAGAGACGGGGCCTTTGTGTGAATATGGGGAATCGGTGCCCTGCTGAAGTAGAGGGCGTTGTAGTTTATATCAAAAACGCACTTAACCACATGGGGCGAAAGATACTCCTCACGGTCTGTGATCGGACAAACGGCTGTCGATAGAACAGCTTCAGGATCGCTCTGGATGGCATGCACAATGGCATTGATCGTAGCAGGAGATGTGCAGGGTTGGTCTCCTTGGAGAATGAGGATGTAGGAGGCAGATGCGATCTCTTTATAGTTTCGGAGCGCTTCCAAAATCCTCTCGGTTCCGTCCCGAGGCGCATTCGACGTCCAGAGGACGCTGCCCCCGATCGTGCGAATATGCTCGGCGATCCTCTCGTCGTCTGTGGCAACATGAAGTTGCTGGAGAGATGTGCAACGCGAGGCGCTTTCGAAAGTGCGCTGCAAGACAGTTTTTCCCTGCGCGGTGGCGAGCAACTTACCCGGAAAGCGGGAACTATTGTAGCGCGCGGGGATGATGCAAATAACGGACATGGAAACCTCTGGGGGGGGGGTCGGTGTATACCGAACGTGATTCAAGATAAATTATACCAAACGCAACAAATAACTTCATATTTGAACGTGTCAAAGCGCCGAAAATCGTCGATCGCAAGTGGCATAGTATTAAGTCAATACA
>JACRBF010000056.1 GCA_016213175.1 Chlamydiia bacterium
AGCCGATGAGGTCATATGGGAAATTGAGAATCTGCTCAACAATCGACCTCGAAAAGTGTTACAATTTCGCACACCCATAGAGGTCTTTAATCAACGCAGAATGGAAGCGGGATTTGTCGCACTTCGAACTTGAATCGGCGGGATTTTTGACCGATTTTCAATCACGTTTAGTAATATACCCGTTCCACCTCAAAGGCGCCCAAAGCAAATCGATTCAAATCCTCTCAAATCGAATAAAAAAGCGAGGTTAATATTAAGTCAATATTGACCTCGACTTTTTTATTCAATTTTAGAGAGATTTCAATGCGATTTTCTTGGGTGCCTTTGAGGTAGAACGGGTATACTTGACATTCATTATAAAAATAGATTAAAATATACAATATTGTACTAAAAAATAAATTACACACTGTACTACAGGAGACAAATCGCAATGGCTACAATCAATCGTATACTCTCGCACGGCGCCATGGGGGCGTTCGTAGCAATAGCATCTACATCCCTACTCAAAACCGATACAGTACGATACAACGTCGCACTTATTGCGATCACCTCTTTTTTTACGATGGGATTCGTCATGTACAAAGATGCTGCTGCGCTGGAACAAAAAATCCATGAAAATGTCGCTCAGATCGAGGCCGTTCACGCCAGACTAGGGAACGCGGCAAGAAATAGGGCGAACGATGCGCGCGCAATCAATGGAGCAGCCCAAGAAGCAGAAGTCGTGCTACGGCCGATTGCGGGGCCGATCGTGTCTCCGGGCATTGTAGCAGCAGCTCTTGCATTGCCCTTAGTGGCGATGGCGAAAGAGAATTCTGGGGATGTTCTTCAAATCGCGTTGACCTCTCTAGCGGCTCTTTCTATAGGCATGAAAGCGTTACCAGAAATTTTTGGGGCAAAAGAGGTTTTGACAGGAGCGGTCTGTGGAGTGGTCAGCGCAGGTTTTGCCCTTGCCCCATCCACTTCCGTTGCTGCCGCTATGGGGACCACTGTAGGAATCCTCTCAACGCTTGTTCTGTAAAAGAAACGCGGCGCAAAGTGGACACGGGCAAATCCCTCTCGCTTTTTAACACCTTCTCCAGTAGAATCGGCTCTATTTCAGAACATTGTATGCTGGATGCGTTCAAAATTTGTGTAGACAGACTCCTCGAAGGGCAGGTGCAAAAGATCGAAGGATCTTTTGATCCATCTTTTTTAGAAGTTGATGAAGAAGAGCTCAAATTTCGCGCCCCTGTTTTCGTTCGAGGAGAAGTCTACGCGGCAGACCAACATCTGGTCGTCCATCTTAACGCCTCTACCTACGCCACGATGCCTTGCGCCATTTGTAATGAACTGGGGGATTGGGAAATCAAAATCGATAATTTTTACCATACAGAACCCCTCTCAGAGATCAAAGGGGCAGTCTTTGATCTCGGCCCACAGATCCGCGAGGCCCTCCTTCTAGAGCTACCGAGCTATGTCGAATGCGGCCAGGGAAAATGTCCGCATCGCGCCCTCATTGCCCCCTACCTGCAAAAGACAGAAAAACCCAAAGACAACGAGATGCATTTCCCCTTCTCGGGTCTGTAAAATGATATTTTAAGGAGAACCTTACTATGGCAGTTCCACGTAACCGCACCTCAAATGCGAAAAAAAATTCGCGCAGGTCGCATCATGCGAAAAAACCAAAAAATCTCTCTGCTTGCTCGAATTGCAGTACACCCAGGCTCTCCCATCGGATGTGCCCTTCTTGCGGCCATTACGGTTCAAGGGTCATTGAGACGCGTGAAGGCTAACCGCCAGTTGCTTATCGGCATCGATGTCATGGGGAGTGACAATTCCCCAGACGCTCTCGTGCGCGCTGCAATTTCCCTGATACCGTCACTCTCCGCCGATATAGGACTGGTTGTAATCGGCGCTCCGCACATTGCATCCCTGGCGTGCGCCCCCCTCGCTTTTCATCCAGCAGAAGAGGCGATCGCTATGGGTGAAAACCCTCTCTCTGCCCTGCGTAAAAAAAAACACTCTTCGATTGCAGTAGGCCTGAGGCTTTTGAAAGCGGGTAAAATCAACGCTTTCGTCTCCGCCGGCAATACGGGAGCGCTTGTGAGCGCCTCGAAAATGATCCTCGGCTCTTTCCCCGGCCTCATTAGGCCCGCGCTTCTCGCTCTCATGCCGACCAAAAAAAATCCCGTTGCCGTACTCGACGTCGGAGCCACTCTCCAAGCCAAGGAAACACATCTCGTGCACTTTGCTCTGCTAGGCGCAGCCTACCAACAAGCTCTGGGCATGAAGGCCCCAAGGGTAGGAATCCTCAATATTGGCTCTGAAGCACTCAAAGGTACTTCGGAAATCCGCCTGGCCTATCGCCGCCTTGAATTACTGCAACAACAATCCTTTCACTTCGCAGGAAATATCGAAGGAACCTCTGTGTTCAATGGAGAGGTCGATGTCCTTGTCACAGACGGATTTACAGGGAATATATTTTTAAAAACGGCAGAAGGTATTGCAAGCCTCATTCTTGACAGGCTGCAAGCGAATATTTCCCAAGAAATGGTTCGAGAGATTCGATCCCAACTCAATGACCTGCAAAAGCATCTCCATTACGCGGAACACCCTGGAGCGCTCCTCGCTGGCGTCAATGAAACGGTGGTGAAATGTCATGGCTATTCCACGCCCGAGGCATTTGGAAACGGCATCCGCGGAGCGATAGAACTGACCACCTCTCAATTCACCAAAACCCTCAAAAGTCAATTTGTTAAAAATATTGGCTAAAGAACAGAGATTCAGCTATTCTCTTCTCCAGATTGAGAGCGGGTGATCCATGCATGAAATTTTACTCAACATCGAATCGAAAGAGATTCGCTGCGCTTACCTCAAGCATGGCGGTTTATACGATTTAGTCGTAGATCGCAAAAAATCCCGTCAAATCACCGGTAATATCTACCGGGGCAGAGTCACAAACATCTTGCACAATATCCAATCTGCCTTCATCGATATCAACGAGGGGGAAAGCGGTTTCATTCATATCAGCGATATTCTTGAAAATACCAAGAAATTCGAAGAAATGTTTGACATGGATTTCGATCTCGACTACGACATCTCGAAAATCAGCCCTGCTCCAAAAGCCAAAGATATTGCACAGCTTCTTAAAAGCGATCAGCCGGTGCTCGTCCAAGTGGTCAAAGAACCGATCGGCACGAAAGGGGCCCGCCTTACCTCTAATATTTCCATTGCAGGGCGTTATCTTGTCATGCTGCCCAACAATCCGCACCGAGGCGTCTCTCGAAAAATCGAGGACCGCGATGCAAGAGAGCGTCTCAAACAACTCATCCGCTCCTTTGAAATGCCTCAAGACATGGGATTTATCTGCCGTACTGCCAGCGCCGAAGCGACCGCCGAGATGCTCATCGAAGAGGCGACCGACTTACTCCACACCTGGCAATCTATCGTCGAAAAATTCAATCGTTCTAGCGGCTCTACGCTGCTCTTTGAAGAATCTGATCTTATCAAACGCGCCGTCCTCCAGTGCGTTGAGAAAAAATGCGACCGCCTTCTCATAGACGATTATGCCACGTTTCAGCGCTGTAAGGGACTCTATCAAAAATACGCTGCGGAACACCCGCTGAAAATCGAGTTTTATCGCGATAAAGTACCCATGTTCGAACGATTTAACGTGGAACGGGAAATCGATCGCGCTGTGCGGCGTAAAATTTGGCTTGGATCGGGAGGCTACCTCTTTTTTGATAGAACCGAAGCGATGCATACGATCGACGTCAACTCGGGACGCAGCTCCTTGAACCCATCTGGCGGCGACGTCGAAGAGACGCTCGTCCGCATTAACCTAGAAGCTGCCGAAGAGATTGCGCGCCAACTACGGATTCGCAATGTAGGAGGTCTCATCATCTGCGATTTCATCGACATGCGGTCGAGAAAAAACCAGAAACGGGTTCTCGAGCGGTTGAAAGAGTGCATGAAAGAAGATTCGGCAAAATGCACCATCTTAGGAATGAGCGAGTTTGGCCTCATCGAAATGACGCGGCAACGCAATCGTGAGTCTCTTTCCCAAACGATCTATACAGCATGCCCCTACTGTTCGGGAAGCGGCCTCGTGAAGAGCCATGAGAGCGTTTCCATAGAAATTGAGAGATCCTTGAAGCGGCTGATCCTGTGCAATAACCAATTTGCTCTAAAACTCGTTGTCCACCCAGAGCTCAATCGTTATCTCGATTCGGGAGACAAAGAGTATTATGTCAAAGTGGCCGGCAAATCAAATGCGCATCTCGAATTTGGCATCAACGATAATCTCCATCTTAACGATTACCTCTTCTACTCGACGCTCAATGGACAAAAAATCGACGCATGAGCTTCTTCTCCTTGAAGCGCTGAGAGTTCTGAAAAAAAAACTCCCGGCGCAGTATCTGGAGATTATTTTGCAATTCGTAGGATGCTACCGAGATGCGCTCGGTACCCTGTTCGATGCGGCAATCCCCCATATCCTTCTATTTTTGCAGCTATCAGAAGCGCAGTTTTTTACTCCCTTCACGTTCGAGCCCTACCACAAAAAAGTCCGCCATCCGATCGACTATTACCGCTTTAGCCTCGATTTCATCCGCCCTCTTCTCGATGCAGAACATTCTCAAGTGTTTGGAACCAATAATCTCGACCTAATCGCTCAGAAATTAAAGCAGGGGGAAAATGCGATTCTCCTCGCTAACCACCAAACGGAAACTGATCCCCAAGTGATCGCCATTCTCTTAGAAAAAAACCACCCAGAGATTGCAGAGCATCTCATTTACGTAGCAGGCGAGAGGGTTATTACAGATCCCTTAGCCATCCCCTTTAGCATGGGATGCGATCTCCTCTGCATCTATTCAAGACGCTATATCGATTATCCCTCAGAACTTAAAGCGAAAAAGCAGCTCCACAATAAAAGCACGATGGAAAAAATGAGTAGACTTTTGCAAGAAGGGGGGAAAATCATCTATGTCGCGCCCAGCGGAGGAAGAGATCGGAAAAATGCGCAAGGAATCGTGGAAGTGGCCCCCTTTGATCCCGACAGTATTGAGATGTTCTACCTCATGGCCAAAAAAGCGAAAATCCCCACTCATTTTATTCCGCTTGCCTTGGCAACGTACGATCTTCTTCCCCCGCCTGACACGATCCAAAGAGAGCTCGGAGAAAAAAGGACAGCAAAAAGGACCCCTGTATTCCTCTCTTTTGCTCCCCCCTTCGATATGGAATGTTTTCCGGGCGCTGAAGAACCCCATAAAATACGGCGCAGACAAGCAAGAGCACTGCAGCTGTGGACAGCAGTCCATGAAATGTATTATAAACTCATTTCATGTACCTAAAATTCCTTCTCACATCGCTCCTTTCCGTTGAGCTATTCTGTGCACCCCCCGCGCAGGAGAGCCCTTCTTACCCGTTTGCCACGGAAATTGCCGATCAATCAGGCATCTCTATTCTCAGCCCCGATTTTTCGGAGCGCAAAACAGCAAAACTACGCTTGAGCAATGGCCTTGAGTTGCTGCTCATTTCTGATCCAAACGCGGATCTCTCCGCAGCCTCTATCACAGTAGCGGCGGGATCATGGAACGATCCGCCTGAATTTCCTGGGATGGCTCATTTTTGCGAACATATGCTATTCATGGGCACCCAAAAATACCCCGATGAAAATGGGTTCATCGCCTCCGTTGCGGATCATGGAGGCTTGACCAATGCCATGACAGGCTCTGCTCGAACCACCTATCTTTTCTCTGCCTCTCATGAGGCGTTTACGTCCCTGTTCGACCAATTTGCCCATTTCTTTATCGATCCCCTCTTCAAACCGTCTAACATCTCTCGCGAAATGCATGCCGTTGATCAAGAGTTTTCCAAAAATATCGAAAATGACGGTTGGCGCATGGCTATGATCTTCAAGGAGACGGGAAATCCCGATCATCCCAATCGGATGTTTAATTGCGGCAATTCAGAGACTCTTTCCCATATTCCGCAAGAAGCCCTCATCCGCTGGCATAAACAGCATTACGACGCAAATCGGATGCACGCCGTGATCTACTCCTCCCTATCGATCGAAACATTAAAACGCTCCGCCATAGCCTCTTTACAAAGCGTCCCCGAATCATCCGACGCCGTCACAGAGAGTTCCTTGCCCCTGACAGCGCCTGAACAAAAAGGGCACATCGCGTACATCAAACCTGTCCAGAACAAGCAAAGCCTCATTCTCCTCTGGGAGCTTCCTCCCGCCCTATCCGACGATCCTACACAATCCGCAGACTTGATCGCTTACGCAATACGCAGAGGACAAAAAAATAGCCTCTACGAAAAATTGAAAAAGGAACAGTGGATCGAAGATCTTGCGATCGAAGTCGAACAATTTGGAGATAGGCGGCATCGCTTTTTTGAAATCTCCCTTGATCTCACAGAAAAAGGGATGGAAAATGCACATACAGCGATTTTGACCGTCTTTCAAACCCTCGCAGCTCTCCATGAAACAGGAGTTCCTAATTACCTGTTCCAGGAAAAAAATACGATCTCTCAGCTCGGCTATCAATACCAAAGCAGAGAGGCTGCTTTCCCCTATGTGCTTTCCCTCGCTTCTACCCTTCCTGACGAGCCTCTAGAGACATTCCCGAGAAATCACATCATTGCCTCTGAATACTGCCCCAAGAAACTCGCCGAAACCACAGCCTGTCTCACTCCCGATCAATGCATTCTGTTTTGGGTAGGAGCTCCCGATCAAACCCACGTCCTGCCAGACACCCGAGAACGGTGGACAGGGGCTGAGTATGCGGTGAAAGCTGTTCCTTCTCAATGGATGGAAGACTGGGATAAAGCCACCCCGAATCCTCAAATCCGCACTCCGGAGCCCAATCCTTTTTTACCTTCTCATATCGCCATCTCCACTGATTCCAAAGCCGCAGCCTCTCCTCTCCTCATTGCAGACAACGATCTGGGAATTGCCTACTATGCGCGGTGTCCTGAATATAAAACTCCTACCGCAAACATTCATCTGCACCTTCTCTCTCCACAGGTCAATGCAAGCGCCAGATCACAAGTGCTTGCAAGCCTTTATTGCCTGCACCTCATTGATCTCCTGCATCCTACTCTTGCAGCGGCTGAAGAGGCGAAGTTAAAGACCCTCATCCAGACAGATCGATCTCGCATCCATATTCACATTGACGGATTTAGCGAAAAAGCGCCCCTCTTGCTCCAAGAAATCCTCCATCAAATGCCCTTAACGCCCCCTACTAAAGAGCAATTTGCACCATTGACTGATCTTTTAGAAAAACAGTACTCCAATGCCCAAAAAGGACTCGCATTCGCACAAGCGAAAGATTTACTCTATTCTCTTGTCGTCTCGGATAAAAAAACTAAGAAAGAAAAATTAGCCGCCCTTAAGACGGTGTCTTACGAAGATTTTCTCCTTTTTCATAAACAGCTGTTTGAAAAAACCTATGTAGAGGCGCTATTTACTGGCAACCTCTCACACAAAGAAGCGACAGAAATCTGGTTTGATGCGCTCCAAATCCTTGGGAAAAACCCTTTTCCTAAAGCAGACCATCCCATAACGAAAGTCGCTCAAATGCCAAACGGCCCCTACTCCATCACTCAATCCACCGCAGCACAGGGGAATGCAGCTCTCCTCTTGATCGATGGCGGCACATTCTCCTTGCAAAAAAGAGCTGCCCAAGAAATCCTCTCTATCGCCCTTAACGAAGGTTTCTTTAACGAGCTGAGAACCAAGCAAAAAACCGGCTATATTGCCATGAGTGATGGGCAAGAAATCGAAAAAAGACTCTTTCAATCCTTTACCGTCCAATCCAATTCCCATCAGCCGGAAGACCTCTTGTATCGCTACGAACTATTCCTCGAGGAATTTCTCCAAGATTTTTCTCATACCATCTCCCCAGAACGATTTGCAATACTGCAAAAAAGCGCCATCACTGCGCTGCAAAACCGCTGCTGCAACTTACATGACAAGAGTATTTTGTGGGATACATTAGCCTTTCGCTATGGAGCCGACTTTCAATTCATCGAGCAAAGAATCAGCGCTCTTCGCAATTTGTCCTATGAAGAGTTCTCTGAGATCTCCAACACACTTCTTGCGCGCAGCAACCGTAAAAGGCTCGCTATCCTCTTTGAAGGAAAACTAGCAGCCCCCTTTGCATACGAATCTACGACAGCGCTCCAACTGAGTGAAATCGCCCATTATGCGCCCCGTCCCGATCCTTAGGGACTGTTAAACAATCCCTTAGGAACTGCGTCTATTGCGCATACTTCCGAACACAAAAACTCCGACTCCTAAAATGACAAAGACAATGCCGCCTATCATGCACCAATGCGCATATGCAGCGTATTGCGCAGCCTCTTGCTTCCCCGCATCGATTTTTTTTTGCGCAGAACCCGTGATCTGCTTACCGATTTTTTTGGCCGTAGGGTCTAGCGAAAAGAGAGAATTGGTCGTGTCGATTGTGCTTTGCGCGTTCGAGATCTTCTCTCTACCCTCCGCCACTTGCGTATTGATGTAATGAGACAGGTAAAAAAGCGCAGCGCCCACCACAACAAGTACCACCCCTATTATTTTTCTAACACGCATAATTCATACCTCCAAAGAGTTCAATTTTGAGAAAATTCCTTAACCCAAGCTTCAGGATTCAGCGGTCTCCCTGTCACGTGCTCTACGAGATCGCTCCAGCTCATACGATTACCAGGAGAAAAGAGCGCTTGTTGTAAAAATTGACCCGTCTTTTCCGTAGCAAACTTCTGACAACCAGTGTGACGATAGACCGCTTCTTGGATGGCAGATGCGAACATCTCTCCGAGCAGATAACTGAAGTAGTAAACGGGAGCAAGCCCTATGTGGTACTTGGCCGCCCAATCGGCTTTGCCTTCCCGCCCTTTGGGTGCATGGATCTTTTGATACTTCTCGACGAGATGCCACCAAAGGATATTGAGATCTTGCGACGGGTTGTGATAGAGCTCTTTCTCAAAAGCAGTCATCACGAGAACCCAGCGACTAAAGATAAGTTGTCTCCGATGCAGGCTTACCTCCGCTTTGTTGCGCAAAAGCTCTTTCTCCTGCATCGTCCCAACAAGCTGTCCTAAAGAGTCATAGCGATACGCCTGGCGTCCTGCAATGAGAGCCATCGCCTCAGTCGTAATCATATGAGGCGGTTCGCGGAGCAACCAAGGCAAAGCAGCGTCGAACCCAAGCTCATAGACTGCATGTCCCAATTCGTGGAGCACGGTTTCCAGCCACTTGATCGTATTGCGTACATTATTCAAGGTACGGACATCGCTTGCCCTATCCATGTTGATGCAAAAAGCATGCTGGCTTTTACCAGGACGCTCATGAAGATCGCTACGAGACATGATGGACGTCACATCGATCCCCATTGTTTGATAAAATGCGTTACATTGTTGAATGATATCTATCCCCTGGACAAGCTGATCGAGTTCGTGGGTGTCTAGTGGATCTTCCTGACAAAAAGGATCGCTCCATGCCCAGGGTCCGAGCATGGCAACAGGCACGCTGAACTCTTTGCTTTGTACTTTTTCAATTTCCCGCACAACGGCGCCATAAGCTGCATCAGATTGCTGCGCCAGATCGTCCAAAACTTGAGAAAGCCACGCACTCTTTACCTCCTGTAGATCGAGTTGCATTTGGAAATAGTCTATATACCCGAGACTGCGCGCTGCCTGATTGCGCAGGTTCACGACTTCCAAGATGTGGGGCGCAAGCACAATACCTATCTGTTTGGAGACATCCCAAACGGCTCTCCGGACCTGGGGATCTTTTTCCTTTTTCAAGATCTCCCGAACATCGTTTTCTGTAAGCACTTTTCCATTGTAATTCAGGCGAAAATTCGAATAACTCATCGAAAGTGCAGCTTCTTTTTTCGCGATTTTCTCGAGCAACTCTTGGGGGATCTGATTCTGTTTAAATGCCCTAATAAGCACGTTCAACTGCCGCTTTAACAACGGATCTAGATTATGCCCTTCCTTCTCCCAGACACATAGCTTCCGGTAAAGCTCTGTATCATTAAAAAGGAGGCGTAGTTCCGTATCGAGATCGGCTTTGAGATCGGCGGCGTCCTGCGAGCCGGTCGTCTCTAAAATCCAAAGAGCCTGATTAAGCTGTTTTGATTTACGGGATACTTCCGGTATAAAACCATCTAAAAACTCCTGAAAGGGGTGGCGTTTTGGTAAAGACATCGGATATTCTCGTTATATGGTGATTTTTCTCATTAAGCTCTATCAAGCGGCGCTCAGCCCTTTCTTCGGCCATTGCTGTAGATTTTTTCCCACCTGCTCGGAGTATGCCATAGAGGCTATTCACAAACACGGCGCTTGGCGCGGACTGTGGCTTGCCTGCCGCCGTATCGCCAAATGCCACCCTCTTCACCAAGGAGGCTCTGATCCGGTGCCTTGAGAACTTCCTGAACCCATAATGCGCAGTGTCATACCAGGAAAGAGCTGCTCTTTTTCTAAGGCGTTCCACTGGATGATCTCGTCCACTTTCACCTTGTAAAGCCGGGAAATCTTCCATAGGTTTTCCCCCTCTTTGACCACATGCTCACGCGTAGCGCTAACGCTACGCTTTTTTGGGGGGACCTTTGGTGTTACAGGCTCTGCTACAGCGATCTGTTGCGGTTCCGCAGGAAGAGCTCCAAAACGGCGTAAAACCGCCTGTACATCCAATGGTGTGAGCATCGCCTCTCCCCTGTACGAATAGAGTTTGGCTGCCGCAGCCTGCCAAACGGCGTCCGAACGAGGCGCATGAAGCAATTCCAGACAAAACCTCTCTGCCTCGGGGAAAGGGGCTTTCAAGACTTCGAGCAAAGAGAGGATGCCCGCATCTTGAAGATGGACTCTTGCAAAGGTGGAATCTGTTTGCAAGAGCATTCGCGCAGCTGTCGGTGATTGATAGGCAAGATAGCTCAGGAGAAGGGAGCGTCGCTTGTCCACAGAAAGATCAAGAACATGGGATTGCTCACGATACAACCGATCCAACACATCCCAAGGACCCTCGCAAACTAGACGCACAAGCTCAGCATCTTCTCGAGGCGCCTTCGTCTTTTGAAATAATGTTTGCAGAGCATGAAACTCCGGCGTCACGATAAACGCTTGGACAAGACTCTCATCCGCTTGTTCAGGAAGCCTCTTTTTCAGCAGATGAAACAACCCCTTCGAAATCAAGGGCCACTTCTCTTGGTACGCAAAACGAATCACCGCCTCATACTGCTCCTCAGTTAATGCTGGATACAACTCGATCGTCCGATCCTCAGAGAGGGCAAAGAGGCGCTTTTGAGGCAGCGAGGCGGAAAGGGCTTTTTCCAAATTAAAAAATTGAAAAGCCACCAAAGCGGAGAGCGCCAGATCCCTCTTCGCGTACCCTTCCTCTACAGGCTCCCGATTTGTCAAATAGGTTGCCAACTCCATAAAGGATAGTTTTGACATCGACTCTAACAGTTCCCCTTTTGTAGCGGATAGCCTTTGTTTCGAGATCCGCGCCGTCTGAAGGGGTACAGGCGCATCATCCTTAAGCGAAGAGGCAACAAGCGCTGCAATCAACCCAATATTCAACGTCCCGCTAAAGAGAATTCCTATCGTTAAAATGCGCAATCTGCGCGCCCCTCTACCCTCTTCCATGTAACCCCAAACTGCCGCCTTAAACTGAAACAATCCCCGTAAAATCATCGATTTTCTGCGGGCGGGGAGTTTTGCAGCTGTCTCTGAAGTTAAAATAGAGATTCCCAGAAAATTTGGGAAGTAGCAAAATTCTCCCTATGCGCCTGCCTTTGTCTCTCATCCGCTCCTTTCTTCCTCTCGATTTGCCGCCCGCTCAAATCGCCAACGCGCTTACTTTGTTAGGCATCGAGGTAGACTTGATCGAAAACGAACGTCCCCCTTTTTCTGGCGTCGTGGTGGGAGAAGTGCGGTCGACAAGACCTCATCCCAATGCCGAAAAATTACAAATCGTAGAGGTCAAAGAGGGAAATACTACCCTACAAATCGTCTGTGGAGCCAGCAATTGCCGTCAGGGGCTCAAAACCGCCCTTGCAAAAATAGGCGCGCGCCTCACCGACCAGGACGGAAAACAGCGAGAGATTACAAAGAATCTCATTCGAGGAGTGGAATCTTCCGGCATGCTCTGCTCGAACGCGGAACTTGGCCTCTCTGGCCAAGAGGAAGGGATCATTGAACTGCCCCAAGAGTGGGAATCGGGAGAAGATCTCATCCCTTTGCTCTGGGATCCCATCTTCCACATTTCCTTAACCCCGAATCTCGGGCATTGCATGAGCGCGCTCGGAATCGCCCGTGAATTATCCGCGGCACTACAAATCCCTTTCCATAAGCACGAAATACCTCTCCACAAACCCAGAAGCTCCGCCGCGGCAACGATTCGTATCGACGTCCCAAATCCCACGCTCTGCCCGCTCTACTTGTGCTGCCTCATTGAAAACGTCACCATCAAGCCGTCCCCCTTTTGGCTGCAGAGACAGCTGCTCGCCTGCGGAATCAATCCTATTTGCAATGCTGTCGATAGCGCCAATTATATTCTCTGCACAATGGGCCAACCCCTACATATCTTCGATGCGGACAAGATCAAGGGAAGATTTTTACAAACCGCCCCTTCCCAGCTTCTGCAGAAATTCATTGGGTTGGACGAGATCGAGCGAGAAATTCCCACTGGCACTCTCCTCATTTCCGATGCACAGCGGCCTATCGCGATCGCAGGGATTTTGGGGGGCGCCAATAGCGCCGTCAGCGCGCAGACGCGCAACCTCTTGATCGAGTCCGCCCTATTCGATCCAGCCCTCATTCGAAAAACCACGAGAAAATTAGCCTTGCGCACGGAAAGTGCGCAGCGCTTTGAAAAAGGGATCGATCCTCAAGGCGTGAGGAGCGGTTTAATGGAAGCATGCGATCTCATTCTCAAGGTCTGCGGGGGCTTTCAGGCTACAGACATTCTCGAGAAAAACAGCCTCTCTAAACAGCCGAAAGAGATCCATTGCCGCCCTCATCGGATTAACCATCTGTTGGGCACAACCCTTTCTCACACAGAAATCCAAGAGATCTTGCATCGTCTTGGCTGTCTTACCACAAAGACAGATAAAGATGCCCTCCGAGTCACACCGCCCTCTTTTCGCCTCGATCTCACAGAAGAGATCGATCTCGTTGAAGAAGTAGCCCGTATCTACGGTTATAACCGAATTGCAAAAACGCCTTCTCGCGCAATCAGCTCGAAGATTCCCCATGACCCCGCCTATCTATTCGAAAAAGAGGTGCGTACGCGACTTATCGCATTAGGACTCCAAGAGTTCCTCTCCTCCGATCTCATTAGCCCTGCACTCTTGCAGATGGGCAAGGAATGGCTTCAGAAAGACGCTCTTCCTTTACAAACATTGCATGCAAAAACAGAAGAATACTCCCTCCTGCGTCTTTCGCTGCTTCCTGGCCTTATGCAAGCAGCTCTGAAGAATTTTGGCCATAAAACTCATTCTTTACATGCCTTTGAAATAGGCAGAGTGCATTTCCTCCACAATGAGCAAGTAGTCGAAGAGCCCATGGCAGCTATTCTCCTCTCAGGAAAAAATTCTCCCCTTCACTGGAGTGTGAAATCTGCAGACTGCGACCTGTTCGATCTAATAGGTCTCGTCGAAAATTTCCTAGAAGGGCTCCGCATCTGTGCCACTTTCTCTCCCTCACAGCACTGCAGTTTCCATCCAGGACGCCAGGCAGATATTCTCAGCCACGGACTCATCATCGGCTCCGTGGGAGAAATCCATCCCGAACTCTTAGAGCAAGCCGACATCAAACAGCGCCTCCTCTACGCTGAAGTGCATCTGCCTCATCTCATGACTCTGCGGCCGCATAGGGTTCGAATGCACCCTATCGCTTTATTCCCCTCTTCGGAAAGAGATTGGACGCTTCCTCTAGCCCTCAATATACCCATGAGCCGCGTCTTCGAAGCGATTCAAGCCGCACGCACACCTCTTTTAGCGCGTGTGGAATTAATCGATCTTTACCAACCCGAAGGGTGTTTAGAAAAAAATGCGACCTTCCGGTTCACCTATCGGGATCCTCTAAGAACGCTTTCTTTTGAGGAAGTGGAAACGCAGCATCAAATCCTCATTGAAAAAGTTATCCTTGCCAAATGAATACCAGGCAGAATAAACTCGGCCTGTGGACAATTCAGAAGGTTCTCATGAAACGCATTCCTACTCTTTTCAGTGCTGCAGCTCTTTTATTTTCTTCCTGTGAGCGCTCCGACTCCTCCGATAAAATCGTATCGCAACAATTCGTACACAAGTACGGTTTTGACCTATCGGAAGAGGAGTGGCAACAGAGATCGAAAGAAGGGAGAGTCATTTCCACGCTGCAAAACGGAGTTACAATGACCCATTCCTATGAAAATGGAAAGTTGCATGGGATCACTACGCAAACATTTCCCCATACATCCACGATAGAAAAACTCTCCGTTTATGACCAAGGCATATTGCTGAAAGAAGTATTCCAAGACATGAATGGAATTCCCATTCAAGAAGAAGTCTACGAATTCGACAATCGAAAAATCGTGACTTTTTGGGATGAAAGGGGCGTTCCTTTAAGCATAGAAGAGTACCAAGGAGATCTCTTAACCGATGGAAAATATTATTCTCCAGACCACACACTGGAAACGCAAGTAGAAGCCGGCTTTGGGGAACGAGTAAAACGTGATCGGAGCGGTCTTCTCATTGAACGCGACACGATTGAGCAAGGCAAATTAGTGGCGCGCACTAACTACCATCCAAACGGTCATATCCACACCATCTCGTCTTACAACAACTATGAACTGCATGGAGAGCAATTAAAATTCACTGTTTCAGCGCGTCCTTTGATGAGCCTTCATTGGGATCATGGCGTCTTGAATGGCCTAAAAACGATCTATCGCAATGGATTGAAAGCGGTTGAAATTCCCTACGCTCAAGGGGTCAAACAGGGCGTGGAACGCCACTATGACGATCTAGGCGTTTTGACAACTGAAATTGAGTGGCGTTCTGACAAAAGACATGGTTGCAGCAAATTCTATACGGAAGAATCGAGCGAGTCAGAATGGTTTTTCAATGACTTGGCTGTCTCAGCGGACAGATTCGAAGTGCTCGATGCCCGTGAACGGCTGGTTGCTGAATTTAATCATGAAGAGGCCGAGAGCACTTCCCAGCCCTAATATGAGATAATACCGAACCTGATTCCTTGAATCAGGTTCGGTATAGATAAGATAGACAGCCCCTCAAAGAGACTACTGATTCAGTGTATCCACAGGAAGCGCTTCCACAGCGTCTGCCACGGCACCCACCGATTCTTCCAACTTTGTTACGAGATCATGCCCTTCAGAGAGCACGAGAGTGCTTAGAGTAGCGTCTTCGATGGCAGAAACAACTAACGCCGCAGAGTCTGACGATACCGCAGAAGAGACCTCTTTGGGAGCTTCATTCACATTCATTGCAGGCGCGGTTGCCGATTTTTCATGCTCCTGTTGAGGCACTGCGGGCGGCGTTGCCCGAGAGTCTTCATCATCCTTCTGTCCTGATGATCCATCGTTTGTTTGACAATCCGACGGCTGGTCACTCGGTGGTTTATCCATAGTTTTAGATTGGCACGCAGCAGCTGTCAGACATAAACTGCCAGCCAAGAGCCACTGATAAAGCGAAGATTTTTTCATACAATTCCCTCGATTGTTTATACCGAACATGATTCAAGAGTCAGGTTGTCATCTCACAGTAATTTTTTGCAATCAAATTGAGAAAGATTGCGGTGGCACGGATTTTGCATCTCTTATCAATGACGATAAGGGGTATATACAATGGAAAACAAAAAACTCTTAAAAAAGATCGCAAAATTAGAAACCGTAAACGATCAAATGGCAGCGGAACTCTCTGATCTTGAGAGGCTCGCACGCGCTTTAGGGTTTGCTGAAGGGATTAAAACCCTGAAATTTGCGGCCACTGAAATGCTTGAGTCCGAACAGAACAAGAAATCACGCGCTAGGAAAGAAGATGGAACAAATCAGCCTCCGTCCAACTAAACTCCTCGTTTTGAGAGAGCATATCTTCTGCGGCTTTTGTTTTTTCCTTCTTAAGCCGCAGCATCTTCTCTTCGATCGTACTCGCACAAAGGTAGCGCTTAGCAATCACAGTTTTCTGCTGACCTATCCGATGAGTTCGGTCAATGGCCTGATTTTCGATGGCCTCATTCCACCAAGGGTCCATGAGAAGGACAAAATCAGCTGCCGTTAAATTCAGTCCCACTCCTCCAGCCTTGAGGCTCAAGAGGAAAATGGGAATCTCTACATCCTCCTGAAATTGCTGCACCCGCCTTGCCCTCTCCTGATTAGGAATCGATCCATCGAGGATGAGAAAGGGAACGGACAACTCCTTGGCAACTAGGGCAAGCATCGAAGTAAATTGACTGTAGATCAATATTTTACGCCTTTCAGAGAGCGCCTCCTCAATATCGGATAAGAGCCTTTCGATCTTTGCCCCCTGAACAGCGCTCCCCATCAACCTCGGATCGACAGCAATTTGCCTGAGCCGCAAAATGGCCTCTAAAATGGCCATACGATGCATTCCTGCTCCATCTGCTGTGATTTTTTTGAGCAACCCATTTTTCAGCCCTTCAATATAAGAACGATAGAGCGCTGACTGCGCCTCCTCCATCTCTATCCAAACTGTTTGCTCTATTTTTTCAGGCAGATTCAACTCCTCTTTCTTCCTTCTGAGAATAAAGGGTTTGATTTTACGGGCATCGGGATGGGTCGTTTTCATCAAACCGGGCATGAGAAATTGAAATTGGGAACCCAGTTCCTCAGGACGGTTTTCCATAGGAGTGCCGCTCAAGGCGATCCGAAATCGCCCCCGCAATTGGTAAGCCGCTTGGGCTGTCTGGGTTGCTGCTGTTTTAATGGCATTCGATTCATCGAGAACGATAACCTCCCATTCGATCTGTGCCAAGAGGTCTTGGTCCATACGCAAAAGAGCGTAGGAGGTGATCACGTACAAAAAACCTTGCAGCTCAATTACTTTCCGATGTCTATCCGCCCCAGTATGCACGCAGACAGTGGCAGACGGGATAAATCGTCTTAACTCCAACTGCCAATGGAAGAGGAGCGAAGAGGGAACGACAATAAGACACGGCAATTTTGTCTTTAAGCGGGAAAAAAATGCCAAGACCTGGACTGTTTTACCGAGCCCCATCTCATCTGCAAGCAAGGCGCCGAAGCCAAAGCGGTAGAGAAACGAGAGCCAATCGACCCCCTTTTGCTGATGAAAAAGGAGGCTCCCTTGAAAGGAGGGGCCTGGTAAGGCAAGCTCTTTGTCTCCGCCAGCCTGAAGCCCCTTTGCTGCGTCTAAAAGAATCGGTGCCCATTCAACCTGAGGCAGATCCAGAAGCGCTGTCAGAGCGCCCGCCTGAACTCTCGGCAAGGCAATCCCATCTTCTATAAGATCCCCTTCTAACCCGTCCTCTTTTCTAGGCTCCAGAAGCCCTGCATGAGCGGCATCGATTTCTACCCAAAGCCGCCCCGCACGCGCAGCGCCTACTGTCTTGCTCAGAGGCGCTTCCTTATCTTGAAAACGAGTGCAGCCGCGTACAACAATAGCGCCCTTTTCCTCCGTAACACGCAATTGTACATTCCCCCGCCTACACAGCTTGCGTCCACAAGAAAGGTGTACTTCCCATCCCACTTCCAACAGTAAAAGAAGCGCTGCTCTCACTTGATCGCTCGGACAAAAATAACGGGAATGTCCCACCTCTTTACGGATAAACCCCACCTCAAACAGATCTTTTTCCCACTCGGCATTTTCTCTGAGAAGATTCGCAAAACAACCCGTTGTATCAGCAAGAATTAAACGAGGCAACTCTTCAGACTTGCCCCACAAAATCGAAGGCTCTTCCTCTAAAAACCGTCTCTTCTGAGATCCTTCCAAAACAACACTGCCTTGAGAAAAAAGAGAAATCCATTTCCAAGGCACATTTGACTGAAAAGGAAAGACTGTCTTCTGCCAAATACACCAACCTGGGGCCATGTGCGCACAGGCCTCTAAAGGCACCTCCTGTTCACGATATTGCAAATGCGCAGAAAACCGCCCCGCCTCATCGCCCCGCCAATAGATCTTTGCCATTTGATCCCAATCAAACCGAAGCGGTTGCCTTTCATACACTACGCGTCCCGTTTTCCCCAAAAGAGGCAGCGCCTCCAAAATATCCATAGAAGGAATAGAGACTTGCTGAAAGGAGAGCGTTTCCAAATTGCGCGAATGACGCATAAGAATTTTTTTAAAAAAAAGAAGGGCCTGTTTGTCTTCCGCACAGGCTAGAGACAGGAGAGTATCCCAATACAAAATCCTACGAGAATTCATCTCCTGGATTTTAACGAGAAGCGCTCCCTCCTGAAGAGAAATTACGTATTGAAGCGGCATCTAATACCAAATATCAAAAATAAGTTGCAGTTTGGCTGCGCCAAAGCGCCGAAAATCGACGATCGCAAACGGCATTGTATTGGTTTAATACAATGCCGTTTGCGATCGTCGATTTATCGGCAGCTTTCGCGCTATCCAAACTGCAACTTATTTTTGATATTTGATATAAGCGCTACTTTTTCTTCATGCGCCCACTTTCTAAACGGCTTGGCATTTTCTTGAAAAGGCCGAACCCGCCCTTCTTGAACGCACACATCGCAGCAGCAGCCCTGGTGCATCCGCAGACAGTCGAGGCAGCAGAAAAATAGTTCATTGCAATCCATATTGGCGCAATTATAGTAAGAGTTGCTCGGAGAACCACAATACCCGCACAGGCTGATCGTGCTTCCCTGATCATCTAAAGACACCATTAAACGATCGTCGAAGACAAAGAGCTTCCCCTCCCAGTGAGCCGACCCCTCTTCCAACCCATACTGAATAACGCCGCCATCGAGTTGATAAACTTTTTCAAAGCCTTCTTGCTTCAACACAGCCGAATAGTATTCGCATCGAATCCCCCCGGTGCAATACATCATCACCGGAGTCGCTTTGGGATCGCACGTCTCTTTGAGCTGTTTGGCGTAAGCAGGAAATTCACGAAAGGTCTCCAATGTCGGCAGTTTCGCTCCCTCAAAATGGCCCGCCTTCCACTCATAATTGTTGCGCACATCGAGCACAACAGTTTCAGCAGTGCGCTCTTCCAGCATTTTTTTCCACACTTGAGGAGATACCGACTCCCCGCGATTCGCAAAATCGACCTCGCAATCGATCGCAACGAGCTGCTTACGGTATTTGACCGTCATCTTGGGAAAAGCGTGTTCCTGTGCTTCGTGTACTTTGATCTGAACGTCTTTGAATCTAGGGTCTGCATGCAACCAATCGATGTACTCGTGCGCATGCACCACTGAACCGCTCGATTGGCCATTGATCCCCTGCTCCGAAATATAAATCCGACCGCGAAAATCGCGGTCTTTAAAGAATTCTTTATGACGGAACACCTCAGCATGAGGATCATCCAGCTTGACAATCGCGTAGTAGGCCAAAATCCAATAATTCATAGGACGAGATTATACAAGCAACCCCCCGATTCAAGCAAGTGGAGGGTTGCGCCGTGTGAACACCCAGGCATGAAGTTAGGCCGAGCTTCGACTCGGCCTAACATTGTTTTGAAAATACCCAGCCCTCAAGGGCTGGGTTTCCCGCCTCGGGATCAAAAAAACAACAGCATACGCACCCCTCTCACCAAACGCTTGTTCAAAAACCACCCCTTCGGCTACACTCTCATCCTTTAATCGAACTATCTTCGGAGAGACTAATGACCCGCTATAGAGGCCCTAAAAACCGCATCGCCCGCCGATTTGCCGCCAATATTTTTGGCAAAGCGCGTAACCCGCTCCTTCACAAGCAGCACCCCCCCGGCATGCATGGGGCCAAGAGGAAGAAAAAATCCGACTTCGGCGTCCAGCTAGAAGAAAGACAGAAGCTCAAGGCAGTCTACGGCATGATCAGCTACAAACAGATGGTCAACGCCTATAAAAAAGCGCTCCTCGCAAAGGGCAACACAACACAGCTCTTCTTGGAACAGCTCGAGTGCAGGCTCGACAATATCGTGTACCGCCTCCGTCTAGCCCCCTCGATTTTCTCTGCGCAGCAGCTCGTTTCCCACGGCCATATTCAAGTAAACGGAAAGAAAGTCGACCGGCGCTCCTTCCTGGTACGTCCTGGCATGCTCGTAGCCATCAAACCAGCGTCGCGCCAAATGAAAATTATCTTACAGTCCCAAGAAAATGCGAGCAGGGATCTGCCCGAGTACCTCGCCATCGAAGAGGATAAATTCTCCGGGAAACTCCTCTCCTCTCCGCAGTTGGATCAAGTGCCCCTTCCTCTCCCCATTAACGTTCCGCTAGTCTGCGAGTTCATCTCTCACTCTTCCTAATCGCAGGAGTGCAAGACATTCCTTGATTCCGCACAGTTGGGCGCCTAGTAAAAAGGCGCCCGCAAATGCTACTCCTATTCCTCCGAATTGAAGGATCTTCTGAGCACCGCTTTGCGTAAAGACAAAGGCATCCCCCCTACAAATCGCCACAGTCCCATCTCCTAAAAAATACCCCACGATCAAACTCGCCACAGAGGCAGCAATCCCCACTAAGACCAGCTTGCCTAAAAAGAGTCTTAGCGTCCGCCCCGTCTCCTGACCCTTAGCCAACAGCCAGCAGTTGACGTAAGCGCTTACACTCGTCGCAATGGCAATACTCACAGCCCCCCAGTGCAGCCCAAACACCAAAAGAGCATTCAAAATAATATTTATCCCCACAGAGCTCAGTGACGCAATGACGGGCAACCCATACGATTTTTTAGAATAAAATCCCGTGGCAAACAGCAGAACAAAAACGGCGGGAATGAGCCCTAAGCCATACCCCCAAAGACAGAGCAGAGTCTCGCGCAAATCTGCCGAAGAAAAATCCCCCCTACCGTAAAGAAGATTGAGACCGGACGCGCCCAGTACGAACAGGCCGAACGTGCAAGGCACTAAAAGAGCTGCGCTTTGACGTAAAGAAGAGGCGAGCAGCGTGCTATAACGCTCTATAGCCCCCTCCCGTATAGCACGAGACAAAGGAGGAAGAAGCGCTCCTGCAAAGGCGATGCCAAAAAAGGCAAGCGGGAGTTGTTGAATGCGGATCGCATACCACAGAAAAGCGGGGCCTGATAGATCGGCAAAACGGGCAAAAAGGGCATCGAGCGCGCTATTGAGCTGTACTGCACTCACACCCGAGATTCCTAGAACCATCGGACGCACCAAACGGTGCCACTCTGCGGAGAACAGGCGAGGGGCGAGCCACTCTTTCCAGGCAATATGCTCTCTCGTTTCTTGCCTAGCCCGAAACGCCGTTATCAACCACTGCCCTACGAAAGCAAGAGTCACGCCAATACTTAAGGATCGAACCGCCTCTCCTGGTGAATACTTATACGCAAAAAAAGCCGCGAGAATCCAAACGATATTAAATAGAACAGGCGCGCTTGCTGGGATAAAGTACTCTTCTTGACATTGTAACAGCGCCCCGTTTAGCGCTGAAAGACAAATGAAAATCAGTCCTGGCGCCATCCACATTGTAAGGATCGCAATTTCTCTCCATCCGTCCGTCAGCTGCAAGGCGACAAAGCCCAAAATGGCCTCGAAAACCAATACGATCCCTATCAAAAGCGCTAGAAGAGAAAACGCACTATCTCGGTAGAAGAGAAACGCCTCTTTGGGATTTTTGTTCCGAAGTTCTTCAAACTGGGGAACGAATCCCGACTGCAGATTCCCCTCTCCCAAAAGCCTACGAAAGAGATTGGCCAATCGGTAGGCTACCATGAAGGCCGCCACCTCAGGCGCGCTCCCAAAGCAAAAGGCCATCGTCATATCACGGCCCAGCCCGCTAATACGACTCAGCACCGTCCCGCCTAAAAAACGCCTTGCAGATCTGAGGATCGAGCGATGGGTATCCATTAGCCTCTTTGCATTGTATATATACCGAACGTGATTCAATAATCGGATTTGGGCTGACGGAAAAGCGCTCTAGGTTCAACGAACGTAAGTTGCCCAATATTAAAAATATAGGGGCTACTTACGATCGTTGAACCTAGAGGCTTTGACACAGCCGAAATCCCAATTCTTGAATCACGTTTAGTATAGACACTCTCTGAGAGATTGTGTACCATTATTCCCCTATGACACAACGTATTTGGATCGGCGCTCACACATCTGCAGCAGGAGGCTCTTACAATGCCCTCTATGAGGGAAAAGAGATCGGAGCCTCAACCATTCAGCTATTTACGAGCAACCAAAAACAGTGGCATGGCCGCGAAATCGATGCGGAAGAGTTACGCCTTTGGGAAAAAGCTCTTGAAGAAACAGGGATCGGCGAGGTCATGAGCCATGACAGCTACCTCATCAATCTTGGCTCTCCCAATGAAGAGCTCCTGCATAAAAGCCGCCAAGCCTTTCAAAGAGAAATCGAACGATGCCACCTCCTCAAAATCCCCTATCTCAACTTCCATCCAGGAGCTGCCACCGATAAAAACGAGGCACACTGCATCGAAACCATCGTGGAAAGCCTCCTGGGATACGAAGAACTCCTGCACCAAGGAAAAACGCGCATTCTCCTGGAAGCCACAGCTGGTCAAGGCACCAGCGTGGGGCACAAGTTTGAGCACCTGGCAGCTATCCTTCAACCTGTGCATCGTAAAATTCCCATCGGCATTTGTATCGACACCTGCCACATTTTTGCCGCAGGTTATGATATCCGCACGGAAGAGGGCTGGAAAAAGACGCTGAAGGAATTCGACGAAGTCATCGGCCTCTCCCATCTCTATGCCTTCCACCTAAACGACTCTCAAAAAGAGCTCGGCACTAGAGTCGACCGGCATGCCCCGATCGGTGAGGGGAAAATAGGACTAGAATCATTTCGTTTTGTCATGCACTCTCCCAAAACGCGCCATCTCCCTAAATATCTAGAAACCCCTGAGGGGCCTGTCGGTTGGAAAAAAGAGATCGCTCTCCTCAAAACATTTGCAGAAAAGCCATGAGAATCAAGATTAAAGAGATCCTCCATGCTAAAGACCCCTCATCTCTCATCGGGAAAGATGCTCACGTTGCCGGCTGGATACGGACGGTACGCGATCAAAAATCCTTTGCCTTCATTGAACTGAATGATGGATCGACACTCGCTAATTTACAGGTGATCGTTGATGCCTCTCTTCCCAGCTACGCCTCTCTTCTCCCTGAGCTTTCCACAGGCGCCTCCCTCACCGTTTCCGGCACGCTCGTTGAGAGTCCCGGAAAAAACCAGGCACTTGAATTAAAAGCAGCCTCGCTACGCATCTTAGGTTCTTGCGATCCCGTTCGTTATCCCCTGCAAAAAAAACGCCACTCCTTCGAGTTTTTACGTACGATTGCCCATCTACGCCCTCGCACGAACACGCAAGGCGCTGTGCTCCGCGTCCGCAATGCGCTTGCCTTTGCCACCCACCTCTTTTTCCAGTCCAAAAGTTTTCTCTACGTCCAAACACCAATCATCACTGGCTCCGACTGCGAAGGCGGCGGGGAAATGTTCCGCATCACCACTCTGGACGATTCCAAAGACCTCTCTAAAGACTTTTTCGGCAAACCTACCTATCTCACCGTCTCGGGGCAGCTCGAAGGAGAGATCCTCGCAAGCGCCCTTTCCGATATATACACTTTCGGCCCCACCTTCCGCGCTGAAAACTCCCATACATCGCGCCATCTCGCCGAATTTTGGATGATCGAACCTGAGATGTCCTTTGCCGATCTCAAAGCAGACATGGAGTGCGCAGAAAACTATCTCAAATTCTGCGTCCGCCACGTCTTGGAACAGTGCCGAGAAGATCTCGAATTCTTCGACCAATTCATTGAAAAAGGTCTCATCCAACGCCTCCAGAATGTCGTCTCCGCCCCCTTCGCCCATATCCCCTATACCCAGGCCATCGACATCCTCAAAAAAGCACCTAAACAGTTCGAATTTCCCGTGGATTGGGGCACCGATCTCCAATCCGAACACGAACGCTTTCTTGCGGAGGAGTACTGCAAAAAGCCCGTCATCCTCACCGACTATCCTGCCGCAATCAAATCGTTCTATATGCGTGAAAACACAGACGGCAAAACAGTTGCCGCTATGGACATCCTCGTTCCAAAAATCGGCGAAATCATCGGCGGCTCGCAGCGCGAAGAGCGACTCGATGTCCTCGAGAAAAAAATCATCGATTTCAAACTCAAAAGAGAAGATTACTGGTGGTACTTAGAGCTGCGCGAATATGGCTCTGTCCCCCACGCAGGCTTTGGCCTCGGTTTCGAAAGGCTTGTCCTCTTCGCCACTGGCATGGAAAATATCCGCGATGTGATCCCCTTCCCTAGGTTCCCCGGCCACGCTGCATTTTGAACTCACGTGCGGTATATAGTGCTTCCACTTGAGGTGCACCCAAAATTCATTCAACCTAATTGGATTGGATTCAACTGAATAATTTGAAAGTTGTCGTTGATCCGTTGTGTCAATAGTCGCCGGAGTCGATGCACCTTATCTGCAAAAAAG
>JACRBF010000055.1 GCA_016213175.1 Chlamydiia bacterium
ATCGACGATTTTCGGCGCTTTGACACGTTCAAATATGAAGTTACTTGTTGCGTTTGGTATAATACCGGTTATTGAATCACGTTCGGTATATACCTGAACCTATCCGAATAAAAAACGAGGTTAAGAGACTGTTAACGGATTTGGTTTCTGTCGACTTTCTGTTTTTCTTCGTGCCGAATCTCGGCTCCTAAACGTCCGAGCTCATAGCCCTCGAAATCGACGAATTTAAAGAACCGTTCAAAAGGGGGCAAAGCCAGACTGACCTGACGGGCCATCTCCTGTGCGATGTAACGGTAGGTGGGGTGCCCTGCCGGTTGCGAACGAAGTTCGCAAAGCCACTGGAGCCCCCTGAGATTGACGTGAAAATACCAGTGGACATTGTAGGCCATGGGGACGACATACTGAGATTCTTCAGGAAGTTCCGCTGCAATGACATCATAGGCTGCCTTCCCTCTCTCCATAGCCTCCACATACGCTTGCTCCATTTCCGTCCCAACAATCTCCTGAGGAGTAAAGTAGCCATAATTGCAGGTCAGACTCTGCCTTTCCTGCGTCAGCAAACGGTGCCTATGCAAATCGCGGTAAGCGCCGAAATCAGCGAGAATCTCAAAGGTAAAATTGGCAAGCTCCAAGGCTCTCGGCGATTTATGCCGTCGATTTTCTCTGGGCGAACACCCCGTTTCTAAGAGCAGAGCAATCTCTTCCTCCGAAAGAGTGCGGCAATATGCCTGCAATTCCTGAAGACTACCCTGGGTATTTTGAAACAACAATGCTCCAGCTACCTTATAGACGGCTTCCTTATCGTATTCGATGAGACGCACTCCTGGCTGAAACATTTGGGAAATATCTTGTGCATGTTTTTCAGCAAAAGACCGGATCTCCGCTTGCATCGTTTCAAGAAATTGCGCAAACGCCTGATAGTGTCTATGCGTCGGATCCGATCTTCGAACGAAAGAAGGGATCACTTTGGAAAGCTCTTGATGAGACTTTTTCCCTATTTCCTGCATTTCTGCCAAATTATGACAATTAAGCTTCTGAATCAGCCCTTCGAAAAACCTGCCATTGCCCAACACGCCCATGTTCGTCATGGCGCTTGCCGGCAATAGGCCGCGCAAACAATCGAGCACCTTGGCCCGTAAAGCAGCCGTGTAGGCTCCTTTAGAAATAGCTGGATCTTTAGGAAAGCCCTGTTCAATGCGAGCTGTCAGCTGCGGAATCAATTTCCCGTATGTGTCGAATAAAAAATTACAGGTATCTACGAAAAGATCTCGATAGGCAGAGGTCATCAAAATCGGTTCACGATAAAAGAGATACTCTCCCGCCACTTTTTGATCGAAGTAGATATAGCGGGTAGATTTTTCTAAAGGAGAGCCCCCGATACGGCAATCTTCAATCGCTTTGGCGGCAAGCATAGAAATATTTTCTACCGCAAGATGCGCGCTACCAAGCTCGCCAATCGAATCGTCCCCATATCCGTCGAGGATTCGGTCATAAAAATTTTGCGCTTTTTGGATCGCCGTTAACTGCTCGTCAGTCTGATGATCGCTAGCGGCTGCAATCGAGGCAAAAGCCATATCCTCATTGAGGATAAATTCTTTCAACAAAAGAGCCCGTAAGCCGAGCGTCGAGCGAGAATAGCGCGAAAAAAGGGCCCCCTTAATCACCTCCGGCAAATTGCGCAAAACAAACACGTTTTCTGAGGTATTCGTGACAAAGCGTTCCAGGATTTTACTCTGGCTTTCTGTGAATTCCCCTTCAGACATCGCCTATCTCCCAAGCAATCGCATCCTCCCAAGCGTGCCATATTCCATTTTTTATCGCACCTTTGTTAGAATCTTTGGCTGTTATGAAGCTTTGGATCTATTGTCTTCTCGGAGCTTGCGCCTTGGCGGCCCTTTTTGCCAAATGCGAGCTAGAGCGCTCAGCCTTCCTTACGGAGGCGGGCGTTTTTTATTCTCGCAAAATCGACCGGAGCCTCGCTGCTCTTTATCACGCAGGTAAAAGCGGCAAGATCTCCTTTTCTCCTCAAACGGGCTACGCTACTTCTTGGAATCTCCCCCAAAAGCGCCTGGCGCCCCCCAAAAAAATGACGCCAGGGGACGCCGTAACGTACGGATTTAGCGGAGGCCGCTTAGGGGACAATCTTCTAGCCTATCTACACGCTCAATGGATCTCTTACCAAGAACAGATGCCCCTCGTATTTAAACCGTTCCCTATGGCAGAAGAGTTTGCCTTCTCGCACCAAATTCATATCGATTCTGTATACAACATCCACGAAATTCCCTATTTTCCAGAACCATCCATTAAAGATCCAAGCCCTCCGTTTACAGTGGATTGGGAAGATCCAAAATTTAGAGAGATCATTACTGCGTCGCTAGCACCTACCCAAGGACACACTCCGATTCCCCTGCCTCCAGATAGGATCTCCCTTTGCGTACACATCCGGCGTACGGGCGCTGTCGATTCCTATTCCGCACAACCCTTGCATCCTCTTAAGTTTCTTCCTGACCGCTACTATATCGAGCAAATTAGACGTATATCCCGTCTCTTCCGAGGACAGCCCCTCTATGTATTTCTCATGACTGACGATTTAGCTCCGCAACAAATGCTTCAACGCTACAAGCAGGCGCTTCCGCTAAAAAACATCCAATGGGAATGCAGAACGGATACTGCCGATCACACATTCGACGATTTTTTCTCTATTCCCCGTTTTGATTGCCTTATCCGCAGCGACTCCAATTTCTCTTTCGTAGCCTCCAAACTATCCGAATACGCGGTTGAAATCACCCCTACCCATTACCAGAAGAAAAAGGGGAGTGTGCGCATCACGGGAAGTCAGATCACCTTTAATCCATCCTATAAAAAAGTTCATGCTCGTAAAGAAAAAATTCTCATTGGCGGCGTCTGCCGCAATACGGCAAATACCGTCTCAAATGTCATCCGCAATGCGCAAAGCCTGGGAAACCGCTTCGCAGACTATGCCGTGCTCATTTACGAAAATAATTCGACCGACAATACAGCCCCCTTATTTTCACAGTGGGTCAAAGACAATCCCCATGTCGTCTTTGTCAGCGAAACAGTGCAAAAGCTTCCCCCCTCGCGTACGGAACGAATCTCAAGAGCGCGCAACGCTGTGTTATCCCTTGCCAGAGCCCCCAAGTACGCAGATTTTAAGTACTTTGTCATAGTTGATCTCGATTTTTCAACCCCTTGGCCAATAGAGCGTATTGTACAAACGATCGAACGGGGCGGAGATTGGGACTGCATAGCGGCAAATGGTATTGATCCTAATGGCGCCTACTATGATCGCTATGCACACCGAGACACCAAAAGACCTTTTGGCCCTGAGCTGTTAGGGGAGTGGTGGCGCACGCAAGTGATGAAAACTCCCGTTTTTTTCCCCTCGAAAGAGAGGGGTCTGATCCCTGTATTTTCGGCCTTTGGGGGACTGGCCATCTACAAAACGGCAAGCATTCTTCCCTTTCATTATTCGGGAACTGTTACCCGTGATTTACAAGAGTATTATACCCGCATTCTTCATAAAACCTGGGGATCTTCCCATCCTCAACTCGATGAATACCTCCGTCAACTCGGTCTCCAGAAAACATCGCGCCTCAAGCACAAATCAATTCCCATCATCTTCGTAGAAAATATGGCAGAAGAACATCCGGAAGGTTTTCGTCATCCCACCTGCTGCGAACATGTGCCCCTACACGCCTCAATGACCTTGCATGGGCATGGAAAAATTTTCATCGACCCAGAGATGATTTTAATCAGAGATCTATCAAAATGATTTCAAAACTTGGGAATTTGACAAGAAGGCGGCGCAAATTTTTTTGTTCTAGAGCGAGCGACCCTTGCCGAGAAGCAAGGCGCACGAGAAAAAAAAATTTGCTGCCAAGCTGACGTAGTCAAAAACAAACCTCTGAAATCACTTGGGTATATA
>JACRBF010000061.1 GCA_016213175.1 Chlamydiia bacterium
AGTTTTTGGATTATTTTGGCCAATTTTTGATCGAAAAACTGGGGGCAATATCGACAATGGTATATTGCCCCCAGTTTTTCGATCAAAAATTGGCTCAAAAGAACCGAAAAATCGACAGAAACTTTTTATTCGGATAGGTTCTTACGCAAGAGGTCTAATAAACGTTTTATGAAATTGCTTCTACAGGCGGCGCTGAGAAACAGCCGTCACCTTACCCTAGCCATTCTTACTTTTTTCACCTTGCTTTGTTTGACCATTGCAACGCAGTGCGAGATGTTTTCTGTCGGACTGATGGCTAATTCCGGTGCCGACTTCTTCTCCCTTTTCAGTCCTGATGGGAAAAAGGTTAAAGAGAGAATCAGTCTCAAAGAGGTGCATAAGCGGTGGCATGAGATCGACTCTAATGGCGATGGGGTCATCACGAAAAGAGACGCTACCCTCTACATGGCGCAAAAGAAAGGAGCTAATCCGTTAAGCTGGATGATGCACCAAGTTTCTTCCCGTTTCGACGTCGAAAAAAATTTCTCGATGCTAGTGGTTCTCCTCGCCATGGTGGCGCTCTTCAAGGCCGCCTCTCTATTTTCCGCCAGATACATGACGCAGATCCTTTCGATTCGAATTACGCGCGATTTACGGCAGCAGTATTTCGAGCACATCCAGTCGCTGCCCATGAGTTTTTACCAAGAACAAAATCTCGGCAGCCTCTCCTCTCGTGCAGTGGGGGACGCAGGGCAAATCTCCTCATCGCTCAATTCCTGCCTTACGAATTATCTGCAGACCCCCTTTACCATCATCTCGACCCTGTGCGCCTGTTTCTACCTTTCCTGGCAGCTCTCGCTCATCATCTTTTTGGGATTGCCCCTCATCATTTTCCCCGTGATTTTTCTGACGCGCAAGGTGAAGCGCATCACCCGTCAATTGCAAAAAAATCAAGAGACATTCGCCTCAGTTCTGCTCGATTTTTTAGCGGGGATTCAGACGGTCAAGATCTTTGCTATGGAGGCGTTTTCTTTGCGTAAATACAAAGAGCAAAACGACCAAATGGCGGTATTAGAGAGTAAAAGCGCCAAGTATGGCCTGTTGACCAGGCCGCTCCTCCACATGGTCGCCACCTGCTGTTTAGCGGTCGTTGTCCTCTTTGGCCTCTACACGCTGCGGATGACTGTGGGACAGCTCCTCATGTTCTGTGGGTTGCTCCATATGTTCTACGAACCTGTGAAGAAATTTGCCGAGGAAAACGCCAACATACAGAAAGGAGCCGTCGCTGCAGAAAGGATGTTTGAAGTATTGAATTTAAAACCACAGATCCAGGATCTAGAAGGAGCGATCACTCTGACTGGTTTTAAACATTTGATCGAGTTCGATCATGTCTGGTTTAAGTATCATGATGAGTGGGTGATCCGGGATCTCAGTTTGACCATTAAACGGGGCGAGGTTGTGGCGCTCGTAGGTTCTACGGGTGCGGGTAAATCGACGCTGGTACAGCTCTTGCCAAGACTCTATGAGATTCAGAAAGGGGAGATTCGCATTGATGGCGTGCCGATCCATACGTTGACGCAGCAGTCTTTGCGAGAACAGATCGCCTTTGTGCCGCAGCGCCCCTTCCTTTTCTTCGATACAGTCGCTGAAAATATCTCGTTTGGAAGAAACTTTTCCAAACAAGAGATCTTGGATGCGTCTCAAAAGGCCTTTGCGCATGAATTTATCGACAAGCTCCCTCGGGGTTACGACACAATGCTTGCCGAAATGGGCAAATCCCTTTCTGGAGGTCAGCAGCAACGACTTGCTATTGCGAGGGCGCTTGTGAAAAAGGCTCCGATTCTCATCATGGACGAGGCGACCTCTTCTCTCGATGCGATTTCAGAGGCGCACATCAAACAAGCGATCCGAAAACTACAAGGCGAAGTGACTCAAATCCTCATTGCCCATCGCCTTTCGACGATTGAACATGCCGATCGGATCATTTTCTTAGAAAGGGGGCGCAAGATCGGCGACGGTACGCTAGCGCAGCTTCTAGAAACCTGTCTTCCGTTCCGTCTTCTTTGGGATGTCTACCATCATACTGAAGCCTCTGCCTGCTTGTAAAAAATCTATTGACATTGCCTCATAGAATGAATTATCTCCCTATCCCCAGAGTCCACTGTCAGGTAGGAAGATGTCTCAACACCTCAGCCCTTTCCATTCCGAGTTATTTGCGTTTCTAAAACGGGACGTAGAGATGCGGGGCAAGGGAGAGATGGCAGGATCTGCTTTCGATTCCGAATTGAAAAAACTGCAGGGGGCCTTCAATGATCCGCGCATCCCTTTCGGCGATATTATTGAACAATATCACTCAGCGCTCAGCGGGCGCGGTTCGATTCATCTCGAAAAACAATTGCTGCACACGTTCTCTCCGAAGGCGGGGGGAGGGGCTATTCCCCGCATGTACCGAGGGTTGCCCCGCTATTTTCGTAGAGATTATCCGGCTGACTTTCGGATTAAAGAGCATTTTACCCACTTACCAACCCTGAAGCGGCTTGCCATTGAAAAAATCCTCTTTCGCAGGTACGAAAGACCCTCCCTCTTCACATCGGCAAAATTGACCCTATTGACCTGGGTGATCGGCGATGGTTGGGGAGATTATATTGCAGCCTTTGAGATGATCGAGCTGTTAAAAAAACGCTTTCCAGATTGGGAGCTGAGCTGGGTTGTCCTCTTTCCCCAACGCTTCTCTGCCCCTCCAACTCCAAAGAGCTGTAAAACCCACCTTGTCTTTTACGACAAAGAAGCCAAACTGGCGCTCATAGATCGGGAATCTTTAGAGATTTTACGCACCTCTGACATCATCTTGCACAGTCCCACGTTTTTCCCCGATTTTTCCGCTTTACAAGAGGCTGTAAGCAATATTGCCTTTTCGCGTCCTACGCCTCAATGGCTCTCTATTGGAGAATATGGGTTTGTAGAATCAAAATGGTATCACCCCTGTTCTGGTAATTGTTCAATGGGACTCCATTTTCTTGAAAAAGGGATCCTCATTCGCGAGACTCCCACCGAACAGATTCCTAGTTTCGCCAGTATCAAAAATGAGCAGATGCTGCAATGGCTCTTTGGCACTACCGAGCCAGATCACACAGCGATGGCCCGGTATCGGGAAGAGAATAGGTTTTATCTAGCTTATTTATCGAGTCCTATCGGGGGCGCTATCTATCTACATGCGCTGATCAAGGCGCACGAGAATGAGCAGAAGGGGCTCGATCTATGCGTGCCTGATGTGGGCTGGCTTTTACATTATATCGATGCGCAAATGCGAGCAGGCCGTCCCGTTTTAGAAATAGAAGGAGTCGCGCTTGCACTTTATTACCAGGGAAAATACGTCTCCTTTGCGAAAGGAACAGAGACAAAGGCGATGCGGATCTTTTGCCCTGAAGGACTCCTTGCGGAGGACTTTCGGCGTCTAATTCAATTGAGCGAAGAGTTTGTCGGTATTCGGGGCAATCAATCGTTTTCCGAAGTCGTATCTCACAATAAAGTCTTTTTTTATGACGGTAGGGAACACGCCCGTTATTTCCTCAAGGACTTAGTTGCCCTCGCAGAAAACCGGATCGGAGCGTATAAAGGCGCTATCAAAGTATTTCGGGCGATGGCAGACGCTTTTTTATATACTCTTCCTCTCCAAGAAGGCGCATGGGTCGATGAGACCTATTTTCAAGGGAAAAAGGAATGGATTTCCATCGCCATGTCCTTAGGCTTAGCTCTCCAAGATCCAGAAACTGCCAGCGGATTTAAAAAATTGAGCCGCATTCTCACGGAAGAGCACAGCTTTAATGACTTTTTGGGTGATGCGCTCCAAAGACAGCTCCAGCATCGGCTTCATCCTACAAGCGCCGAGAGAGAAGCTGCCCTCGTGCGTCCGTTTACAGAAGGAGAGATAAAGCTATCGCAGCTTCTGATTCACATTCAACAATGGAATCCCTATGGGATTTTCTGAAGATGACCCTATTCCAAAACGCGATGAGGATAGCGCAGAGAAAAACCTGCGGCCTTGATCTTGTGGTTCGATACTCGTTTATTGCTGCTATGCATGACTGGTAAATGGTGATCCCAAGTAGGGGTGCGGTAATGGAATTGATGCGCGATCTGATCGTACAATTCTTTGCGGGTGGGGTGATCGTCATCGGCGAGATTGAAGATCCCTTCCAAGTCATGCTTGAGGGCGTAGTCGATCGCGAGTGCACAATCGGTTTTGTGGATCATATTTGTATAGCGCTCCCCAGAGCCGGAAAGGGCTTGATCTTGTAATCCGCGCACTCTCTTAGAGAGCTCTCGTCCGGGACCATAAATCTCTGCAAGTCGCAAAATGCAGATGTTCCATCCTAGTTCTGCAAGGGAAAGATAGGTTTTTTCTGTCTCGATGAGAATGGCTGTTTGTGGGTCTTGGTCTGAAAGGGGGCTTGTTTCATCGACCCAAAGGCCGCGCTGATCTCCATACACGGAGGTGCTGCTTGTATAAATCAGGTGTCTTGGCATATTCATTTCGAGGCTTAAATGCCGAAATGTTTGGGCTGTGTGCAGATAGGCAGATTCATATTGGTCTGGAGAATCTGCGGCGATAGAAACCAAGATCGCTTCATGATTGGCGATTAGCGGCGCGAGCAGCTCAGGGTCATCGCCCTTGAGGATTGCCGTTTTTTGCGCGCATTTGGAGAGGTCATTGAGCCGTTCGGAGCGTCTCGTTGTAGCGGTTACAAAATGGCCTTGATTTTTCCAAAGTGCGGCCGTTTCAGAGCCAATGTAGCCGCAGCCGATGATGGCAATATTCAAGCGAGGACTCCCAATTCTTTTAATGCCTCTTTAAGGGGCTTGTTTTCCTGCTTTTCCAGTGCGCCGCTGCCCTCTAACCAAGAAAAGTAATCTTTGGGTACTTCCTTCAGCAGTTTACCCGAGTATTTTCCAAAAGGCATACGAACGATTTTCAATTGTTTTGAGAGAAGGTCTAGGACAGTTTCCAAAGGGAGATCATCGATCATTCTGCTGAAGACTTGATGGAGGATCGCACAATCGTCCAGCGCACGGTGGGCCTGATTGGCGGCAATTCCATAGACCTCTCTTAAGAACTGGAGGCTGTGGCGTGGTAAGTCGTTTCGGTATTTGCGGGACCATTTCAGACTATCGATGAATGGCCACGCAGGCATTGAGAGTTGAGCGCGTTGAAATTCAGCGTCAAGAAAGAGCTTGTCGAAGGCGTCATTGTTGTGGGCAATTAACACAGTATCTCCTGAACAAAAATCGACAAAAGAGGCAAGGGCGTCCTTAATCAGGGGGGCATTCGACACCATCTCATTAGAGATGCCGTGGATGGCTGTCGCCTCCGGAGGAATCAGCATTTCTGGTTGAATGAAGGTGCAGAATTCTCTTCCCCTTGCGGGATCAAGGGCAGCGATTTCTATGACCCGATCCTTCCCCGGGCGTGTTCCTGTAGTTTCCGTATCGTAATAAATAGCCGTTTTTTTCATAAAGGTGATTGCCATCTAAACCGATTCGGACTTTTTCTTCAATTTTTCTCGCTTTCTTCCTATACTGGTTTGGACCTTACATCGGAGCTTATCGCATGAATCGCTGGATTGTTCTAGCCCTGCTCGTTCTTTCGGGATGCTTTCAGACCTATAATGATGATGAAGATCTTCATGCTGTGCCTGTTACAAATAACCCCCATATCGTTCCGAACCACGGTTCCGGCCTTCCTATGATGGGCGGCGGATAGTTGGCTTCTAAGAATTGACAACCCTCAGAAACTAGATTACCCTTAAGAGTAGCGGGTGCTATGCAGGAAGAGCTTTACCATTTTTTTCCGAATGACAGGGCGAAGGAGATCGCGTTTCTCGGTGCAACCTGTCTTCTAGAAGTGCTCCGCAAGATGCTTCTCATCCGCAATTTTGAGCAGAGAGGGGAGGCGGCGTACGGCCAGGGCAAGGTAGGGGGATTTTACCATTCCTATGCAGGACAAGAGGCGATTCAAACCGCCTGCATTGAGGCGTGCGGTGTAAGGCATTGGTTTACAACAACTTACAGATGTCATGCGCTTGCGCTTTTGCTGGGGGCGACCCCCAATGCGATGATGGCGGAACTCTACGGCAAATCGACCGGGCTTGCCATGGGAAGAGGCGGCTCGATGCACATGTACGCGGATCGTCTCCTTGGAGGACTTGCTATCGTGGGCGGGCACGTGCCCATTGCGACGGGAGCTGCTTTTTCGATCAAGTACTTGAAACAGAAAGAGTTAGTCTCATTTTGCTTTTTAGGGGAAGGGGCTACCGTACAGGGGGCCTTCCACGAATCTTTGAATCTCGCGACTCTATGGAATTTACCCTGCATTTATGTGATTGAGAATAATCAATGGGGTATGGGAACCGCCGCACAAAGAGCTGTTTGTGTTAAACCTATCGGGGAGCATTTTGCCAAAAGCTACGGCATCCGCTCGTATACCCTGAACGGGCTCGATTTTTTCAATTGCTACACAGGATTCAAAGACGCTTTGCACCATTGTCTTGCAGATTCAAAGCCTATCTTGATCGAGGTCGTAGCTGAAAGGTTGAGGGGGCATTCGATTTCCGATCCTGGATTATACCGGTCTAAAGAAGAGCTGAAAGAGCTCATTGAGAAAGATCCGTTGGTTCAATTTAAAAATATTTTGATCCAGCAGGGGATTTTGACAGAAGGGGCGTATCAAGAATTAGATAAGCAGCAACGAGAAATTGCGATTGCGGCGATGCAATTTGCAGAGGAGAGTCCTCTTCCAGCTCCTATTGTCTTAGAAGAGGGGGTCTTTGCTCCCAGGGAGGGACTCTAATGGAAAATCAGATTGTTGAAATCCGCGAGGCGCTGCGCCAAGCAATGGATGAAGAGATGGCCCGTGATGCGCGTGTCTTTATCATCGGAGAAGAGGTAGCAGAGTATAACGGTGCTTATAAAGTGACCAAGGGGATGCTTGCCAAATGGGGTCCTGAACGGGTGATCGATACCCCTATTTCCGAAAACGGCTTTGTAGGACTTGCGATCGGCGCTGCGCAAACGGGACTCAAACCGATCGTGGAGTTCATGAGTTGGAATTTCTCCTTTGTGGCTGCAGACCAGCTGATTTCGAATGCCTGCAAAGCTTATTACATGTCGGGCGGACGATTTCATGTCCCTGTTGTCTTTCGCGGTCCGAATGGTGCAGCAGCGCAAGTGTCATGCCAACACTCTCACTGCGTTGAGGCAATTTATGGCAATTTACCAGGCTTTATCATTCTCTCTCCTAGCAATGCGTACGATGCGAAGGGGCTTTTGAAATCGGCGATTCGCGCGAATAATCCCGTACTTTTTTTGGAAAATGAGCTGGAATACGGGGACAAGATGGAGATCCCCACCGAGGAATATTTAGTGCCTATCGGGAAAGCAAGACTAGATCGAGAGGGCAAGGATGTGACGCTGATTTCCTATTGCCGGATGTTGAAATTTTGCAGGGAAGCTGCCGACGTGTTGGCGAGAAAAGGTGTCTCTGTGGAGATCATCGATTTGAGGACAATCAAGCCCCTCGATATCGCAACGGTTTCCGCATCGGTACGTAAGACGCATCGCTGTGTCCTCATTGAGGAGGGGCACCTTTTTGCAGGGATCTCTTCTGAACTTGGATTTCAAATCCAGCAGCACTGCTTCGACGATCTCGATGCTCCTTTAATGCGGGTTTGCCAAAGAGAAACCCCTATGCCTTACTCCAAAGTGCTCGAATGGGAAACTCTTCCCAACCCAGAGCGGATCTTAGCCGCTGTTCGGGAAGTGTTGCGTTAGTTTTTAAAATCAATCATACTGCTATCTATCTAGCGAGGTAACTCTATGCCCTTTACTGTCACCATGCCTAAGCTGTCTCCCACCATGGAAGAGGGAACGATTGCGAAATGGCATAAAAAAGAGGGTGACCAGGTGCATGCGGGAGACCTCCTTGTAGAAGTGGCGACTGATAAAGCGACGATCGAATATAACGCTTTGGACGGTGGCTATTTACGTAAGATTCTTGTGCGGGAAGGGAAGGGGGCCGTCGTGAACCAACCCATTGCCATATTTACAGAAAAAGCGGCGGAGAGTATCGAAGGATACGTACCAGAGGGGATTTTACCAGCTATGCCAACGAAAGAGAAAACGGAGATCCTGACTCAAGGGGAGATGCAGCGCCCGATGTCTGCGCCTGCCATGCAGACGCCCGGCTTTGCGCCCGAATCCCCCTTAACCCATTACGAATTTGCGTTTCCTACAAAAGAGGCAGAGTCCCGCAGCAGAGCATCCCCACTTGCCAAAAAATTAGCCAAAGAGAAGGGGATCGATTTAACGACTGTGAAAGGGACAGGGCCTCAGGGGCGGATTTCGAGCAGAGATCTCGATCTTGGTTTGCCTGATTTACCTGCAACTTTTGGGAGAAGAGGCGTCCCTGCAGTTCTTCCTGGCACTTATGAAGAGATTGCCCTCTCTCCAATGCGCAAGGTGATCGCTGAGAGGCTCTCTCAGGCGAAAACCTTCATTCCGCATATTTATGTACGACAACAGGTCGATGCAGAGTTTCTTGCGGGGGCGCGCAAGCAGCTCAAAGCGGGCGGGCTTAAGGTGACTGTCAATGATTTCATCATTAGAGCCTGCGCTCTGGCACTCCGCGAACACCCGTATGTCAATAGCGGGTTCCATGCGGCGCATCAATCGATTCTTCTCTTTAAAACGATCGATATCTCTGTTGCAGTTACGGTTGAAACGGGACTCATTACGCCGATCCTTCGCCATGCCGATTATAAAAATCTGGGAGAAATTTCTACCGAGATCAAGGAACTTGCCGCTCGTGCTAAAGTGGGGAAATTGCAGCCTGAGGAATATAAAGGGGGCTCATTTACCATTTCGAATTTGGGAATGTTTGGTGTGAGCGATTTTTGTGCGATCATTAATCCTCCGCAATCGTGTATTTTGGCGGTGGGGGGCATCGAAGAGGTGCCTTGTGTGAAAGAAGGACAAGTGGTGGTAGGTAAGAGGATGAACCTAGTTCTTTCGGCAGATCACCGCGTTGTCGATGGCGCAGAGGCTGCGAAGTTTCTCAAAACGGTGCAGAAATATATCGAAAATCCGGCGCTTTTATTAATCTGAATAGAGGGGATTGAGGTATTTAGCCCGCTTTTTCATAAAGGCCTTGCGTTCCTCTTGGTGGAAGCCTCTCAGTTTCCAGGCTACATACTTTTCCTCTTTCAGGAGGTTGAATATCTCATCCGTCCCGTTGACTTTGCCAAACATCTCTCTTTTTTTGAGTGACTTTTCAAGACCTCTTGCAAACTCGGCTGGATAGAGAGATTTCAAGATCCCCATGATCACGTAGCCAGCCGTCACAGGCTGATAGAGGAGCGGATCGATGACGTGGATCAAAACTCCTTTACACACTGTATTGGCACACGATCCGAAAAAGGGGCGGTATTGGATAGGAGAAAAAAGAACTCCCGGAAGATCCTGCTCATTGAGTTTCTTAGCAAGTAGATCCGGGTCGATCCATGAGGCTCCTACTACCTGAAAGGGAAGGGTATATCCGATGCCGATATTGACACAATGCAGCTCTCCCAAAATGCCCGTAATAGGGGAGTATAAGGGGGTATTGAAAAAGGGAATTTGAGGGCTAGTGGGTATCCAGGGAAGGCCCGTATCACCAAAACTCATTGAACGTTTCCAACCCTTCATAGGAACCACATGCAACGTGCAATCTAATTGATATTCCTCATTGAAAAAGACGGCAAGTTCCCCCAACGTCATCCCGTGGCAATAGGGGATGTTGATGTGCCCTACCATCGAACGTTTTGACTCATCGAACATGGGGCCGTCGACGACTATGCCATTGATGGGATTGGGGCGGTCTAAGACGATCACAGTTTTACCGGCCTTTTGCGCTTCTTCCATCACATAAAAAAGGGTTGTCGTATAGGTGTACGATCTACAGCCGATATCTTGAATATCGAAGATGAGAACGTCTACTTTTTCTAACATTTCCTTGGTGGGACGATGATTTTTATTATACAAACTGTAGATAGGAACTTGGCTTGAATGTTCTTCATCTTTTACGAACTCTTCCGCGTAGGCGATGCCGAATAGGCCGTGTTCGGGACCGAAGAGTGCCGTGACGGTGTAATGACCCGATTTTGCCTGTTGTTGGAGGAGGGTAATCGTGCTATTGGAATGACTATCTACCCCTGTCTGGTTGGTGACGAGACCCACTCTTTTTTCAGCGAGTAGCTCTAGATAGGGTTGGTCGAAGAGTTGCTCTACTCCGGGCTTGATTGGTTGTGCCGACAGAGAAATATAAAAAAAGAAAATAATGCCAAAGGTAGCAAATAGGAAGTGATTTGTTGTGTTTGGTATAAAGACCAGTTTTCGCATACTCAACTCGACTTCGATAGCACTGCCTCGAGTTGTTTTTCTACTACTTTGAGCCTTTCGAAGTATTCTTCGATTTTACGAACATGTACCTCTTGGCGCTGGTATTCGTTGATGGGGATAGCAGGGCTGCCGCGGTACTTACCGCTTTTTAGTGATTTACTCACGCCGCCCCTGCTTGCGATCATCACCCGATCGCCTAGCGCCACGTGACCTACGATGCCTACTTGCCCCCCTAAGACAACGTGTTTTCCTGTTTTGGAAGATCCTGCAATGCCTGTTTGGGCGACGATGATATTGTGCTCTCCGATCTCGACGTTGTGGGCGATTTGACACAGGTTGTCGATCTTTGAGCCGCAGCGTATTACAGTGGCTTTAAAACGGGCCCGATCGATCGTTGCGTTCGCTCCCACTTCCACATCGTCTTCGAGGATGACAATGCCAAGCTGCTCCAATTTCTGATGGTGTCCTTGTCCATCAGGGACAAATCCAAAGCCGCAGGAACCGATGATCGCCCCAGGTTGCAGAACCACGCGATGACCGATCTGACAGCGCTCTCTTACGACGGAGGAAGGGTAGAAATGGCAGAAAGAGCCGATGCACGTCTCATATCCAATTGAGGCGTGGGCGTCTATTCTCGTTCCCTCCCCAATGGAGACGTCTCGATCGATGACTACGTAAGGGCCGATTTGCACCCCTTCTGCAATCTGTGCTGTTTTGTGAATGACTGCAGTGGGATGGATTCCTAAAAATCCAGATTGGGATTTGGGGATTAATAACTCTATAATCTGCTGGAAGGTTCTCGAGGGATGATCGGAAATGAGGTAATTCTTCTTTTCCGATAGAGGAATGCCTGGAGCTACGCAGATTACCCCTGCGGAGGAGCGTTTCATCGTCTCAAGGTATTTCGGATTAGCGAGAAAGGAGGCGTCTTCTGGCAATGCTTCTTCGAGCGTATTGATGCCAGAGATGATTCCCGAGGAATTGCCTACTAATTGGGCTGCCGTATAGGCAGCCAACTCGGCGAGGGTAAAATGCCTTCGCATTAACGAGCCTGATCCACTGTTAGCTCATCGAGCGATTGCATCTGCTCTGCTTCACCACTATTGTCTGATATTTTTTTCATTTTTGCCTCTTCATCGAACGATTGATCCATCTGTGAGATGACGGAACCGGTGACATCGAGATTGGGCTTAATGTAGAAGCACGCTTCACGATTGACGATGCAGGAAAAATCGCTCTTTTCGGCGATTTTCTCAGAGGCGGCGGCAATGACGTTGCTCATCTTCTGAACCATTTGGTAGTTGGCATGATTCAGCACCTGATAGAATTGCTGCTGATAGCGGGCAAGATCCTCTTGGAGCGCTTGATGCTTGACCTTCAAATCCTCTTCTGCTTTGGGAGAGAGTGTGTCGAGGTATTCGGTATCTTCGAATTTTGCACTGATTTCACGCAGCTCTTTTTCTGTATTCTCGATGAGAGAAGACATCTGCTTGCGGAGATTTTCCATATTTTCTTGTTCTTTTTTTCCGTACTTAGAATCGGTAACGCAGCTAGAAAAATTTACGAAACCGGTCGTAGATTCGGAGGCCACAGCCGAAGCCGCTACGAGAGAAAAAAGGGCTACTGAGAGAAAACGATTACGCATAAATGCTCCTAAATGAACTTGTTAAAATTGTCCACCCATCGAGAAAAAGACCTTCTGCCATTTATGATCATGCCGATCTTTCCTGACAAGTGGAATACCCCATCCAACCATGATTGGGGTGCGATTGCCTATATCGATCCGGATTCCAACGCCTGTCGTAGGACGGATGTGGTTGGCTGCAAAAGAATCGAACGTAACACTGCCGACGTCGACGAAGGCAAAGACATCCAAAATACTGATGACTTCCTGATTATATTCCATAGAGAGAAGGCTCGATGAAAGTCCCCCTTTCGGAGTATCGGTTGCTTGAAAGGCGCCCGTTGAATCTTGGAGATTAAGTACGGGACCTAGAAGGAACGGTTTATAACCGCGCACCGTATTATCGCCGCCGAGGAAAAATCGTTCACTATAGGGTACGTGGTTCCTATCGGTTTTTCCAAAGGGGATCATATATTTAAAATCGCCTCGAAACTTCAAAGTGCCTTTCTTCCACAGAGAGAAATAGAGGGTGTTCAGGTAGCTGACCTTGAAAAACTGGTAATTACCGCCAACGCCTGCAATTTCTGTTTCAAAGTAGGAGCGCCAGCCGCGATGCGGTTTGTAGGGATTGTCGGTAGAGTCGTAACTTAAGTTACCGCTGAATGCGGAAATAAGTCCTTTCTGATCAAGGAGTTCTCGTTGATGCTGTACCGATTGGAGAGCAAGAAGGGAATTGTCGATAGGGTCAAGAGTGAGATGGTCATTGGAATGGCGCAGGCGCTGACGCATACCGGCGGTCCAAAAATTGGAGAGAGGGTAGTTCGTGTAGACCGATCCGCCGTAGGTCTTCACATTCATATTTTCTTGCAAAGTACTGAATGTCTGACTGAGTTCCACTCCCAAGCGCCAAAGAGTGTCATTGACGTAAGGGTTCATCCAGGAGATGAGAATGTTATTTTGGGATTTACCAACGGTTCCTCTCACATGGAAGTATTCGCCGCCGCCCCTGAGACTGGAGAGTTTCCCGGTGAGCGCTTTCCCGATCCCTCCGATTCTGAAATTGCGTTCCGTTAAATCCAACCCACCGAATACATCATCGACAGAGCTAAAGCCCATAAACAGGCTTACATTGCCCGTGCTGGTCTCTTCGACCTCGATATAGACGTCGCGGTAGTTATCGCCTAGGTCAGCATCGTCGGGATTGCGTACCGCGTAGACATTGACGCTCTTGAAATAGCCGACTCCTTCGAGCCTCTGCTGCGTTGCTTTGAGCTTTCTTGAATCGAACGTTTCTCCAGGAACAAGAAGCGATTCTCGGAGGATCACATTGCTTTGAGTAGAGAAATTGCCAAAGATGTGAACTAGGCCTACTTTATATTGCTGTCCCTCTTCAATGACATAATCGATGTCGAAAACAGGTTCCTTTTCTTGGAGATGCGCTTCGAATTGGACGCTTGCATCGATATACCCTTTTTGGCCATAGAGATCTTTAATGGCTTGGCTCGCCTCGCGCATCTTATCAGGGGAAAAGGCGTCACCTGCGGAGATGAGGACTTTTTTCTCGATCTCCGCCGTGGAGATCAGTGTATTGCCCTCGAATCGGATGGAGCCGAAATGATAGAGCTGCCCTCTTTCGGCGTTGATTTCGATGATCAATTTGCCGCTATCGGGATCTTCATAGTGTTTGATATCGACCCGTGCATCGGCGTAGCCTTCGTTCTGCAGCAAGTTAATGATGGTGGTTCGATCCTGCTCGAGAGCCTCATCGCGATAAATACCTGTACCCGAGATCCAGCTGAGGATGAAGTTATACTTCTTTAAGTACATTTGCTCTTGCAGCTCTGCCTCTTCCGCTTTAGAAAAGCCGGAAAAAACGATCTTTTTGATATATCCTGGGTTTCCTTCGTGGATTTCAATGTGAACATCCACTTCATTGGTGTTTGGGAGCGGCTGTAAAGAGTAAGAAAGTTGCGATTCGAAGTATCCCTTTTTGAAATAGAATTCTTTGACCTTATTGAATGCTTTATTAAAGGCGTGTCTGTTGAATAAGGTATTGGGCTGAATATCGAGTTCGTCCTGCAATGTTGATGTTTTGAATTGGGTATTGCCTTCCCAGAGGATCTGGTGAATCACTGGTTTGGGGGCGACGTGGATTTCGATGGAAATTTGTCCATTTTTGAGCTGAATGGTTGGCTCGACCCGTTCATACTCTTCTGCCAGTGTTTTGAGATCGCTGTCGAATGTTGCCTGAGAGAAGGGGTCTCCCTCCTGCGTTTTCATCCGCGCTCGGATGGGGGTCGGATCGATGTGTTCAGCCCCTGCTGATTCGACGACGATCTCAATATGAGAGACTTTTTTGTCATCATAGAGTTCCATGCTGGCAAGCGGACCTGTCATGGAAGCGAATAGGATCGAGAGAAGGATTTGAGGCTTTAGAAAAGTGCAGGATCGATTTTGCATGCGTCTGTCCGCGCGTTGGATCGCCGAATTATAGGAAACATGGCTCTATAAGTCAAACTCAGAGGATTTGCCTTCCTAATAGAGCGCGCGTCAAGGTTCCTCCGTCGATATACTCGAGGCTGCTTCCGACGGGCAATCCAAAAGCTAGGCGTGAGACAGTCACTGGAAGGCGGGAGAGATGTTTTTTCAGATAAAGAGCTGTTGTGTCTCCTTCTAAAGTAGAGTCGAAGGCAATAATGACCTCTGTGATGGCGTGTTTGGCGATGCGATCTTCAATGCGGTCTAATCGAAGAGAGGAGGCATGACGCCCGTCGAGAGGAGAGAGGAGGTGCTCCACAACATGGTATAGACCTTTAAACGATTGCGTGGCTTCGACAGCGTAGACGTCTCTCGGAGATGCAAGGATGCAAAGCTGGGCCGTATCGCGTTCGGAAGAGCCGCAAAAAGGGCACGCGTCGCGATCGGTAAGACAGCCGCATAGAGAACACGGGACAACGGTATCTCGAATCGTCTTAAGCAATTCTCCGAGTGTTTGGAGTTCTTCTGCAGACCAATCGATGAGCTCGAAAGCGAATCGTTCGGCTGTACGCGAGCCGACTCCAGGCAGTTTTTTGAGGTGCGAGGCGAGCGAAAGAAGGCTATTTGGAATTTTCACCATAGTGGGGGGGATTGTAAATAATTTCCTATTCTTAAGCGAGAGAAATTGAATCATACCAAACGCAATAAATAACTTCATATTTGAGCTGTGTGAAAGCTGCCGAAAATCGTCGATCGCAAGTGGCGTAGTATTAAGTCAATACAATGCCACTTCCGATCGACGATTTTCGGCAGCTTTCACACAGCTC